>NZ_LQZA01000001.1:647649-971474 GCF_001581925.1 Ferrovum sp. PN-J185
TAACAATAATTTTGATGACAGAAATTTTCATTGATTTTCCTTATTTGACAGCCTAGTAGAACTCTAACATGTTAAACTAATTGGGTTATAACGTGTTTCTTGGATAGATCCCTGGAGATACGAATAAGTTCATATAAATAGACGAGCCACTAGCTCTTGAGGAGGAAATTGCCCATGACCGTCGAGGTTAAAGTTCCAGATATTGGAGATTTTAAGAATATTCCTGTCATCGAATTAATGGTCAAAGTTGGAGACCAAGTCAGTAAAGATGATCCCCTTGTCACCCTAGAGTCAGATAAAGCCACCATGGAAGTACCCGCCACTTCAAGTGGAACAGTAACGGCTGTCCATGTAAAGTTGGGGGACCGTGTTTCAGAAGGAAGTCTGATACTGACATTGGAGGAATCCTCAGTTGTTGCGGCGGCACAAACATCCTCTGTGTCCGCAGCTGTTGTAAAACAAGAAGAAGTAAAACAACAAGACAAAGCATCTCAAGTAACTTCTCCTCAAGCACACAGCGTTAAAGAACAATCATCCAATACGGTTGCAGCTACAGAAGAAATTACCATTACCGTTCCTGATATTGGTAATTTTGACAATATCCCTATTATTGAGCTCATGGTTAAACCAGGTGACCAAGTATCCGCTAACGACCCCTTGATCACTCTAGAATCAGATAAAGCCACCATGGAAGTACCCGCTCCTCAGGGTGGTGTGATTAAATCGGTATTGGTGAAGCTTGGCGATAAAGTTTCACAAGGCCATGCAATCGCTACATTAATGGTGTCTCAGCCAGTTGCTCAATCAGAATTAGAGCAAGATATCAATAGTCAACAATCACTGAGCTCATCCCAGCAAACACCAGTTGAACACAGACCAGCAACCAGCTCACAACCTATTCCTGTGGGTTCTGGTGAGAAAACTACTGTAGACAACGCAGTTGATCAATTGGCTTTCACAAAAGCCCATGCCAGTCCTAGTGTGCGTCAATTTGCTCGAGAGCTAGGTGTTGATTTAAGTAAAGTAAAAGGCAGTGGACCGAAGGGAAGAATCTTAAAAGAGGATGTGCAGGGGTTTGTTAAAACTGCTTTAACCTCAATAGTGCAGGGAAGTAGTACTGGGGTATCAGCTGGGTTGGGGTTAGGGTTGCTGCCTTGGCCACAAGTGGATTTTGCAAAATTTGGCGCAATAGAAGTACAGCCTTTAAGTCGTATTAAAAAGATTTCTGGAGCCAATCTTCACCGTAATTGGGTCATGATTCCTCATGTTACTAATAATGATGATGCTGACATTACTGAACTTGAAGCATTTCGAGTACAACTTAATTCTGAAAAACAGCCTGCAGGGATAAAAGTGACCATGCTCGCTTTCTTGATTAAAGCGGTATGTAATGCCTTGCGTAAATTTCCACAATTCAATTCTTCATTAGATGGCGACAATTTAGTATTAAAACATTACTATCACATTGGTTTTGCTGCAGATACGCCCAATGGCTTAGTAGTACCTGTGATAAAAGATGCCGATAAAAAAGGTGTGTTGCAAATTGCTGATGAGGCCGCACAATTGGCTAAAAAAGCACGTGAAGGCAAGCTATCCCCCACAGATATGCAAGGAGGTACATTCTCCATTTCTAGTTTAGGAGGAATTGGCGGAACCTACTTTACGCCAATCATTAATGCTCCAGAAGTGGCTATATTAGGGGTGTGTCGTTCAGCAATGAAACCTGTTTGGAAAGACAATCAGTTCCAACCTAGGTTAATCCTACCCTTATCGCTATCCTATGATCATCGTGTCATTGATGGCGCCTTGGCTGCGCGCTTTAATTCATATTTGGTGGAATTGCTCGCAGATTTAAGAAGAGCAACCCTCTAGGAGACGTCAATATGGCAGAAATGGCAACATTAGAATGTGAAGTAGTGGTATTAGGTGCAGGGCCTGGAGGGTATTCTGCAGCTTTTAGAAGTGCTGATCTTGGGCAAAAAACTATTTTAGTGGAACGTTATGCTACTTTGGGAGGCGTATGCTTGAACGTGGGGTGTATACCATCTAAGGCATTATTACATGTGGCGTCCGTGACAGAGGAAGCCATGGCTCTCAGTAAACATGGAGTACGTTTTGGTACGCCAGAGATTGATTTGGATGGTCTGCGTCAATGGAAGTCCTCTGTTGTGAATAAGCTTACAGGTGGGCTTGCTATGATGGCTAAAGCCCGTAAGGTCCAAGTGCTCCAAGGGGTAGGTAAGTTTGTTGATGCACAGCATTTGTCTGTCACCGCCAATGATGGCTCTGTACAATTAGTACGCTTTAATAAAGCAATTATTGCGGCAGGCTCGCAAGCAGTGAAGTTACCATTTGCTCCTGATGATCCGCGCATTATTGACTCCACAGGTGCACTAGCGTTGACCCATATTCCTAAAAAAATGTTGGTGGTAGGAGGTGGCATTATCGGTCTTGAAATGGCAACAGTTTATTCTGTATTAGGTACTCGTCTTGATGTTGTTGAGATGCAGTCTGGACTGATGATGGGAGCTGATAGAGATTTGGTTAAGGTGTGGGAAAAGAAAAACCTTAAGCGCTTTGAGCGAGTCATGTTAAATACCAAGACCACTAAAATGACAGCGAACAGTGATGGTATTGTTGTGAATTTTGAAGGACCTGAAGGAACTCCTACTGAAGAGACCTATGATGTGGTGCTAGTGGCTGTAGGGCGTAGGCCTAATGGAAAACTAATTGGTGCAGAACAAGCGGGTGTGATGGTTGATGAACGTGGTTTTATTCCGGTTGATCGTCAAAATAGAACTAACGTACCGCATATATTTGCAATTGGTGATATTGTGGGGCAACCTATGCTTGCCCATAAGGCGGTTCATGAGGGACATGTGGCAGCCGAAGCGGCTGAGGGTCGTCGCAGTTATTTTGATGCGCGGCAAATCCCGTCTGTGGCCTACACCGATCCTGAGGTTGCTTGGGCAGGTCTTACTGAGGAGCAAGCCAAAGAGCAGGGTGTCGCGGTTGAAAAAGCTGTTTTTCCTTGGGCCGCCTCGGGACGAGCTATTGCCAATGGACGCGATGAAGGATTTACTAAATTGCTGTTTGACGCTAAAACCCATCAGTTATTAGGTGGTGCTATTGTGGGTACTCATGCCGGTGATTTAATTGGTGAGATTTGTCTTGCCATTGAGATGGGGTGTGATCCTGCTGATATTGGTAAAACCATACATCCTCATCCTACTTTAGGTGAATCAATTGGTATGGCAGCTGAATGGTTAGAGGGAGTATGTACCGATTTGCCTCCTAAAAAATAAAGGTTACTGGAATAGGTTATGCGTATTTTAATGAGTAATGACGATGGTTATTTTTCTCAAGGAATCAATGTGTTATTTGATGAACTTAAGAAAATAGCTGAGGTTGTGGTGGTGGCGCCAGATACTGAAAAAAGTGGTGCCAGTAACTCATTAACGCTTGATCGACCATTAATTGTAAAACAGGCGCCCAATGGTTTTTATCATGTTAATGGTACGCCTACGGATTGTGTCCATATGGCTGTTACGGGTCTGTTAGAACAGGTCCCTGATATAATTGTCTCGGGTATCAACCATGGTGCCAATATGGGAGATGATACGGTTTACTCAGGGACCGTGGCTGCGGCAACCGAAGGATTTCTTTTAGGTATTCCTGCTATTGCAGTGTCCCTAGTAAGTGAATCAGGTGGTGGAAATTATCTTACAGCAGCACAGGTTGTTACTCAATTGGTTAAACAAATACAAACACAAGGTTTAACTGAGCCCACTTTATTAAATGTAAATGTACCTGATTGCCCTTTTGAAGAGTTGAAAGGGTTTAAAGTCACGCGTCTTGGTAAACGACACAAAGCAGAACCTGTGATCAAAGCAACAAATCCTCGAGGTCAAACTGTTTATTGGGTTGGTGCTGCAGGACCTGCCGCTGATTGTGGTGACGGGACTGATTTTGATGCAATTAAACAGGGATTTGTATCGATTACTCCATTACAAATGGATTTAACGCATTATCAGCAGTTAGATAAAGTACGTAGCTGGTTGAGTTTATGATTGGTCGACTAGAAACTGGCAAAGGGATGACCTCAGAGCGTACTCGACAGCGTATGGTGGAACGGTTACGTCAAGCAGGTATTCAAGATGAGGCTGTTTTAAAAGCCATGGCAGCGATCCCACGTCATAGTTTTGTGGATGAGGCGATTGCGTCGCGCGCTTATGAGGATACAGCGCTACCGATAGGTCACGGCCAAACTATTTCAGCACCCTATATTGTGGCGCGTATGATTGAGTTGTTGAGACTTGCTAAAAAAACACCAGAAAAAGTATTAGAAGTAGGTACAGGCTGTGGTTATCAGGCTGCAGTACTGTCCAAACTCTTCAAAGAAGTTTACTCAGTTGAGCGTATCGGTCAGTTACTTGAAAAAACCCGCTCAAGGGTTTGGACTATGCGTATTCATAATCTGCGCTTGATGCATACTGATGGTAGTTATGGATTAGTAGATGCGGCACCCTTTGATGGTATCATTGTGGCTGCAGCTCCAGAGAGTATTCCCGATGCCTTACTTGAGCAATTGAGTATTGGTGGGCGATTGGTCATACCCGTGGGTGGCAAGAAACAACAATTAATTGTAGTTGATCGAGATGAGCAAGGATTTACTCAGCAGATTATTGAAGCAGTTAAATTTGTACCTTTGAGGGAAGGTAGCGTGCAATGAAAGGACTACTAATCGTTTTATGTGCTGGTCTCTTATTGAGCGGATGCTCATCTACCTTAAATCCTGCTCCGGTAAGTGATGAGAGTATTTCAGGTAAATCACAGAGTACCAATGAGTCTTCTGCTACTCATAAAAACAATCATAAGAAAAAATCTCAAGCTGATACCTCTACTCAATCAATGAATAAACCTCTGCCGTCAGAGATCACGCAAATTAACTGGCAATGGCCGATATCACAATATAAAAGCGCACTCTATCACAGTGATCGCAAGGGGCTTGATATAGAGGTAACAGAACATAAAATTGTCCACGCTTCCGCGAGTGGTGTTGTCAGTTACGTAGGGGATTCGTTAAAAAGTTATGGTCATATGGTGGTGATTAAGCATTCACCAGACATTTTGAGTGTCTATGCCGACAACCAAAAAATACTGGTTAAAGAAGGTGATAAAATAAAAGTAGGTCAAGCCATCGCTGAGCTCTCTCCTGAGGCGGGCCATACCAGTGCAATACTTCATTTTGAGATTCGTTATCGTGGTAAACCAATCAATCCACAACGCGTATTAAAAAACAATCTAAAGTGATGTAAAGAGTGGTGTGCAGTTAACTCTTAGCTTCATAGCTTCTTAAGTCTAATGTTACCACTCTGAGACTAGGTTCATCAGGAGCGATAGTGCTGGTAAAGCCTAGTGTATGCATAAGATGTAGCATCCCTGTATTGTTACCCAATACTTCTCCTGTCATGAAATAGAGACCTCTTGATTGAGCACATAAAATGAGCTCATTCATAAGAGTGGTTCCTAGACCTTGTCCTTGATATTGATCGGCAATAACCAAAGCAAACTCACAGGATTCACCATCAGGATTCGTGGTATACCGGGCAACCCCTAATTGTTTTTCTTGGTTATCGATTGTGGTTGTTGCAATTAACGCCATTTCTGTTGCGTAATCTAACTGGGTAAAACGTACTAACAGTGAACGAGGCAACTCTTTGAGGGCGTCTAAAAAACGAAAATACCGACTATCTTCTGATAAGTTTTTGACAAACTCCTGCTCCATTTCCGCGTCCTCTGGTCTGATAGGACGTATATGAATGGGTAAATTGCTTTTTAATGTCAGTGATTTAACCAAATCAAGAGGGTATGGATGTATGGCTAAATGACGATAATCAAAAGAGGTGACAGGTTCCTTATTAAGAGTTATGTGAGCATAAAGAATCTCTACATAATCATCATCCTTAAGCCATAAATTTAATTCAATGGTTTCTATGGCTGCCAACTCACAACACATCTCAGATAATCGTAAAATAAGATAAATCAATGCTTGGTGTTGGCTGATGGCTTTCTCGGAGGAAGGGTGGTTGAGATGACTCAATACGCTGCGCTCTATCAACTCAACTGCTAAAAATTGGTTTAAAGGGGGAAGAGCATAAGTTTTAGAATGTGGTAGGTGGGCAGCCATACCCCCAGGAGTAATATATAAACTTGGACCAAGTGTGCTATCACGCACTACCCCAAGGTCAATCATTATTCGAGATTGCTTGCTGGTATTTGGCGGCATTGGCATATTGGCGCGATAGGTTAGATCAAATGCAGCCAGTAGTTTCTCGGTGCTAAGTGGTGTAAGTGTGAGTGAACCTTGTTCAACTTGCTCATGAATGATATGTCGGGCCCGATCAAGATCGGGTAGCGCATCAATTACCCTGGAGCTTGTTGTTTGAAACAACATGCGCTGATTGTGTAAGTATTGATTAATATAACGGATTGCATCCACTGCCGATTCAGGTGTTCTAAAGTTTGGCACACGATGAGCGCTAAACAGACGACGGGCAGGGACAACACTCTGGTCTCCCATCCAACAAGCCATAATAGGTTTGTTGGATTGTTTAGCTAACTCAGCGATTTCATAGGCAGTTAAGTCACTTTCTGATCCATGTTGTGGACATAAGATGACAAGGAGACTATCTACCTCAGGGGCATTAAGTAATAATTGAGCCACCCGTTTATAATTTTGAGCCTTAGCAGTGGCGCCAAGATCTATCGGATTACCACTTTTGTTTTTTATTAATCCATTGAGCGCATTGAGGGTTGTTTCAGATAACTGTGCCATGGGAATATAATTGTCCAGGGCGCGGTCTGTGGCTAAGGCGGCTGGCCCCTCACCATTTGAGATGATAGCAAGATGTGGCCCGCTTTTACGATAGCGTAACGAGCAGGCTCTTGCAGCTGCAAATAGTTGTGTCATGGTTCTTACTCTCACCACGCCAACGCGCCGCAGCGCAGCGTTGAATATCCCATCAGTTTGCTCAAAATCAACATCAGATAACTGATCTCCTGTTCTCAGTAGAGCATGTTTATCTGCTTTGAGAACAATCGTCGGTTTAACGCGTGCTGCCTCTCGTAGCGCGCTCATTAATTGACGAGCTTGAACCACTTCCTCGACAAAAATTAGAATACTTTGCGTGTGATGATCAGATACCAGGTAATCCACAATTTCGGCAAAGCCGATATCAATTGAGTCATTTAATGACACCACAGCAGAAAAACCTAAGCCATTGCCACTCGCCCAATCCAATACACCACTTGTTAAGGCAGTGGATTGTGACACCATACCCAATGTCCCAGGTTTCATGAGAGAAGTACTCATCCCAATTAGCGGACGCATTACCCCAGCGCAATTTGGACCCATTACCCGTATTCCCTGAGCTTTTGTAATGGCGCGCCAAATAGTCTTGAGTTTTTCTGCTTGGGTTTGCTCAAGTTGCGTCACGTTAGTCATTAACACAACATGGTTGATATTTAGCTCGCCACATTGCTCAAGATAACTTTGAACCTCGTCAACGGCGACATCGAGCATGAGAAGATCTGGGGTGATCGGTAATGAATTAAGATTGGGGTAGAAGCTGGCATTAATCTTAGAGGGTGATAGGGTATTAATAGCATAGAGTTCACCCTGATAGTGATTTAGTGTGAGATTGTCGTATACTGAACGAGACAATGCGTCAGAACTTGATAGTGGACCTACAATGACAACAGATTGTGGTGCAAAAAAAGGTGTCAAATAATGTGGTCTCATCAAGGCATCTCACTATTGGTTAGAGAATTATTATAATGATAAATACGGCTTACATTACGCATTCATTTTGTGGTTTACACAATATGGGGGATTACCATCCCGAAAGTCCACATCGCTTAGCAGCCATTAATGACCGCTTAATTGCCTCAGGCTTGATCAATTATTTAATTCCACATGAAGCCACAGAAGCCAATATTGAACACTTAGAAAGGGTTCATAGTCAGGAATTTATTCAATCTATCATTGCTGCAGCACCTAAGCAAGGTTTGCATCATATTGACGATGATACGGTGATGAATTCGCATTCATTACAAGCCGCATTATGCGGTGCGGGTGCTGGGGTGATGGCGGTGGATCTTGTTATGAAACAGTTAGCTAACTCGGTATTTTGTGCCGTACGCCCACCAGGTCATCATGCCGAACATCATCGCGCAATGGGATTTTGTTTTTTTAATAACATAGCCGTTGCTGCGGCACACGCGCTGGAGCACTATCAACTAGAGCGTATAGCTATTATTGATTTTGATGTTCACCATGGCAATGGTACAGAGGATATTTTTAGACATGATACTAGAGTTCTTTATTGCTCTACTTTTCAACATCCCTTTTATCCCTACAGTGGCAGCGACACCAAGAACGAACATATTTTTAATTATCCACTCCCAGCAGGCAGTGACGGCGCTTATATGCAATCAATTATGACGCAAAATGCACTACCGATTATTGACGAATTTGCTCCTCAACTTATTTTAATTTCAGCCGGATTTGACGCTCATAAGCTTGATCCACTTGCTCATCTACGTTGGGTAGAGTCTGATTACGTGTGGTTAACCCAACAACTCCAAGCGCTCTCGTTTAAACACAGTGATGGGCGTATTGTATCAATGCTCGAAGGGGGATATGACCCTGATGCACTAGGGCGCAGTGTCAATGAACACATTCGAGCTTTACTTGAGGGCTAAACAATTAACGCGGCAACCACAAAACGGTCTTCACTAACGAGTACATTATAAGTGCGACAGGCAGCTTGTGTGTCCATCACTTCAAAACCTATCTGTGCTTCTATGAGTGGGCGCAGTATAGCCGTTTTGGGGAAGGTTAAGGTGTGCCCTGTCCCAAGTAGAAGTACTGCAGGTTGCCATGCAACAAGTTGAGCAATATGCTCTTCGTTGAGTTCATTAAGAGTGTTAACCCAAGCGCGTTCAAGGCGAGTGGGGCTAATAACAAGACTTTTTTCTAAGCGCTCTTTGTTGACCATAACAAAGTCTTTGCCATGGCCGGTAATATTAAAGTTTGCGTCTGGTAAATGGTTGATTAGTTTCATAGGTTCCTGCATTTAAGGTAAAATTGACCCTTTTGAAGCTAGAATAGATCATACATCATGTCAGAGTTTCCAAGAATAAAGCGCTTACCTCCCTACGTATTTAATATTACCGGCGAGTTAAAGTCGGCAGCCCGACGTCGCGGTGAGGATATTATTGACTTTAGCATGGGTAACCCCGATCAGCCTACACCTCAGCATATTGTTGATAAATTGGTAGAGGCGGCTCAACGTAATGATACCCATGGCTATTCATTATCAAAAGGCATCCCGCGCGTTAGAAAAGCCATTTGTAATTGGTATCAACGACGTTATGGCGTGGAACTTGATCCTGATAATGAGGCTATTTTTACTATTGGCTCAAAAGAGGGTATTGCTCATTTAATGCTCGCCACCCTCGATTCAGGGGATATGGTACTGGTACCCAATCCCAGTTATCCCATTCATATTTACGGACCTGTTATTGCAGGAGCGGATATCCGTCATATTAGTATGACTCCGGGAGTGGATTTTTTTGAAGAGTTAGAAAAAGGGTTGAGAGGTTCTTATCCCCGGCCCAAAATGCTCATTTTGAATTTTCCAAGTAATCCCACTACGCAATGTGTTGATTTGGCTTTTTTTGAACGTGTTGTTCATATCGCCAAAGAATATGGTATCTACGTGGTACATGATCTAGCCTACGCAGATATTGTTTATGACGGTTATCAGTCACCGTCAATTATGCAAGTGCCTGGTGCTAAAGATGTGGCCGTTGAATTTTTCACACTATCAAAGAGCTACAGTATGGCTGGTTGGCGTGTGGGATTCATGGTGGGAAATCCCACATTGGTTGCTGCATTAGGGAGAATGAAAAGCTATCATGATTATGGTACGTTCACACCCATTCAGGTTGCCTCAATTGTGGCATTAGAGGGACCTCAAGAGTGTGTGGAAACAATTAGAAATACCTATCAAAAACGCCGTGATGTTTTAGTACAAGGATTGCATCAGCTAGAGTGGATGGTTGAGAATCCCAAAGCCACTATGTTTGTATGGGCTAAGATTCCTGAGATGTACCAGAAGATGGGGTCTCTTGAATTTTCTAAGAAATTATTAGCAGAAGCAAAAGTTGCTGTTTCTCCAGGAATCGGTTTTGGAGAGCTTGGTGATGATCACATACGTTTCTCCTTAATTGAAAATGAAGAACGTACCAAGCAAGCATTACGTGGAATTAAAGATATGTTTAGGAAGGATGGATTACTATGACTCCGATGAGAGTAGGTTTATTAGGTTTAGGTGTGGTGGGTGGTGGTACTTACGATATTTTGCAACGTAATAGTCAAGAAATTGCACGACGCGCTGGTAGAGAAATTGTGGTTACCTGTGCTGCTGTTAGAGAAAAAGATATCGCGCAAGTAAGTAAAAAAGTGGGGCAGAGTATTACTCTCTATACCGATCCTCTGCAAGTGGTCGAATCTCCTGATGTGGATATTGTGATTGAAGTGATGGGCGGGACACATCCTGCTAAAGAGTTGGTTTTAAAAGCGATTTCGTTAGGTAAACATGTGGTGACAGCCAATAAAGCGTTACTTGCTGTGCATGGCAATGAGATCTTTAAGGCAGCACACGAGAAAGGAGTGATGATTGGCTTTGAAGCGGCTGTTGCAGGTGGTATCCCTATTATCAAATCGTTACGGGAAGGATTGAGCGCCAACCGTATTCAATGGGTAGCGGGTATTATTAATGGTACCAGCAATTTTATTTTATCGAATATGCGTGAGCGGGGCATTAGTTTCTCTGAAGCTTTAAAAGAAGCACAAGCGTTAGGCTATGCAGAGGCTGATCCGACCTTTGATGTGGAAGGTATTGACGCCGCTCATAAACTTACCTTATTGTCAGCTATCGCTTTTGGTATTCCTATTCAATTTGACAAGGCTTATACAGAAGGAATTGCTCAATTAACGGCAAAAGATATTACTTATGCAGAAGAGTTTGGTTATCGTATTAAGTTATTAGGGATTACCAAACGCACAGAACAGGGTTTTGAGTTACGTGTTCATCCCACTCTGATCCCTGAAAAAAGACTCATCGCCAATGTTGAAGGCGTCATGAATGCTATATTGGTGTCGGCTGATGCTGTTGGTAGCACGTTGTACTACGGTCCTGGAGCAGGTGCAGAACCCACAGGTTCTGCTGTGGTAGCAGATTTAGTCGATGTGGCACGTATGGCTGATGCCGCCCCTTATCAACGTGTGCCTTACCTCGCGTTCCAAGTGGATCGCTTGACTGATGACCCGGTATTAACAATCGATCAAGTCCATACTTCTTATTATTTGAGAATGAGTGCACTTGATCGTCCTGGTGTATTGGCGGATGTGACACGTATCTTGGCGTCATTAAATATTTCAATTGAGGCTATGTTACAGCGCGAACCAACAGAAGGAGAAGAGCGTGTTGATGTCATTATCCTAACGCATCGTGCATTAGAAAAAGATGTGAATCAGGCCATTTCACACATTGAACAATTAGATACTATTTCAGGACCGGTGGTTCGCATTCGTCTTGAAACATTGGCATAGTCATTAATAGGGGAGAGAAAATGAGTCATTATCAAGGTTTAATTCATCGTTATCGTGATCGGTTACCTGTTACCGACACGACTCCTATTATCTCTTTGAATGAGGGAAATACGCCATTAATTGAATTACATCACTTACCTAAACAATGGGGATTTGATGGTCGCATTTTGGTTAAATTTGAAGGGCTGAATCCAACTGGGTCATTCAAAGACAGAGGCATGACAATGGCCGTCACAAAAGCGGTTGAGGCAGGCGCTAAGGCGATTATTTGTGCCAGTACAGGTAATACCTCAGCCGCTGCCGCAGCCTATGCGGCACGTGCTGGTATTCAATCGTTTGTGTTAATTCCTGATGGCAAAATAGCTCTTGGTAAACTTGCCCAAGCCATGATGCATGGCTCTATTGTGTTACAGATACAGGGTAATTTTGATGATGGTATGCAGTTGGTCCAGGAGTTAGCCAATGACTTGCCGGTGGCCTTGGTCAATTCCGTTAACCCCTATCGTCTACAAGGTCAAAAAACCATTGCTTTTGAAATTATTGAAGCCCTAGGTTGTGCACCGGACTATCATGTGTTACCTGTCGGTAATGCAGGTAATATCAGTGCTCATTGGATGGGTTACAGTGAAGCCACCTGTCAACAAACCAAAGCCTGTGGATTATGTCATGGACAGTGCCCTTATCATACCTCTGCTTTAGCCGCTAACCGTCCTGTGATGGTGGGCTATCAAGCAGCAGGTGCAGCCCCTTTTTTACGCGGTGCAGCGGTTAAAAATCCTGAGACCATCGCCACAGCCATTCGTATTGGTAACCCTATGTCTTGGGATTTAGCTTGGGCTGCTGTCAATGAGTCGCAAGGTTGGTTTGATGAATGTACAGATGCCGAAATACTAGCTACACAAAAGGAATTAGCGCAATTTGAAGGGGTGTTCTGTGAGCCCTCATCAGCCACATCCTTGGCAGGTCTTAAAAAAGATCTAGCGCGAGGTAAATTCAAGAAGGGTTCAGTTGTTGTTGCAACGTTAACAGGACATGGTTTAAAAGATCCTGATACAGCCATTATGCAAAGCGAACAGCCACATCAAATCGCTGCTGAGAAAACAGTTATCAGTCGATTAATGGAAAAGTATATTCGTTAGTTAAAAAACCACAAAGGGGGAGGAGAACAACATGGATATGATAGCCATTACAGGTGCGGATCGCTCAATCATTAGAGAGGATTTATTGACTCTAGCAGAATCACTGCATCGTACGCTTAGACCTAACATTCCTAGTCCATACAGTGAGTCCATGCGTGAAGTCTTTCAAACAGGCGCTGAAATGGCGGTGGCTATGGAAGACAATGTTCTATGTGGTTTAGTGGTATTTCGGATTACCACCAACACCATGGTAGGAAGAAAAATCTACAGTGAAGATTTGGTTGCTGATCCCAAAGCGCCGGTTAAGGGGGTAGGGCATTTGATGATGGATTACCTCAAAGAAGTGGGGCGTCAACGTGGCTGTGTTAGCATTGAGTTAGAGTCAGGTACGCAACGCGAACAAGCTCATCGCTTTTATTTTAAAGAAGGCTTTGTCATCAAAGCCTTCGGTTTTAAACAATCACTAAAAGATTAGTTCGGGTTTTATTCGTCATCCTCTTTGTTATGAGGAGGGTGACCGTCATAAATCAGATTTTTACGTCGCTGTAAGTAAGCATCACGCATAAAAGTATAAGGATCTAATGCGGCTGTTTGTAAGACATTGGTTGCCGCCAATAAACCTGCCCGGGTATTAACCACTTCTAATGCCCCAATTTCAGTTAAGTGCGTATTATTAGCATGACTGTTCGCATAAAAACTAAAGGGGTAGGCTGCAGCTAACCCAAGTCCATCGCGTATGGTAGAGGGACCAAGGATTGGCAGTACTAAGTAAGGACTCTCATCCCATCCCCACACGGCTAGTGTCTGACCAAAATCTTCATTATGTTTTTCCAAACCAATGTGTTTGGCTACATCAATAAACCCTAATAACCCCACTGTTGTATTGACAACGAAGCGCCCAGCGTCTTGACCACCTTGGGTGATTTTACCTTGTAATAAATCGTTGAGAAAAACAGTGATATCACCAATGTTACTAAAAAAATTGCTAATCCCATCACGAAAGAATCCTGGGGTTACTGTTTTGTAACCTTGGGCAACAGGCTTAATGACATAGCTATCGAGGCCTTCATTAAACTTGTACATGGATCGATTGTAACTTTGTAGGGGATCTTTAGGATCCTCTTGCCCTGCTGGAATACTAGCGCAGCCGGTTAACAGCAATAACAAGCCACAACATAATCCATACACAACGTATCGGTAGGTTGAAAACATAGAGAAAACCTCTAGATATCATAATAAATAATTAGTTCGTATCCTAACATAAAATCTATTCTCCCCCTTGTTTTTAGCTAAATTTACCCCATTTAACAATTAATCTCAGTTTTTTAAGGAAATAAGCCATGCGATTTGATAAATTGACCAGTCGTTTCCAAGAGGCCTTTGCTGATGCTCAATCCTTAGCCATCGGCCATGAAAATGGGTTTATTGAGCCCCATCATTTATTGTTGGCGTTAATTAATCAAGCTGATGGTAGCACAGCATCCCTATTAACCCGTGCTGATGTACAGGTGAATTCGCTTAAGCAAGCGCTCGATGAGGCCATTAAAAAATTACCTAAAGTTCAAGGAACGGCAGGGGAAATCAATGTCTCACGTGATCTCTCAAATTTACTTAATCTCACTGACCGTGAGGCACAAAAGCGCCAAGATCAATTTATTGCTTCTGAATTGTTTTTGTTGGCAGTTCTTGAGGACAAGGGAGAAACAGGGCGTTTATTTAAACAAGCAGGTGCTCAACGATCACGTCTTGAAGCAGCCATCACTGCATTACGTGGTGGGGAGTCAGTTAGTCATTCTGCTGCCGAGTCTCAACGTGAAGCATTAAAGAAATACACCATTGATTTAACTGAGCGTGCTCAGCTTGGTAAGCTTGATCCAGTGATCGGGCGTGATGATGAAATTCGTCGAGTGATTCAAATTCTTCAAAGACGTACAAAGAATAATCCTGTGTTAATTGGTGAACCTGGTGTCGGTAAAACGGCTATTGTTGAAGGGCTTGCTCAACGCATTATTAACAATGAAGTACCTGAATCTTTAAAGAATAAAAGAGTTCTAACTCTTGATATGGCAGCACTACTTGCCGGTGCTAAGTATCGTGGTGAATTTGAAGAAAGACTCAAATCTGTTTTAAAAGAACTGGCTCAAGACGAAGGACAGACTATTGTATTTATCGATGAAATTCATACCATGGTAGGAGCAGGTAAAGCCGAAGGGGCAATGGATGCGGGGAACATGTTAAAGCCTGCCCTGGCACGTGGTGAATTACATTGTGTTGGTGCCACCACCCTTAATGAGTACCGACAATTCATTGAAAAAGATGCCGCACTAGAAAGGCGCTTTCAGAAGGTGTTAGTAGGAGAGCCCTCTGTTGAGGATACCATTGCGATCTTACGTGGTTTACAAGAGAAGTATGAAATTCACCACGGGGTAGATATCACGGATCCTGCTATTGTTGCGGCTGCTGAATTGTCTCATCGCTACATTACAGATCGATTTTTACCAGACAAGGCCATTGATTTAATTGATGAGGCGGCGGCTAGAATTAAAATGGAAATTGACTCAAAACCTGAGTCCATGGACAAGTTATTTCGTCGTTTAATTCAACTTAAAATTGAGCGTGAAGCAGTAAGAAAAGAAACCGATGAGGCCTCACAAAAACGCCTTGCCTTGCTCGAAGAGGAAATTAATAAACTTGAACTTGAATATGCTGACTTAGAAGAAATTTGGAAATCTGAAAAAGCTCAATTACAAGGGACGCAACATGTCAAAGAAGAGCTCGATCGCGTGCGTGCTGAAATGGAAGCAGCACAACGCAGTGGCGATTTGCAAAAAGCATCCGAGCTTAAATATGGCAAGATACCTGAGTTGGAAGCAAAACTCACTCTCACCACCACATCTCAGCAACCTAAAAATAACCAATTATTACGCACTCAGGTGGGGGCGGAGGAAATTGCTGAGGTGGTCTCGCGGGCTACAGGTATACCTGTTTCTAAGATGATGCAAGGGGAGCGCGATAAATTATTAAAAATGGAGTCCTATTTAAGAGAGCGTGTGGTCGGGCAAGAAGAAGCTGTTGAAATCGTCTCTAATGCTATCCGCCGGTCGCGCTCAGGCTTAAGTGATCCTAATAAACCTTACGGGTCATTCCTATTCTTAGGACCCACTGGAGTGGGTAAAACTGAGTTATGTAAAACCTTAGCACAATTTCTGTTTGACTCAGATGAACATTTAATTCGTGTTGATATGTCAGAGTTCATGGAAAAACATACTGTCGCAAGGTTAATTGGTGCGCCCCCAGGCTATGTGGGTTATGAAGAAGGGGGGTATTTAACAGAAGCAGTGCGGCGCAAACCTTATAGTGTTATTTTGCTTGATGAGGTTGAAAAAGCTCATCCTGATGTCTTTAATGTACTGCTGCAAGTGTTAGATGATGGTCGATTAACTGATGGACAAGGAAGAACAGTTGATTTTAAAAACACAGTGATTGTCATGACCTCAAATTTGGGGTCGCACATGATTCAACAAATGGAAGGAGATGACAGTGCAGTTATTAAATTGGCTGTATTAGGTGAGGTAAAAACACACTTTAGACCTGAATTTGTTAATCGTATCGATGAGATAGTGGTATTTAATACCCTAGGACAAGAAGCGGTGAAATCAATTGCTGCAATTCAGTTACAAGCTCTGTCCAATCGTTTAAGTAAAATGGACTTAGCGTTGGAAGTGTCTGATAAAGCATTGGAGCAACTAGCTGAAGTGGGTTTTGATCCAGTTTATGGAGCGCGACCATTAAAACGGGCAATCCAGAATGAATTAGAAAATCCTTTGGCTGTTAAAATTCTTGATGGGTCCTTCGCACCTAAGGATGTGATTCATGTGGACGTCAGTAAACAAGGTAAGTTTATATTTTCTAAATAAGCCTAATAGCACCTCACTGCCTATTCCATGTAGTGAGGTGTAAAAAAGCCTCTCAAACCAAGGAAAAAGGTTGACAGGGTAAAGCTTGCAGAGGACAATCTCTTTTTTTATTGAGAAGGGAGTAAATCCATCTTGGATTGTGCTACTGAATTACAACAAATTTTGCAGCTTTGTCTTTAGAATTTACTTCTGTCATCACTGTGTAACGTTCATATGACTCAATTCTAAAGATAAAGAATTGAGGTACTATGGACTACATTAATCAGCTTTTATCACGCTTAAATCCTCGCCAGCCAACAGCGCCAACGACGAATCAACGTATTCATCGAGTCTTACTAGACGTCGCCGGTTCTGATATCGATATTGCTTTACGTCGCCTTGATACTTCCCTTGAGGGATTGCTCGATCGCGAAGTGGAAGAACGACTCGCTCAATATGGCCCCAATGCCATTGTTCATGAAAAACACAAAGGACCTGTCAAACAGCTGTTGTCCTACTTTAAAAATCCACTAAATATATTGCTGTTAATCTTGGCTGCTGTGTCTTTTTATTTGGGCGACAAAGAGGCTTCCTTAATCATTGTGATTATGGTGGCAGTGAGTATTGTGCTCACCTTTGTACAAGAATACCGTTCCAGTAATGCTGCAGAACGCTTGCGGGCAATGGTTAGTACAACGGCCACGGTATTGAGGAAAGATCGTCGCAGTGGCGTTCCCGATGAAGTAAATCGTTATTTCAATATTCATCTCTCACCAGCTGGTCCACAACGACGTGAAGTACCGCTTGATACGCTCGTTCCTGGAGATATTATTCAACTGTCAGCAGGTGATATGATTCCTGCAGACGTTCGTCTTCTATCAACAAAAGATTTATTCGTTAATCAATCTTCCCTTACAGGCGAAGCCTTACCAGTCGAAAAGTTTGCTGGTCTTGAACAAGTTGAAGGAAAGGATCCGTTGCAATTTAGCAATATTTGTTTTATGGGTACAAACGTTGTCAGTGGGACAGCAACTGCTGTTATTGCACAAACTGGATCACAAACTTATTTTGGTAGTCTTGCTCAAATGGTTGGACAGGCTAGACAGTTGACCAGTTTTGATCGGGGCATTAATCAATTTACTTGGCTTATGATCCGTTTCATTATGATCATGACTCCTTTGGTATTTGTCATCAATGGTTTTACCAAGGGCGATTGGATGGAAGCTTTCTTATTTTCAGTGGCAGTGGCGGTAGGGCTAACTCCTGAAATGCTACCAATGATTGTGACAGTAAACCTGGGTAAAGGCGCCCTTGCCATGTCACGTAAAAAAGTGATTGTTAAACGACTTAATTCTATCCAGAACTTTGGTGCTATGGATGTGTTATGTACTGACAAAACAGGTACGCTCACCCAAGATAAAATTATTCTTGAAAAACATGTAGATATTTACGGTCAAGAAAATGAAGATGTGTTGGAGTACGCCTATTTGAACAGTTTTCATCAATCGGGTTTAAAAAACCTCTTGGATGTGGCGGTGTTGGAATATGCAGGATTAAATGAACAATTAAGAACTGGTGTTAATTACCGTAAAGTCGATGAAATCCCCTTTGATTTTCAACGTCGTCGTATGTCTGTAGTGGTTGAAGGAAAAGGTCGTCATTTACTCATTTGTAAAGGTGCTGTGGAGGAAATATTTTCTTGTTGTACACAAGCTGAAGTAAATGGTGAACGAATCCCCTTAAACCAAGAGGATTTAACCAAACTCATAGATATCACACGTGAACTTAATGAAGATGGTTTTAGAGTGATTGCGATCGCCTACAAAGAGACAGCACCTACGCCACAAACTTATTCAGTCAAAGATGAATCGGATTTAACTCTAGTGGGTTATATTGCTTTTCTTGACCCACCTAAAGACAGTGCCCGTGAGGCTATTGCAGCACTCAACCGACATGGTGTAGCTGTTAAGATTCTTACTGGTGACAATGATGTGGTGACCCGAAAAGTCTGTCGTGAAGTGGGATTACAAGTGGATAAGATCCTATTGGGTAACGACCTTGAGCAAATGACTGATGAGGAGCTCGCTGAAGCAGCTGAAAGTATTTCTGTTTTTGCTAAATTATCGCCCGCTCAAAAAGCCCGTGTTATTAAAGCACTTCACATGCGTGATCATGTGGTGGGGTTCATGGGAGATGGTATTAATGATGGTCCTGCACTAAAAGCTGCTGATGTGGGTATTTCTGTTGATACGGCGGTGGATATTGCTAAAGAATCGGCAGATATTATTCTCTTAGAAAAAAGCCTGATGGTGTTAGAGGAAGGGGTAATTGAAGGACGTCGTGTGTTTGGTAACATTGTTAAGTATATCAAGATGGGTGCTAGTTCTAATTTTGGTAATATGTTTAGTGTACTAGGCGCCTCTGCTTGGCTTCCTTTCTTGCCCATGCAAGCCATTCAAGTATTAACCAATAATTTACTCTACGATTTTTCTCAAACCGCGATCCCCACAGATAATGTGGATGATGAGTATATTGCTAAGCCTCGACGCTGGGATATTGCCAATATTACCCGTTTTATGGTGATGGTAGGACCCATTAGTTCGATTTTTGACTATGCTACATTTGCGACCATGTATTTTGTGTTTAAAGCTAATACTGAAGCAGGTGCCTCGTTATTTCAAACAGGTTGGTTTGTTGAGTCACTCTTGTCGCAGACTTTAATTATTCATATTATTCGTACCGGACGGATTCCTTTTATCCAAAGTCGTGCAAGTTTACCCATGTTTATCACCAGTATATTAATTTGTACTGTGGGTATCTGGTTGCCTTATTCTCCCTTTGCACACGCGCTAGGCTTTACTCCCTTACCATTGAGCTATTGGCCTTATATAATAGCCATTTTATTTGGTTATTTAATCTTAGCGCACCTGATGAAAACCTGGTTTATCCGTCGTTACGGGTTAAACTAATGGGATGATGAATGATATTCAATATTGGTTAAATGAAAATGGTCCTCTAGCACAAACCCTAGAGGGCTTTCGTGTACGTGAACAACAATTGGCTATGGCTAATACCATTGATCAGGCCATTACTGAAAAACAAGTGGTGGTGGTAGAGGCTGGAACAGGTACTGGGAAAACCTATGCTTATCTAGTTCCTGCCTTGTTGTCATCAGGTAAAGTGATTGTCTCTACCGGAACCAAAACCCTTCAAGATCAACTGTTTCATCGTGACTTACCTTTTTTACGTGAAGTCATGAAGTTACCCATTAGTGTTGCTTTATTAAAAGGACGCGCGAATTATTTGTGCCATTATTATCTTGATCTGACCCTGACAGAGGGGCGTTTACGGGATCGTCAGCAGGTTGATCAACTCAATGCGATTCGCGAGTTTGCCGGGGTTACGCAGACAGGAGATAAAAGTGAGTGTGTCAGCGTACCTGAAAATGCACTCATCTGGTCACAAGTGACCTCCACCAAAGACAATTGTCTGGGTCAAGATTGTCCTCATCAAAGTGACTGTTATGTTTTAAATGCCAGAAAAAAAGCCGCGGCAGCTGATCTTGTGGTGGTTAATCATCATTTGTTTTTTGCTGACATTATGCTTCGTGATGAAGGAGCGGCAGAGCTCTTACCTAACGCGGGAACAGTTATTCTTGATGAAGCACATCATTTGCCTGATGTGGCTACATTATTTTTTGGTCAAAGCCAATCAACTGCACAATGGCTTGAGTTGGGTCGTCAAATGGTGGTCGAGGGGGTAGCCCAACAATTGGTTCGAGAAGAGCTTGATAACATGATATTACCCATTGAAAAGGGACTGCGTGACATTAGGCTACTGTTTACTCAGCGTGATGGCAAGCTGACATTTCAGTCGGTATTATCTATTCCAGGTTTTGTTGATGGTGCAACACAGTTACTACTTAATTTAGGTCGTTTAAACACTTATCTGTCACCATTATCTGGTCAATCAGAAGGGTTTGATAAGATTATTAGTCAGTGGCAAAAAGCCTATCAGTTTTTCTCTTTATGGCTTAATCCAACCAATGATGAACCCGATGCCATTCGTTGGCTAGATTGTTTTACTCAATCACTTCAATTTCACTATACTCCATTGTCAATTGCCGACATATTTAAAGCGCAAATAGAGAGTCAGCACAAAGCATGGATTTTTACATCAGCAACCTTGTCCTTACGTGGAGACTTTTCTCATTTTGTTCGTGATATGGGCTTAGATGAGGCGTTAACGTTTTGTTGGGATAGCCCGTTTAATTACCCTGAAAATAGTCTTTTGTATGTGCCTACGGGCTTACCTCAACCTAATGAAGCTCAATACACAGAGGCGGTAATTGACTCAGCTAAACCAGTTATTAAAGCAAGTAAAGGACGTACGTTTTTATTGTTTACCACGCATCGCGCTTTGCAAGAGGGTGCAAAATTAATACGTGAGTGGTTAGATGATGAAGAATTGGATTTTACCTGCTTGGTGCAAGGTGAAAAAACCAAGATGGAGTTATTAGATCAGTTTCGTCAATCTATGAATGGTATTTTATGTGCAACACATTCATTTTGGGAAGGCGTTGATGTAAAAGGGGAGGCACTGTCTTTGGTGGTTATTGATAAGCTCCCTTTTAATCCTCCTGATGATCCAATTACAGCAGCACGAATTGATGCCATTAATCGAACAGGTGGTAATGCTTTTATAGAATATCAATTACCTAAGGCCGTCATTACCTTGAAACAAGGGGCTGGACGTTTAATCCGTGATGAAGAGGACCGGGGAGTATTAATGATTTGTGATCCACGTTTAATTGAAAAATCCTATGGCCGTCGGATATGGATGAGTTTACCCGCCATGAAACGGACCAGAAAGATTGAGGAAGTTTTACAATTTTTTGATATTAACTCGCTCTCTGTTGACTGAGAGGGAACAATATACGCACTTCAAAATGTTGTCCTGGATATTTTTTAAATTGTAGTGTTGCATTATGTAGCCGGACAATTTTATCTACAATAGCCAAACCTAAGCCTGTTCCTGGAATTCCTGTACGTGAATGATTCTTGCGTGTGAAGGGTTTTAACAAATGTGCTGCCTCTTCCTGTGTGAGTCCCTCACCGTGGTCAATGACGGATAGATAAACAAATTTTGAATCCTGAAAAGTTCTTAGAATGACAGGTGGTTTACCGTATCGTCTGGCATTTTCTACTAAATTAATAATAATCCGTTCAATGGATTTAGGGTTCAACATAATGCTAGCAATATCTGGTGATAATTGGACGTCTATTGGTTGACCAGTGGAGGCAATATAGGCACTCACTTTGCGAACAATATAGTTGAGATCCGATTGGGTTAGCCAGTGCTCATTTTGAATACGCGCATAATCTAAAAATTGGTTTAAAGTACTGTCAATTTCTTCCAAATCTTGAATCATTAATTCTGTATTTTTATCATCACCCAAATGGGATAGTTCAATAGCTAGTCGTAGACGAGACAGCGGTGTTCTTAAGTCATGGGATACCCCTGCTAACATAACAGCTCTATTGGTTTCTACCTCTTCGAGGGAGTCTTGCATATCATTAAATATGCGCGATAGTGTGCGTATTTCTTCAGGGCCTTGGTGTTCTGGGACAGTATTGGCAATTTGGCCTTTGGCAATGGTTTGCGCAGCTTCTGTGAGACGGTTAATGGGTTGAATGAGGTGGCGTACACCAAAAAATAGTCCAATTAGTGAAAGCAATACCAGGCAAAATAAGGCTATAGTCCAACGTACAGGGAAATCTGCATCAAAGGGGAGCCGTTCTGTTACATACCAATAATTTCCATGGTTAGTTATCAGATAAATCCAAATTTTTGGAATGGTCTGACTGTCTGATATGTAGATTTTAGAGTCAGGAGAGACTTCTTTTTTTAACCGATTTTCTACGTAGACTAAACGTTCTTGTTTTGCGGCAACCGCCTCAGGTGGAGGGGATAGTAGTTTGTCTGAAACAATCGTCGCATGCTCATTAATTCTTATATTTTCTATAAAATTAGGTCGTTGTTCATCATTGAGTAACCCTAAAGAATTAATGAGAGTTTTAATCTGATTAACACGATCGTTAACCAATCTATCTTGTAAGGGTTGAGTGTAAAAGCTTTGAATAACAAAAGTTGTAGCAAGCTGCGTAAGGATAACTAAAAATATAACAAATAACGCAGTTCTTCCAAGTAAAGACTTTGGTATGAATTTCATTGACTATCGTCTGGGACAAAAACGTAGCCAAAGCCCCACACTGTTTGAATATATCTTGGTTTACTAGAATCCACCTCAATTAAGCGACGTAATCTTGAAATTTGTACATCAATACTTCGATCAAATACCTCATGCTCACGTCCACGAGCCATATCCATGAGCTTTTCTCTTGATAGGGGCTCTCGTGGATGAGTGACTAAAACACGTAACAATGCATACTCACCACTGGTCAAGTTTACATCTCTTCCATCTTTGAATAGGGTACGGTTATTGAGATTAAATTCAAATGAGCCAAACTGAGTGGTGTGTTGACCTTCAGGTAAGATGGTGGGGGCTGCAGGTAAGCCGGTACTGGGTTGGCGACGCAATACAGCATGAATTCGTGCAAGTAATTCACGGGGATTAAAGGGTTTGGATAAGTAGTCATCAGCACCCATCTCAAGACCTACTATACGGTCCACATCCTCTCCCATGGCTGTTAGCATGATAATGGGAATGGTATTATTTTTACTGCGTAATTGTCGGCAAATAGATAAACCATCTTGTCCAGGTAGCATAAGGTCTAGTACCAAGATATCATAACGCTCTCTAGACATGGCACGTTCAAGAGAGTTGGCGTCCGCAACCGCCTCAACTGAAAAACCTTGCTCAGATAGGTATCTTTTTAATAATTCTCGAAGACGCATGTCGTCATCGAGTACAATAATTTTAGAGGCTTTTTTTTCCATAGGCATTATCCTAACCTTTTTTTTATAATTCTATATATCAATTTGTAACATGAATAGACAGCACGTGAAATCTGACTCTCAACCCACATTATTAGCTATAGATACTGCTACCGAGGCGGGCTCTGTATGCTTATTTCGACATGGACAATATTATTGTAGCGATTGGCTAGGTGCCGATAAGCACGTTGAATCTGTCCTCTCTCACATTAAGGATATTTTAAAAGATAGTCATACTAAAATTGAAGAGGTAAGTGCCATTGTTTTCTCACAAGGACCAGGGTCGTTCACGGGCTTACGTGCTGGCTGTGGTATTACCCAAGGTTTGGCTTTCTCTTTAGATGTACCGGTGATTGCCGTGCCAACCTTATTGATGCTGGCAGAGCAAGTGAATACACCAACCGTATTAGCGTTACTTGATGCCAGAATGGGGCAGGTTTATGGTGCTCTTTATAAAAAAACAGTTATCGATTGGCAAGAGATAATACCTACAGGTCTGTATCAACCGGATCAGCTCCCCGAACTACCCAATGAGGAAATATGTCTGGTAGGTAGTGGTGCCGATGGCTACGCTGATCAATTGCGTTTAGTCTCTGGTAAACCTATACCCGTTATTTTACCCAATAAAATACCTCACGCTAAATGGTTAATAAAAATTGGTCTTCGTAAATGGCATAGAGGAGAAGTATTACCCTCTCACGATGCATTACCAATCTACATTAGGGATAAAGTGGCATTAACAACAGCAGAACGACAACCTAAGTAATGAACTACACGATAGACAAAATGACAGAACAACATCTGTCAGAGGTAATGGCCATTGAGCAAAGTGCTTTTACCCATCCCTGGTCATTACAAAACTTTAAGGATTCTCTACGTTCAGGTTCTATTGGGCTTATCATGTATCAAGAGAGACTGAGTTTAGGCTATACAGTACTTATGCCTGTGATCGATGAGTTACATATCTTAAATTTTGCCATTACACCGCTAAAACAGCATCAAGGCTTTGGTCAGAAGTTATTAGAGGAAGTAATCGATTTTGCTCGTCAGCGCCATTTTAAGGATATTTATTTAGAGGTTAGAGAAGAAAATGTGACTGCCCATCATTTATACTTAACTAACGGCTTTACTGAAATAGGCAGAAGAAAAGGGTATTATCCGAAAGCTGGGGGACGTGAGGATGCGATTGTAATGAGGAAATACCTGTGAATAGAGAAGAAGCTCTACTGCGCGAATTACAACTCTGGTCCGTGTCAGAACGGATGCAAAATAACCAGTTACCTGTGATTTCTGGCAGTACAAACCCTTCAGCGATTTCTCCACCTCAATCAAGAGTAGAATCATCTATTGCTAATAGTCCTGTTATTACATCTAAATTAAGGGTGGCTGAGCCAAAGACGATAGAAGTAAAGGCAGAAATAGCTCCCCCCCTTCCAGATAGCTTAAGTTTACTGGAGCGCGTAAATCAATGTAGAGCCTGTCAATTACATACAACACGCCAACAGCCTCTTATTGGGAAAGGACTTGATTCAGCCTCTTGGTTGATTATCACCGAATCTCCTAGTACTGAGGAAGATTTACATAACCAGGTATCTTTTGGTAGTGCGGGGGAGTTACTACACAATCTATTGAAAGCAGTAGAAGTGATTCCTTTTACTGATACGTATCATACTTTTTTGGTTAAATGTCACCCAAGCCATAATCGCCCACCTACTTCCCAAGAATTTAACAGTTGTCGCAATCACCTGTTAAATGAAATCCAAACGTTACAACCTAAGGTAGTGGTATTAATGGGACGTATTGTTGCCAAATTGCTTTTAGAAGTCGATCTTCCTTTGGTTGATTTACGTAATAAAATTTATGAGTTTCATGGGACTCCCACTATAGTTACCCATGATTTGGGTGGGATTTTACGTCAACCATTGGAAAAATCACGTGTATGGCGTGATTTTCTAACTGCTAAAAAACTGACTAATCAATGTATTCAACGTGCCGATACCGTCGATAAAGCCAATACATAATACCACTTATAAACAAAGCCAATAATACAACGCTGGTATAGAAAGAGGCTTCATCTGGAAGAAGAACTCTTTGCTTAAGATGTTCGACACCAATTATTTTATAGAATTGAGTGAGTGGAAGATCCGCTTTAATAACCAAAGCATAGACTCCCATCATTAAGAGAATACTAATGTTTTCATTAAAGTTTTGGACCGCAATGCTATGTCCAGCGCCCATAAGTTGATGGCCACGATGCTGAAGTAGGGCGTTCATAGGAACCACAAAAAAACCTCCCATTGCCCCAGCTAAAATCAACAGAAAGATTGCCATATGCCATTCATGGATGAATAACATACCAAATATGGCGAGCCCCATAGCAATACCCACTGGAAGTACCTTAAGAGAATTTTCAAGTTTGATTAATTTTGCCGCGGCAATGGCTCCTAACGCGATACCAATAGCAGAGACTGCTGTAATTTGTGTAGCACGCTCAAGATTAAAGTGTAATTGTAAACCAGCCCATACCAAGACAATAAGTCGTAATGTTGAGCCAACTCCCCAAAAGAGTGTTGTCACAGCCAGAGAGACTTTACCTAGAGGATCGCACCACAACATTTTAAAAGACCGGGCAAAATCAATGATGATATAGAGTGGATTGTTATGTTTGAGTTTATGATCCAGTTTTAATTTGGGGATTTTTAAATTAAATAGCGCCGCTAAAATATAAAGTACTAAAACGATTAATATCGAAAATTGCGGGCTATTTAACTTCGGAAACATTATTGATTCAAGGAAATGATTTAAGGAGTGAAAAGCCCAAAAATGATCATTTAAAATAATACCACCCAAGACTGCGCCCATAATGATAGCAAGAACCGTTAATCCTTCCATCCAACTGTTCGCTACAACCAATAGTTCGGGCGGTAGATATTCCGTCAAAATGCCATACTTGGCTGGAGAGTAGGCTGCAGCACCTAAACCAACTAGAGCGTAAGCATAAAGTGGGTTAACACCAAAAAGCATGGCAAGACAGCCGAAAAGTTTAATTAAATTACTAATGAACATGACCTGCCCTTTAGGTAGGGCATCGGAAAATGCACCTACAAAAGGGGCTAACAGTATGTATGAGACAACAAAAAACTGCTGTAAGATTGGAACATACTCAGGTGGTGCTGACAATATTTTCAACAAAGCAATAGCGGCAAAGAGTAACGTATTGTCAGCTAACGCTGATAAAAACTGTGCTGCAAGTATTGTATAAAAACCGATATTCATTAAACTTATAACACTTCTGCTGCATAATCAGCAAGACGTGAACGTTCTCCTCGTTGCAGTGTTACATGACCGCTATGACGCCATCCTTTAAAACGATCAACCACATAAGTTAAACCAGAACTGCCCTCAGTAAGATAGGGAGTGTCTATCTGCGCAATATTACCCAGACATACCACCTTAGTTCCTGGGCCAGCACGCGTAATCAGGGTTTTCATTTGTTTTGGCGTTAAATTCTGTGCTTCATCAATGATTAAGTATTTACTTAAGAAGGTTCGTCCACGCATAAAGTTCAAGGACTTGATTTTAATTCTTGAACGTATCAAGTCTCTTGTCGCTGCACGACCCCAGTCGCCTGCTTCATCATCATTTTTATTGAGTACATCCAAATTGTCTTCCAAGGCACCCATCCAAGGAGTCATTTTCTCTTCCTCAGTACCGGGTAGGAAACCAATATCTTCACCTACAGGAACAGTTACCCGGGTCATAATGATTTCAGAGTAAGTTTGGTGTTCTAGGGTCTGCATTAATCCTGCAGCAAGGGTTAGCAGTGTTTTGCCCGTTCCTGCCTGACCTAGTAATGTCACGAAGTCAATATCAGGATCCATCAGGAGGTTTAGCGCAAAATTTTGTTCTCTATTGGCAGCGTTAATACCCCAAATATTATTTTTCTGCGAGGTGTAGTCTCGAATTGTTTGTAATACAGCAAATTGGTTGTTTTTTTCCTTTACAAAAGCATAGAAAGGAGTATCACCATCGTCTTGATAGACAAACTCGTTAAGGAGGAATGTGTTTACCATGGGTCCCTTTACACGGTATAAAGTACGACCCTGTTCCTGCCATGATTCAATATCTTTGCCATGAGAATCCCAGAAATCGGAGGGAAGCTCGCGTGTTCCGGTGTAAAGAAGATCACTGTCTTCAAGTACTTTGTCATTAAAATAATCTTCAGCCTCAACACCCAGAGCACGCGCTTTAATCCGCATGTTGATGTCTTTACTGACTAAAATAACAGGACGGTTAGGTTGTGCACGCTTTAATTCCAGTGCAACTGCTAATATTTGGTTATCACCTTTCTCATGGTTTAATGGTGATGGTAATACTCCGCCCGATAGGGTTTGTAGAAATAAAGAACCAGTGACATTGATTTCACCTTCTCTGGCTAAAGGGATACCGCGTGAAATATCCCCTTTTTCCTTATTGACAATTTCATCAAGAAAACGACTGACCTGTCGAGCATTACGAGCCACTTCAGTCATCCCTTTCTTATTATTATCAAGTTCTTCAAGAATGATCATGGGTAGATAAACATCATGCTCTTCAAACTGAAAGAGTGAAGTAGGGTCATGCAACAACACATTGGTATCAAGGACAAATAGTTTTTTTTCTTCTACGTGTTTTTTGACCATGGACAGAGGTTTCCTTGTGATGTAAGCGATATAGTTTAAAGTGTTTTAATAAAGTCCAGTACTGCCTGGGCGTGACCTGGAACACTCACACCACGCCATTCTTTTCTTAATTTACCTTCTTTATCAATGACAAAAGTACTGCGTTGAATACCTCTTACTTGTTTGCCATACATATTTTTCATTTTAATAACATCAAAAATATTACATGCAATTTCATCAGGATCACTGAGAAGGGGGAAAGGATAATCAAATTTACTTTTAAACTTTTCATGGGAGGACAGGCTGTCTCTGGATATACCTAATATGGAACATTTTAAAGTCTTAAATTCTTCATAAAGGCTTTTAAATTGTAGCCCCTCATCAGTACATCCAGGTGTGTCATCTTTTGGGTAAAAATATAAAACCAAAGGGGCGCCTTTCATCGCACTGAGTTGAAATTTTAATCCGCCTGTGGCAGCTAACTCAAAGTCTGGTACAGAAGTCATTAATTCCATTGTCTAATCCTCATTAATAATTAGTTTTTTAATTTTCATTGCCTATATGTTGACACATTAGTAACCCGGAACGCCCGTTAATTTCCTTCCATTGCATCTCACAGTAAGGAAGAGGGGTGGTAATACCTAAAGCATAATCTGTCATTGTGACAAATTCATAATGTTGTTGTTTCCAGCCTTGAATTAATTGATCAAGAACGTGTATTAACTTCATCCCTTCTAATTCTGCATGCAAGGTAAATACTTGCAATGCTTGGTCTGTATTAGCAGTTAGTGATAATACATGCTGTGCCACATTGGTTTCATTTAGCTCATTTACCCCTATAAGTTCATCAAGTGTGGGTAAAGTGGTGGGTAATTGGGGGCAAGATAAATGTTTACCATTAATAATAGGCAAAAAAGGATAGCTGCCGCGACAATCTGACGATACTAAAAACCGCTTATCATCTAACCATTGATAAGCGTAGTCATTCATCTGCCATCCTGCCGCCCCATGTACACGACAAGGCTCACCATAAATATCATAGAAACGCTCGTAAGCTTTATCCATAAGCGCATGAGTCCAGAGCTGATTGGCCTCTTTAACGCCATCTTGCCAAGCAATATGATCCCAAGTGTGAATTCCCACATCGAAACCTTGAGTAAGGGTATTTTTGATGATGTGGCGTGCTTTAATACCGATATCAGGTCCTGGTAGCAATGTGCCATAAAGAAGAGTTTTTAGCCCGTAATGCTCAATTACAGAGGTGCGTGATACTTTGTTTAAAAAACCAGGTCGAAAGACCCGTTTTATTGCTCGACCTGTATGATCTGGGCCTAAGCTAAACAAAAAGGTAGCAGGTACTTGATGCGAATTAAAGCACTGAATTAGGTTGGGTACTCCCTCCAACGTTCCTCTCAAGGTGTCTACGTCTATTTTTAAAATAATTTGTGCTGTCATAGTTGTGACTATGGCTAATTTTTCTCGGATGCGCAACCCCTACTACATGATAGAATAGAGGGCTAAATTCTTTTGGATCTATTTATTATGGCACGACAACTTCGCAATATCGCAATTATCGCTCACGTAGACCACGGTAAAACCACCCTTGTGGATAAGCTGTTACAACAATCTGGTACTTTTGCAGCGCATCAATCTGTATCAGAAAGGGTCATGGATAGTAATGATCTCGAAAAAGAGAGAGGTATTACGATTTTAGCCAAAAACTGTGCCGTAGAATATGAAGGAACCCACATTAACATTGTGGATACTCCAGGACATGCGGATTTTGGTGGTGAAGTTGAACGTGTGTTATCCATGGTCGACGGTGTTTTACTTTTAGTGGATGCAGTAGAAGGTCCCATGCCACAAACGCGCTTTGTAACAAGAAAAGCACTAGCTCAAGGATTAAAGCCAATTGTTGTTGTGAATAAAATTGACCGACCAGGTGCACGTCCTGATTGGGTGGTAAATCATACATTCGATTTATTTGATAAATTGGGCGCCACAGAAGAACAATTAGATTTTCCGGTGGTTTATGCCTCAGCACTGCAAGGTTATGCGACTCTTGATCCAGCCAATCCAGGTAAAGATTTGAGAGCATTGTTTGAAGCTATCGTGAAGTATGTACCAGAACGTCCAGGTGATCCGGATGGTCCTTTACAATTACAAATCACCTCACTTGATTACTCAAGTTTTGTGGGACGTATTGGTATTGGCAGGATTCATCGTGGAAAAATTAAGCCTAATCAAGAAGTGATGGTTATGCGTGGTCCTGATTCCACACCTAAACGCGCGAAAATTAATCAAGTTCTTGGTTTTAAGGGGTTAGAGCGTGTGCAATTTGAGGTCGCTGAAGCGGGCGATATCGTTTTGATTAACGGGATTGATGATATTGGTATTGGCGTCACTATTACCGATGTCTCTCAACCAGAAGCTTTGCCTATGTTGGCTGTGGATGAACCCACCTTAACCATGAATTTTCAGGTAAATACCTCTCCTTTTGCCGGACAAGAGGGTAAATTTGTCACCAGTAGACAAATACGTGAACGGTTAGATCGTGAACTATTAAGTAATGTTGCTTTACGCGTAGAAGAAACAGATGATACCGATGTATTTCTTGTGTCAGGTCGTGGTGAATTGCACTTAACAATCTTACTTGAAAATATGCGTCGTGAAGGGTATGAACTTGCTGTTTCTCGTCCTCGAGTGCTTATCAAGGAAGTTGATGGACGTAAACTTGAACCATTTGAAATGCTGACAGTGGATGTGGAAGAAACTCATCAGGGTCCTGTTATGCAGGCTTTGGGTGAAAGACGTGGAGAATTACAAGATATGCAGTCTGACGCAAGAGGTCGTGTTAGATTGGATTATAGAATCCCTGCCCGTGGGTTGATTGGTTTTCAGTCTGAATTTTTAACGCTTACCCGTGGTACTGGTCTGATTAGTCACGTTTTTGATGATTATGATGATATGAAACCAGAAATTCCAGCGCGTCATAATGGTGTCTTAATTTCTGCAGAGCAGGGTGAAGCGGTAGCCTACTCTTTGTGGAAACTCCAAGATCGCGGGCGAATGTTTGTTGTACCGGGTGATAGAGTGTATGAAGGGATGATTATCGGTATTCATAGCCGTGATAATGACTTGGTAGTTAATCCTGTTAAAACCAAACAATTAACTAACGTTAGAGCGGCAGGAAAGGATGAGGCAGTGGTACTTACGCCTCCTGTCTTATTGACTTTAGAGTCAGCCATTGAGTTTATTGCTGATGATGAGTTAGTGGAAATCACCCCTGAAACCATTCGTTTGAGAAAACGTCACTTGCAAGAACATGAACGAAAAAAAGCTGCGCGTGGTTCAGAATAGCTTGATTTGGGTAGGTAATAACTAGCAAACTTAAGGTGTTAGATGGCGAAAATCATTGGTTTTGCCGGTTACTCAGGTTCCGGCAAAACGACGCTTATAGAAAAACTGATACCGATTTTTACCGGTAAAGGATTGCGTGTTTCTGTTATTAAACATGCCCATCATCGTTTCGATATTGATATTCCTGGAAAAGATTCTTGGCGACACCGAGAGGCAGGTGCAACAGAAGTGTTAGTGGCATCGAGTCACCGTTGGGTTTTGATGCATGAATTACGCAATGAGCCAGAGCCTGATTTGGATCAGTTAATTAATCGATTAACTGATCCTGATATTATTATCGTTGAAGGTTTTAAAACTCACCCTATAAAAAAAATCGAAGTATGGCGAGAGCTTACACAACACCCAAGAATTGCCCCAAACGATCCCCATGTAGTAGCGGTTGCCAGTGATAAACCAACTCAAGACAATCTTATACAATTGGATATTAACCAACCCCAGCAAATTGTTGAATTTATCCTTAAATTGTCTTAATCAATACAGGATTGTAAGATCATGAATGTAACGCTTAAGTATTTTGCTTCTCTACGTGAAAAATTAAACTTATCCGAAGAAAAAATTGAGTTACCAGAGCACGTTACTAACGGAGAACAGTTGAAACAATTTTTAAGTCAACGTGGCCAAATTTGGCAAGATAGCTTGATCAATTCTGGCACAATTCAAATTGCAATTAACCAAACTCGATGTACATGGCACGATTCTTTTGCAGAAAATGATGAAATAGCTCTTTTCCCGCCAGTCACAGGAGGGTAAACTATGTCGGTACGGATCCAAACTAATTCGTTTGATTTAGGTAGTGAAACCCAACAACTCAGGGCTCAATACCAGCAGGTGGGGGCGGTAGTTGGATTTATTGGTACTGTAAGAGAGCAAGGGTCTCAAGGGCAGCTTACCCACTTGGAGGTGGAGTTTTATCCTGGGATGACTGAGAAGTCGATGCAAGATTTAGAGACCCATGCCAGAGAACGTTGGTCCTTAATTGACGTGTTAATGATTCATCGGATTGGCAAACTAGCCGTCCAAGAGGATATTGTGTGCGTAGTAGTATTAAGTGAACATCGTCAGGATGCTTTTGAAGCTGCTCAATTTTTAATGGATGCATTAAAGTCCACAGTACCTTTTTGGAAAAAAGAAATTTATCTGAACCAGGAAAGATGGGTTGAGGCAAAACAAAGTGATGAACAGGCTTTTTTACGTTGGAAGAACAATTAATTGAAAAGACTCATATACATATCATCTTTCTTATTGTTATTGAATGGTTGTGCTGTCGGACCTGATTTTACTCGTCCTGTCGCTCCTAATGTGTCCTCTTACGTTAAAAATAATAATCCACAAGTAATTAGCTCTAATTCACAAGATGAGTTTGGAGCAACGCAACAGTTAAAGAATCTACCAGTTAAATCTGACTGGTGGACTCAGTTTGGTAATGAAAAGTTAAATCAATTAGTCGATAAGGCTTTAAAGAATAACCCTAATGTCAGTGCGCTGCAGCAAACTCTTGAGGGGGCAATGAATACTGCCTTAGCTCAGGAGAGAACTTTAACGCTTCCTGCCATTAACGCCAATTTATCTGAGACTAAGCAACGATTCAATCCAGCCTCATTTGGACAACCTAGTCCACCTTCCATTTTTAGTTTAACTAATGCCTCAATTGGTGTGTCTTATTCTCTTGATTTGTTTGGTGGAATACGACGCCAAATAGAAGCTACCTATGCCCAAGCAGAGGCACAGCAGTATACCTATGAAGCCGCTAGGATTACGTTAGCCGCCAATGTGGTGACCACTGCCATTCGTCGTGCAGCAGTAAAAAGGCAAATTGAATTAACTAAAAGTATTATTAAAAAACAAGCGGAGATTTATCAAACTACATTACAACGCTATCAAATTGGTGCTTTATCTCAGATGGATGCAGCCAACGCCAAAGAGCAGTTGGCTTTAATAAAAAGTACACTACCAGCTCTTCAAAATCAGTATGCGACACTTGAGAATCAGTTATCTGTTTATCTTGGCCAATTACCGGCGCAAAATGAGCTTAGTGACTTGAATTTAAATGAGATTAAATTACCTCAAGAATTACCCCTCTCAGTACCCTCTGAATTAATTCATCAACGCCCTGATATACTGACTTCAGAAGCATTACTTCATGCGGCTACAGCTCAAGTAGGTGTAGCTATTTCTGGGGAGTACCCCAATATTACAATTAACGCCTCGTATGGTGCTCTAGCGGCAAATCCTAATTCTATTTTTTCAAGAAATTCTGCGATTTGGAGTTTATCCTCTGGATTAGTTCAACCTTTGTTTCGTGGTGGAGCGCTTGAAGCAGAAACGGATGCTGCAAAAGCGTTATTAAAAAGTGCAGCGTTACAATATCAACAAACTGTATTAAATGCATTCCAAAACGTCTCCGATACAATAACCACTCTTGAAACTGATGGACAATATCTTGACCAATCTCATGAAGCTTATGAGGCTGCTAGCAACCAATCTCAACTTACTCAAACCCAATTCGAAACTGGATCGAGTAGTTATCTGCAGTTGTTGAACGCTACATTACATCAACAACAAACTGAGATTACTTTAATTCAAGCTAGAGCAAGTCGATTAAATGATACTGCAGCGCTGTTTCTTGCCTTAGGAGGGGGTTGGCATAACTCACCTTCTCATACTTCAAAATAATTCTGCTTTAGGATGACAATAATGATGGAAAGTCACAACAGTGAAAGTAAATCCTTAACAAAAAAACGCATGATAATCATGTTGATTATTTTTGTGGTGGTAATGGGCGGGATTGTTGGGTTCAATTTATTTAAACAACATGCTATTAAAAAGTATATGAACTCTATGGGAATTCCTCCACAAACTGTTACTACAACCATTATTCATTATAGTGAGTGGACTCCAACTATTGATGAAGTAGCAACATTACGTGCGGTAAGAGGAGTAAACATAAGTACCGAATCAGCTGGATTAGTAAAAGTCGTTAAGTTTCATTCAGGGCAACACGTTAAAAAAGATCAAATTTTATTAGTCATTAATAATGATGCTGAAGTGGCTCAATTAAAAGTACTCAAAGCCAACTTAAGTTTAGCTAAGTTAGTACTTGAGCGTGACCGTAAACAATATGGCTTTAAAGCCATTAGTCTTGCTCAATTACAATCAGATGAAGCGGATTATCAAAGTAAGACTGCACAAGTTCAAGCACAACAAGCCTTGGTTGAGAAAAAAATTATACGTGCTCCATTTTCTGGTCAAATTGGAATAACGACTGTTAATCCAGGTCAATACATCAACGTAGGAGATAAAATTGCAACGCTTCAGCAGACGTCTCCTATCTTGGTGGATTTTACTGTGCCCCAACAGCAACTTCGATTCCTTAAAACAAAGCAGCCAATTTCATTAACCACTGATGTTTGGCCAAAACAAATTTTTAAAGGTGAAATTGAAGCAATTAGTTCTGAGGTAGATCAGGCAACGCGAAATATTGCCATACAAGGTGCAATCACTAACGATCAACATCAATTGTTACCAGGCATGTTCACTATGGTTCATTGGCAATACGGTAAGGCTCAATCTTATTTAACTTTGCCGCAAACTGCGATTACATTTAATCCCTATGGTGCCACAGTGTTTGTTGTCAAACATCCTGCCGAGAGTAAATTACCTGTAGCACAACAAGTATTTATTACAACTGGTGCAACACGTGGAGATCAGGTTGCGGTAATGTCAGGAATTAAAGAAGGGGATGAGGTGGTAACCAGTGGACAGCTTAAATTAAAAACGGGTATACCCGTTTCCATTAGTCATATGGTGGAACCTCCCAATAATCCTGCCCCAACACCTCAAGAACATTAATTAGGATAGAGCATAATGTCTTTTACAGATATTTTTATACGTAGGCCTGTCTTATCAATTGTGGTTAGTCTTTTTATATTGGTATTAGGGTTACGATCCATATTTGGTTTACCAGTTAATCAATATCCACGTACGCAAAATGCGGTAGTCACTATCACTACTAATTACTTTGGTGCGGATGCAAAAACTGTTGCAGGATTTATTACTCAACCGCTAGAGTCTGCAATTGCTCAGGCTCAAGGTATCGATTATTTGTCGTCAAATAGTTTACTTGGTACATCCATTATTACCGCTACCTTAAGACTGAATTATGATCCCAACAAAGCATTAACAGAAATTAATACACAAGTTAATACAGTTCTTAATCAATTGCCGACAGGGACTCAACAACCTGTTTTGTCTGTAAAAGTAGGTGAAACAATTGATTCCATGTATATGGGCTTTTATAGCGATGTACTACCCACAAATAATGTTACTGATTTTTTATTAAGAGAAGTTAAACCTCAATTAGATTCAATTGAGGGGGTTCAAACTGCCGAAATATTAGGGGCACGTAATTTTGCTCTAAGAGCTTGGTTAATTGACAGCAAAATGGCTTCATTTGGTATTTCTGCACAGGATGTTTCCGCAGCATTAGCAGCTAATAATTATCTAGCTGCAATTGGTTCTAGTAAAGGGCAGGCTGTGAGTGTTGATTTAACCGCTAATACAGATTTACATAGCGTAGAAGAATTCAGTAATTTAATTGTAAAACAATCTGGTAATACAACGGTACGTCTTAAGGATGTCGCCCATGTTGTGTTGGGTGCCGATAATTATGATTTTAATGTGGCGTTTGATGGCCAAAAATCTGTTTTTATTGGTATTAAAGTAGCACCAAATGCCAATGTATTGGACGTAGCGAAACGGGTAAGGGCTGTTTTTCCGTCAATTAAAGCGAAATTACCAACCGGACTAACAGGTAATATTGTTTATGACTCAACGCAATACATTACTACCTCTATTCATGAAGTAGCAAAAACCCTTCTTGAAGCACTTGTCATAGTGACTTTAGTCATCTTTGTTTTCTTAGGAAATATCAGAGCAGTTGTGATACCAGTAGTAGCCATGCCACTCTCATTAATTGGCACGTTTCTTATTATGCTGATATTGGGCTACTCCATTAATTTGCTGACATTACTCGCTTTGGTTCTTGCCATTGGTTTGGTTGTTGATGACGCCATTATTGTTGTGGAAAATGTTGATCGTCATATGAATGAAGAGGGTAAATCTGCCTGGGATGCTGCAATATTAGCAGCCAGAGAATTAGGTGGTCCTATTCTTGCTATGACAGTGGTACTTATTGCTGTGTATATACCTATTGGTTTTCAAGGAGGGTTAACCGGCGCATTATTTACTGAGTTTGCTTTTACTCTAGCAGGGGCAGTGACGGTATCTGGAGTAATAGCACTGACCTTGTCTCCGATGATGTGTTCTAAATTTTTTACTAGTAATCAACACAATAATTCTTTTGCACACTGGATTGATAAACAATTTGAACGGGTTCATAACAAATATCATCGTCTTTTAAGTGTATTACTCCAGACTAAATCTGTTTTAGTAGTGATGGGTGTCTTGTTACTATTTAGTGCTGTCTATTTATTTGCGACTTCAGCTAAAGAATTAGCGCCCACAGAAGATCAGGGAATTGTTCTTTATTCGATGACAGGCCCTGCTAATCCTTCAGCAGATGAGATGCAACGCTTTGCAGAAGAGTTACATAAAATTGCAAAAACTGAGCCTGAGTATATGCAAATGTTCCAAATTACTGGCTCTCCGGTTATTAATCAAGGTATTGGTGGGGTGGTGTTTAAACCTTGGGACCAGAGAACAAGAAGCGCTGAGGCCTTACAAAAAGACTTACAAATGAAGTGGGGACAATTACCAGGAGCACGCGTGGCAGCGTTTCAGTTTCCTCCCTTACCTGGAACACAAGGTCTTCCTGTTCAATTTGTTATTAACACCACTGATTCATTTGGTAATTTAAATGATGTTGCACAAAAGGTAGTTGATGATGCTAGAAAAAGTGGCATGTTCTTCTTTGTTGATGCGGATTTGAAGTTAGATAAACCGCAGGCTACTTTTGTAGTTGATAAAAATTTAGCAAGCAATCTTGGTTTGACACAAAGGGATATTGCTAATTCTCTCAATAGTGCATTAGGGGCAGGTTACGTAAATTATTTTTCAATTGATGGTCGCTCTTACAAAGTGATACCCCAAGTAGAACAGGTTGATCGATTAAATCCAGATCAGTTGTTAGATTTACATTTTAAAACTCCGAATGGTCAAATGGTGACTGCGAGATCGATAGGTACCATTAAGCGAGAGGTTGTACCAGAGGTAGTAAGCCATTTTCAACAATTAAATGCTACTACGATTGCCGGTGTGGCTACTCCTTTTGTTACTCAAGATCAAGTTTTAGCTTTTTTAAAAGAGACTACAAAAAAATACGCACCAAGCGGATATAACATTGATTATTCTGGGGCATCAAGACAGTATATTAAAGAGTCTGGTAGTTTTGTTGTGACACTATTGTTTGCAATTTTAATGGTCTTTTTGGTATTAGCGGCCTTATTTGAAAGTTTTCGTGATCCTGTGGTTATATTAATTTCAGTACCTATGGCTCTATTTGGAGCGCTAATTTTTATCAATCTAGGGCTTACTACACTAAATATTTATACACAGGTTGGATTGGTTACACTGATGGGTTTAATTAGTAAGCATGGTATTTTAATTGTTCAGTTCGCAAATCAAAAACAAAAAGAGGGATTAACAAAACTTGAAGCAGTGATTGAAGCTTCTGCAATAAGACTACGTCCAATCTTAATGACAACAGCTGCTATGGTTTTAGGAGTTTTACCCTTAGTAATTGCAAGTGGCGCTGGGGCAGCTGGAAGAAGGGCGATGGGTATTGTGATTTTTTCTGGTTTATCTATTGGGACACTCTTTACTTTATTTGTTGTCCCCGCCGTGTATTTGGCTTTAGCGCAAACACACAAAGCGGGAAATAATCAGCAATAAGTTTATTTTTCTACGAATGCACGTTCAATGACGTAATCACCTGGTTCACCTACACCAGTTGATATTTTAAACCCGCGCTCATCAAGAAGAGCTGATATATCTTTGAGCATACCTGGACTACCACAAATCATTGCTCGATCCACTTCAGGGTTAAGCGGTGGTAAGCCTATATCATTGAAGAGTTGTCCAGTTTCAATAAGCGTAGTAACACGTCCTGTGGTTTCAAATTCTTCACGTGTAACGGTGGGATAATAGATCAGTTTTTGTTTAACTTCTTCACCAAAAAACTCATTGTTTGGCAGTTCATGTTTAATGAAATCACGATACGCTAATTCAGATACTTGCCTTACGCCATGTACTAAAATAACTTTGTCAAAACGTTCATAGGTTTCAGGATCCTTGATAATACTCATAAAAGGAGCAAGACCTGTACCTGTAGCAAATAAGTAAACATGTTTACCTGGGAGTAAGTCGTGTATGACTAACGTCCCTACAGGTTTTTTACTCACTAGTATGTCATCACCCACTTGTATATGTTGAAGGCGAGAAGTAAGTGGACCATTGGGAACTTTAATGCTTAAAAATTCTAAATGTTCTTCATAGTTGGCGCTAGCTATACTGTATGCGCGTGTCAAAGGTTTTCCTTCAACCTCAAGACCTATCATTACAAAATGACCGTTTTCAAAACGAAGTCCAGGATCGCGGGTAGTTGTAAAACTAAATAATGTGTCATTCCAATGATGAACTGAGAGAACTTTTTCTGTACCAAAAGCTGCCATAATATTAAATAACCAAGTGATTAATAAACATAATTGGTCATTATAATAGTAAACAATAATCCATTAAAGAACGATTCCTTATATTTATATGCATGATTTGTTTAAAGAAAGACTAAATGATTGGCGAAATCAAGGGCTATGGCGTGAAAGAAAATTAATTCATTCACCTCAGCAGCCATACTTACTGGTTAATCATGACAAATTACTCTCCTTTTCGAGTAATGATTATCTTGGGTTAGCTAACCATCACAAGATTATTGAGGCGATGAGAAATGGATTAAGTGAGTTTGGTGCTGGATCCGGCTCCTCAGCTATGGTGAGTGGTCACAATAAACTTTTCCATTTGTTAGAAGAAAAATTTGCTCATTATTTAAATCTAGAAAAAGCACTTCATTTTTCTACTGGTTACATGGCCAATATTGGGGTATTAAATGCAATCACTATTCCAGAGACCGCAATATTTTCAGATGAACTAAATCATGCCAGTTTAATTGACGGTATTCGGTTGGCAAAACCACAACAACTCCATATTTATAAACATAACGATCTTAGTGATTTAGAGAGCGCTTTAAGACACTCTACCTATCGCAATAAATGGATTATAACTGATGGCGTATTTAGTATGGACGGCGATATGGCTCCTATGACTGAGTTGCTACGTTTAGCTGAACACTATAACGCTTATATTTATGTCGATGATGCGCATGGATTTGGTGTTATGGGGCAAACAGGAAAAGGTATATTAGAGCAGTTTAATATAGCTTCTCCTCGTGTTCTTTATATGGCAACTCTTGGTAAAGCAATGGGGGTGTTTGGCGCTATTGTTGCGGGTGACGCGGTATTAATTGATTGGATTTTACAAAAAGCAAGAACCTATATTTTTACAACTGGAAGTCCACCAGTCCTAGCCGCGGGATCAATTGCTGCACTCATGTTACTTGAGACGGATTTGAGTTATGTGGTTAAACTTAAGCAATTAATCTCTTATTTAGCTCAACAGCTAGGTCAGTTTAAGCAATATAAATCGTCTAACTCGGCCATTCATCCTATTATTGTTGGGAGTAACGAAGAGGTAATGCGTTGTATGGATATATTGTTACAGGAAAACATATGGGTTCCTGCAATACGCCCGCCAACTGTTGCTCCTGGCAGTGCAAGGCTTAGGATTAGTTTGTCTTCTCAGCATGAATTAAGTGATATTGATAGATTAGTGGATATTTTAGTTAACATCTTATGAGTAAAGAAAATAGTTGGGGTAGCAGAAGTTTGGCGGGGGTATGGCATCCTTGTACGCAAATGAAATTTCATGAGGATTTCTTACCTATTGTTATTAAAGAAGCATACGGCGTTCGTCTAATCGATGAATTTGGAAATAGTTATATTGATGCAATAAGTTCGTGGTGGGTAAATATATTTGGCCATCAAAATGAACGAATTAAACGTGCAATTGTTGATCAATTGAATAAAGTTGAGCATGTTATGTTGGCTGGATTTAGTCATCCACCCGTTATAGAACTGTCTGAAAGACTAAGTGAAAAAACCAATAACAAACTCGGGCATGCTTTTTATGCCTCGGATGGTGCATCTGCTACAGAAATTGCCTTAAAAATGAGTGCACATTATTGGCGTAACAAAGGATACTCAGCAAAAAATCAATTTCTTGCATTAACCAATAGTTATCACGGTGAGACGATAGGTGCTTTAGGTATTACGGATATCCCAATATTCAAAAACGCGTATGCAGATTTAATTCGCTCAGCCGCGTTAATGCCAGTCCCTTATTCACATGAAGACAGTGAGATTGATGCTTGTTTAAATTACGTTGAGATTTATTTACAGGAAAACTGTCAGAATGTGTCATCAATTATTGTTGAACCACTCGTACAGGCTGCAGCAGGAATGCTTTTTTATTCACCTCGTTATCTTGATGGCTTGTCTCAATTGGCAAAACAGTATCAAATACATTTAATTGTTGATGAAATTGCCATGGGGTTTGGGCGTACAGGTACTTTTTTTGCATATCAGCAAACTAACGCCAAGCCTGACTTCATTTGTTTGTCTAAAGGAATCTCAGGTGGTTTTTTACCATTGTCTGCAGTACTAACGACAGATGATGTTTATCAAGCATTTTATACAAATGATATTTCTCAAGGCTTTTTACATTCTCATTCATATACAGGTAACCCTCTGGCCTGTCGAGCTGCACTTGAAGTTTTGAATATTTTTGATGATGAGCAGATACTGGAAAAAAACAACACACGCTTAACCAAATTCAATGAACTTTTACAACCACTTATAGAACATTCCTCTGTTATTGATTGGCGTCACATTGGCATGATCTGGGTATTTGATATCAATACAAACAATCCTATTTTTGCTAAAGATTGTTATCGTTTAGGTTTGAAGTTTGGAATATTAATTCGTCCGATTGGTAATCATCTTTATTTTATGCCGCCATATACTATTACTGATAATGAATTTAAAGAATTAGTGAATGCTACAGTAAAAGTATTAAATGAGGTGGAATGATGACAATAGGATGGTTTGTTACTGGTACAGATACTGAAATTGGTAAAACTACTTTTAGTACATTATTGTTAGATAGTTTGAAAGAAAATGGATTTAAAGTGGTTGGATTCAAACCCGTTGCTTCAGGAGCAAAATGGATAAATGGTGAACTCATTAACGATGACGTTAACCAATTACGTGAACATTCAACTAATCACTATACAACTAATCAAATTAATCCGTATTGTTTTGAACCGGCTATTGCCCCACATATCGCGGCAAAGGAAGCGCAAGTTAATATTGATTTTGAATTAATCAAACGTTCATTTGATTCACTCATTGGTAATGTAGACAAGGTGGTTATAGAAGGAGCGGGTGGTATTTTGGTTCCATTACATGATCATTTATTAACTATAGATTTATGTGAGTTTCTAGCCTTACCTGTCATTATTGTTGTGGGGATGAGATTGGGCTGTATTAATCATGCTTTGCTCACAGAAAAGTGTATTTTGAACAGAGGAATTCAAGTATCAGGATGGGTTGCTAATTGTGTTGATCCAAATATGTCTCGTTATTCAGAGAATTTAAAGACTCTTACCCAATTAATGACGACTCCTTTACTGGCTGAGATTCCTTATCAAAATACAAATAAAAAGACCATTACTTGGCTTAATAAAGAAGTTTTAATTAAATAATAAATATCGCTATACTTAACTTTTTTATCATTTACATAATATATGTTATTAGGTTTTGTTATCGCTTACTGGATTATTTCTGTGGCCATAGGCTTATGGGTGGCTTTACGTGTTCACAATACTGCTGATTATGCAGCAGCAGGTCATAGTATGCCGTTGCCTGTAGTAACTGCCACTGTATTTGCCACATGGTTTGGTTCGGAGACAGTACTTGGTATTCCAGCTACTTTTTTAAAAGAGGGTTTGCATGGCGTAGTTGCAGACCCTTTTGGTTCGTCATTATGTTTAATATTAGTAGGGTTATTTTTTGCAATTAAGTTGTATAGAAAAAAATTACTCACTATTGGAGACTTTTACCGCCAGCAGTATGGTCGAACGGTTGAAGTATTGGTAACTATATGTATTGTGATTTCTTATTTAGGTTGGGTTGCAGCTCAAATTAAAGCCTTAGGCTTAGTATTTAACGTCGTATCAGATGATTCCATTTCAAAAGAGACTGGAATGATCATTGGAGCTGCCACGGTAATGATGTATACGTTATTTGGTGGCATGCTATCTGTTGCGATAACAGACTTTATTCAAATGATAATTATTATGATTGGTATGCTGTATATAGGGTGGGATTTAAGTGTTCCCGCTGGCGGCATACTTAATGTTATTCATCATGCGAATGTAGACGGTAAATTTAACTTTTGGCCTAAACCATCACTGACAGAAATAATTGCTTTTTTTACTGCTTGGATTACCATGATGTTGGGTTCAATACCGCAACAAGATGTATTTCAAAGAGTAACCTCATCGAATAACGAAAAAACTGCCCGTAATGCCTCAGTTCTAGGAGGAGGTTTATATTTTCTATTTGCTTTTGTGCCTATGTTTTTAGCTTATTCAGCTACTATTATTGCCCCAGATTTAGTTAATAATTATCTCAATTCAGATTCTCAATTAATCTTACCTAAACTTATTTTAGAAAAAGCGCCCTTAATCGCCCAAATTATGTTTTTTGGCGCGTTGCTCTCTGCTATTAAAAGTTGTGCTTCGGCAACGTTACTTGCCCCATCAGTCACCTTTGCGGAAAATATTGTACGTGGTTTTTTTAAAAAAATGACTGATAAACAACTACTACAAGTGATGCGTATTATTGTTTTTATGTTTACAGTACTTGTTACTTATATAGCGATTCACTCTGAATTATCAATTTTTAAAATGGTTGAAAATGCTTATAAGATAACACTTGTGACTGCATTTGTTCCTTTGGTATTTGGCTTGTATTGGAAAAGAACAACACCATTTGGCGGACTCTTGTCAGTATTGTTAGGAGGAGGAATATGGATTATTTGTGAATGGGTAACACCCTCAGCACTTATCCCACCTCAGTTAGCAGGATTAATAGCAAGTTTTATTGGGATGATTATAGGGTCATTGGTTGTAAATCGTAAATTAATTCATGTTGCATAACTATAATTTAGGGGGAAATAAATGAATCTAAATCGACGTGATTTTTTTAAAAAAACAACTATTATGGCAGCAGGAACCGGCGCCTTTACTTTAGGCTTAAATGAAACTGCTTATGCTGATCATCAGAAAACAAAAAAAACAGAGTTTAATATGATTGATGGACTTGTATTACTTACTATTAAACAAAAAGATGGCAAAGAAACCCTCGCTATAAAAGATAAAAAAGGTATTTTAGATGTGGTAAAAGCCTCTTATCAACTACACCTAAATGCCCCTAGTTCATTAGACCAAGCACTTCAAGAAGGGTGGGGACATGAATTAAAACAACTGGTTAATGCTACGCAGAATCATCCAAACCTGTGGCTAAAAGAAGATGAAATTCAATATGGTAAATTATTTAAAAATCCAGGGAAAATTGTATGTGTTGGTCTAAATTATCGTCGACATGCTCATGAAATCGGAATGCAATTCCCTCGTGTTCCTCCGTTATTTAATAAGTATAACAACTCTTTATTAGCTGCTAATGGTGTTATACCCACTCCCGACCCAGCTATTACTCATAAGTTAGATTACGAGACAGAACTTGTCATTGTTATAGGTAAAAGAGCGTTTCAAGTGGCAGAGAATGAGGCATTAAATTATGTGGCGGGCTATGCCACAGGACAGGATTTTTCTGCAAGAGACTTGCAGTTAGAGTTACCAGCCGGTCAGTGGATGATTGGTAAAACTCTAGAGGGTTTTGCACCAATAGGACCCTATATGGTTTCTGCAGATCTAATTAAGGATCCTAATAACTTGTCGGTTGAAACATGGGTTAATGGCGAGAAGAGACAATCCTCAAATACGTCTGATTTTATTTTTAACACACAACAAATGATTTCATATGTCAGTCAACATTTCCCTTTGGAAGCCGGAGACATTGTTTTTACTGGTACTCCAGAAGGAGTTATTTTAGGTAAACCTAAGGATAAACAAGTCTGGCTGAAAAAAGGGGATAAAGTTGTATCTAAGGTAGGAGATTTGGGTGAACTGCAATTTTCTCTTGGTTGAGTGATGCAGATTAAAAAAGTACTGTATTACAGTGCTTTTTTATAAATAAAAAAATTGTTGTTTTACGGTTAAAAAATAATAAATTTTCGGTACATGATAAGAAATAATTTATTTTTATTATTTCGCCATGTACACGAAAAATATATTTGCTGATATTTTCAATATTGTAGTTTTTTTACTACTAATCATCCAGCCCTCTCAGGGGTGGTGTGACCATATCTCTACACTTGGTGCTCAATCTCAAGTTATACAATTAGTTATCGGTGAGAGTAAATCTATATCTATTACTCATATTAAACGCATTGTAGTATCAAATCCGAAAATTGTTGATGTTCAATATGCAAATAATGAAATGCTTTATATAGTAGGAAAATCACTCGGCAATTCATCTATATTAATTTCAACAGATAAAAAGCAGTATATCTACACAATTGATGTAATAAATAATATAAAACCGCTGTTAGATAAAATAAAAACAGTCTTTCCTAATGAAAATAAACTACTTATTCAATCAATAAACGGAGATATTCTTTTATCTGGAGAAGTGTCTACTAATCTTATTAAGAATAAAGTAATTCTATTAACAGGTCATTTATATAAAAATAAGATCGTTGATTTACTTACAGTAAAAAAGGATCCTCAAATATTATTAGAAGTTAAGGTTGTTGAAATACAAAAAAATTACGAAAATAAATTTGGATCAACATTATACGGATCAAATAGCACAAAAAGCTTGTCTGGTATTAGTAACTTTTCTACAGGTTCGCTAGGACAATTTACCATTTTAAAGGGTGGAATTACTACTATAATTGATACGCAATTAACAAAGGATAATGCAAAGATTTTGGCGCAGCCAAATATTATTTCCATGGATAACAAGACAGCTAGTTTTCTTGCTGGTGGAAAATTATTTATCCCTATTCCTATTGCGACAAACTTAGGAGTAAGTTCAGTATCACTACAAGAAGAAAATTATGGGGTTAGTCTTAAATTTACACCACATATTATTTCAGACAATAGAGTTGGTTTAGCGATTGATTCTGAAGTATCAGAATTGGCAGTTTCTTCTACTACATATGGAACTGGTAATAATTTAACTATTATTCCAACTATTATGACAAGAAAAGCAAGTACAAGCTTATTATTAAACGATGGAGATAGTTTGGTTATTGGAGGATTACTACAAAATAATATAAGTAAAGTAATTCAAGCTTTCCCTTATTTATCAGAATTACCAATATTAGGATTGTTATTTAAAAGTCATGACTATCAGGAAAATAAAACTGAATTAATATTTGTTGTGACAATAAGGTTTATTGATAATACTGCTTCAGATGTTTATTTTAGATAATTATATGTCTATCTAGTTAATTATAATTAAGAATCTACTGATAGATAGTTGTCTTAATTGAACTAATGTTTTGAAATATGAGACGCTAATATGCCAATATCAAATATCGTTAAGGATTTGGCATGTTATACAAATCATACAATCATGTAACTATTTCCCTATGGATTATATTAATTTGTATATTAGGTATGCTTACATATTACTTGTGTACATTAATATACCCACATTTTGATTATGTTTTTGTTTTTAAAATGTTATATAACAGTCCTATTTCTTTATCGTTCATTACAAGTATTTTTATTACCAAATTAATTTTAAGTAATAAACGCTTAAAACGAGATTTGCAATATGACGAACTTACACATTTGTATTCAAGAAGAGAGATTTTTCACAAAGCTAATCAAGAAATATTTCGAGCAAACAGAAATCATAAGCCATTAGCAATAATAATTATTGATGTTGATAATTTTAAAGGTATAAATGATAGTCTCGGCCATCCGATAGGTGATTATGTATTAAAAAATGTTGCTGCAGATTTTTTAAAAGTAGTAAGAAATATCGATCACGTAGGTAGAATAGGTGGCGACGAGTTTTTAATAGTCTTACCTGAAACTAACTTTAATGATGCTAAAATTGTTGCTGACAGAATTAGAACAGTAGTCAGTGAACATTCATATCAAATAGCACTTAATCAACAAACTAAAATTACTGTAAGTATAGGTATTACAATTTATAAGGCTGAAGAAAATCTTACCAAAGATAATGTTTTAACAATTGATCAATTGATAAAAAAAGTTGATCAAGCATTACTTTTTGTAAAGCAAAATGGAAAGAATCACACTTACTGTATCAATTAAACAAAATATGTAATTTGACAGATAGCTAATCCACCAATTCATAAATAACATTTAGTTAACGTTAAATTGAATGTTAATTATGAATAATCATTTATCTATCAAGTATAAATTCTCTATCGCTACTTTTATTTCAATTAATTGGGCTATTTTTTCAATATGGGTTTCGCAAAGATGGTTTGAAGAACTTTCAATAATTACAGGTCAATTTGTTGCATTTTTTTTAATTACATTTATTGCGATAATTCCTGGCTTTATCAATATGTTTGTATTTTTTTCTCTATTATTTGATAAACGACCAATATTTAAAAAAATTGATAGTTATCCAAATATTGATATCTTAATAGCCGCATATAACGAAGAAAATACTATACAAGAAACAATTAAAAGTATATTAAGTCAAGATTATCCATCATCTATTCATATCTATATTGTTAATGACGGATCGCAAGATAATACAAAGAAAAAAATTTTAGATCTAAAACTCAGTGCTGATTTGTTAACTTTAATCGATTTGACAATTAATAAAGGTAAAGCTAATGCATTAAATATAGGATTGAACTATTTGCTTTCTGACTTGGTTATTACAATAGATGCAGATTGTTTATTAATAAAAAACTCAATTAAAAATCTCGTTTCTCGTTATCTGTCTGATCCTCCCAATACTAAAGCAGTTGCAGGAACCATACTTGTAGGTAATTCTAGAAAAAACTGGTTAACAAAGGTACAAGAGTGGGATTACTTTTTGGGGATTAGTGCTGTCAAAAGAATTCAATCAATGTATCAAGGTACGTTAGTTGCACAAGGCGCTTTTTCATTATATGAAAGACAAACGGTATCAAAATTAGGTGGTTGGCCTAATATGGTTGGTGAAGATATTGTACTTACTTGGAATATCTTAAAAACTGGTTGGCGGGTTGGACATGCTGAAAACGCCTGTGTATTTACTAAGTGTCCTGATACATTACTTCAATTTATTAAACAAAGACAAAGATGGTCAAGGGGATTAATAGAAGCATTTAAACAAAACCCACAAATAATTTTTAAATTACGATTAAACAGTATATATATTTGGTGGAATTTACTATTTCCATTTATAGATATTGCTTATACATTTGGTTTTATACCCGGATTAATTCTGGCTTTAACCGGACGCTTCTGGATTGTTGGTCCTATGACATTGGCTTTAATCCCTCCTTCTTTGATTTTAAATAATATTATGTATCGTGCTGCCAGGCATACCTTCATAAATGAAAACATTACTATCAGAAAGAATTTATTAGGTTTTATTTTATATATATTGGCTTATGGACTGATTTTACAGCCTGCTTGTGTATATGGATATATTTCTGAATTATTAGGTTTTAAAAAAGTCTGGGGTACAAAACAATGACCAGACTAGTACTATTATTAATTTTGAATCTCTTCATTGTTAATATTTATGCAGAAAGTGTAGGGGGATTTAGTGGGATTTCAATACCCAACCTTTATTTATCAAATGATAGTGAGGGATTAAATATATCAAAAATTGGAGGAGGATTTTATCCTCAATATTCAGACCCAGGTCATTTTGTAGGTATAAGTTACCAAAACAATCACTATAGTCAAAATTCATGGTCTAAAACTGCTAATCAGTATGGACTTATCTATAACAACTATAATCTAAAGGATTGGTCTGGATACAATATTAATTTAAATGTAAATAACTTAAATGGATCTCATCTATTAGTTACTGATAGCCAAATAAATTTTAAAATAAATACAACTACTAATACTCAATTACTCGTAAATCGAGATCGTATTGAAACTCAACCTTCTTTAGATAGCGGAATTTTTTATACTTTAAGTGGTGTTTCATTAGAGCATCAATTTATTAAACGATTATCTTTGGTTGGGTTACTGGGCATGATGGATATATCAGATGGAAACAAAAGATGGTTAGTTAAAGCAAAGTTAATTTATGATTTGTTTCCAAATCAAGGTGTAAATTTACAACTGCGATATAGACAATTTCGTGACACCAACACACAACTTCCAAACAATTACTTTAATCCTGATTATTATTCAGAAAGTCTTGCTGGTCTAGGGATTAGGCAGCATCTTTCTGGATGGGTAATATCTGGATTTGCTGGTGTAGGAAGACAATATGTGACAGGAACACCTTCCACAGTTACAAAATTAATAGAGGGTAGTGTTGATAGTCCAGTATATTCTCGTATATTTTTTAGAGCGCGAGCTGGTTGTAGTAATGCAGGTGAGTTTCAAGGACCCAATTACAGTTATCGTTATTGGATGAATGAATTTATTTTTTCTTATTAATACCAAAAGGAGAATGCTTTATGAGTCAATTATCTAGATTAAGTAAAGATTTATTTGGTGATTTTTTTTCTGATTATCCTTCATTAGGTTATTTAGTTAGACCTTTACATGGTGATACACTACCAAGTACATTTAATGTAGATATTTCAGAGAATAATGATGCTTATGTAATTCGGGCTGAGTTACCAGGCGTACAAAAGGAAAACATTAATATAAATATTGATGATAAAAATATATCTATTTCTGCTGAGATCAAACAAGAAGATAAAAAAACTGAAGATGAAAAAGTTATTCGTAGTGAATGTTACTATGGTTCTGTATCTCGTTCTTTCAGTTTACCTACCTCAATTGATCAAAAAACTTCAAATGCCAATTATGAAAACGGTATTTTAGTACTTACTTTAAGTAAAAAAAGTGGTACTAATGGTATGTCACTAAAAATCAATTAATTTTATCTATAGTCAGAATACACATTATTTTAGTGTGTATTCTATTATTAATTAGATTCCATACAAACTCTCCTAATTTCAGAATATAATTTAAAAAGTATTTATTTTTTATACGATATTCTTGAAAAACACATTCCGATCCTTAACAAAATTCAATTACCAGATTTGGGCTCTTGGCTCAATTGTTTCAAATATTGGTACGTGGATGCAACGTATTGCACAGGACTGGTTAGTTTTATCTCAATTAACCAATCACAGTGGAACTTCTGTTGGCATAATAATGGCTTTACAATTTGGACCACCCATCTTGTTGGTGTCCGTTGCTGGTAAGGTTGTTGATAAGTGTGATCACAGACGTTTACTTATTGTTACTCAGATTGGTTTGGCTTTGACTGCTTTATGTCTAGGTATTCTTGTTTTAACTGATTTAATTGTTCTTTGGCATGTTTATTTATTTGCAGGTTTAGTGGGATGCATTAGTGCGTTTGATTCACCCGCAAGACAGACGTTTGTTACTGAGTTAGTGGGGGATAAAGATTTATCTAATGCAGTGGCATTAAATTCTATTTTATTTAATAGCGCACAACTAGTTGGTCCAGCAGTATCTGGAATATTGATTTCAATAATCGGTGCTGGTTGGGTATTTTTACTAAATAGCTTATCATTTGCTGCGGTTATAGTATCACTTGTCTACATGAGGCAAGATGAGCTATTTAAAGCTAAAAAACAAAAAAATATATCTGGAGGATTTTTATCGAGCCTAATATACATAAGAAACAAACCTGAATTGGTTACTACTTTTATTATGTTATTTATTTTAGGTACATATGGTTTAAATTTTCCTGTATTTATTTCTACTGTTTCTATCACTAGTTTTCATGGTGGTGCCCATTTATATGGATTATTGTCGTCAATGATGGCTATCGGATCTATTTCTGGTGCTTTATTCATTGCCGGTAAAAAAATCTATAATATAAATATTCTTATATTGAGCTCTATATTTTTTGGTGTTATTGGAATGATAACCTCAATGATAACTAATGTTGTTTTGTTTGGAATTTTATTGGGCTGTCTTGGTGCTTTAGCTCAGATCTTTACTACAACTACGAATAGTTATGTACAGTTGTCTACACTTCCTGAATTAAGGGGTAGGGTAATGGCTATTTATATGGGTATATTTTTGGGCTGTACACCTTTAGGCGCACCTGTAGTAGGTTGGATTGCTGATAAATATGGACCTAGATGGTCTTTGTTTTTTGGTGCCTTTTCTGGCTGCGTTGCTTCTCTTGTTGGTTATATCTTACAAAAAAAATCTATAAAAAAATCAGTTAACTAACATCTCCAGTTTTAACTTTTTCAAGTTTATCTGTAATAAATCCCTTTATATTACGACTAAATACAGTAACTATCATAAGTTTATTGTTATTTTAAATTTTTGGAGAGAAAAATGAGTAAAAAAGCAATGATTCAAGCAGCATTATTATCTGTAGTATCAATAGCAGCTACAACGATTCCTGTTAGTAGCCATGCAGATTCACTGGGTAAATGTTTTGGTATAGCTAAAGCTGGTCAAAATGGCTGCGCAGGACTAACAGGTAACCATACTTGTAAAGGAACTTCATCTGAGAATTATAACCCTGGTGATTTCAAGGTTGTCTCTCAAGATGAATGTAAAAAAATGGGAGGTTTATCAAAAGATGAAGCTATGGATATTGTTCACGATACGGCAAAGGTGAAAGCATTTGAAGAAATGATGATTAAGCGTAATTCATAATTAAAAAGGGCAAATTTTGCCCTTTTTTAGGCAATGAAATGGCGAATTTAATTAATGGAATTGGTTTAAGGCAACCTCACTATAGTGAGTTTTTGTCTACACGCCATCAAGTTGATTACATAGAAGTTCATTCTGAGAATTTCTTTAGTACAGACTCGCTCAACTTAAAATTTCTTGAACAAATTAGAAAATCTTCCCCTGTTAGTTTACATGGGGTAGGGTTAAGTATAGGTAGTGCAACTGGCTTAGATAAAAGCCATATGTATGAATTAAGATTACTGATAGACAATATAAAACCATTTATTTTATCTGATCACTTATCCTTCTCGAGAGTAATAAAAAAAACTAAAAAATCATATGATTTACATGATTTATTACCGATAGGCTTTACGAAAGAGTCGTTATTGTTGGTATCAAAACATGTAAATGAAGTTCAACAGTTTTTAGGAAGACAAATATTTTTAGAAAATATAAGTCAATATATTTTTTTTAATGATGATCAATTTTCAGATGTTCAATTTATTACTCAACTTTTGAACACTACAGAATGTGGATTATTGCTAGATTTAAATAATTTATATGTAAATCTTCTTAATTTACAATCAAAAAATGTTGTTGATGCAGGTTTTCAGTGGATTAATAACTTATTAGATAGTTTACAGTCCTCTTCACAAATTGGCGAAATACATATAGCAGGTTGCTCAAACCAGGTTGGAATAATAGTTGATGATCATGCAGCGTCCCCTTCCGATGAGGTTTGGGAGTGGTATGAGTATCTGATATCCCGTGTAAAAAAACACATTCCAACTACCATAGAATGGGATGAAAATATTCCACAGTTAGATGTTTTAATAAATATAGCCGATAGAATAAAAAGTATTCAAGAAAAAATTATTGAGAATAAATATGACTGAACTAGAACGACAATTGTATTTATTCAATGAAATAGTTACAGACAAATATCAAATAAATAATCATAGTGGTATAGGTGTTTATCAAAGACACTTTCATCAAAATTTTCTAAATCTATTGATACAAAAATATCCAATTTTATATTGGTTAATTGAAAGTCATAATTTTAAGACAATTAACTATAATTATTTTTTTCACTATCCAACTCATTCAGGAAATATAACTACTTATGGTGATCAACTGGATACTTATTTAAAAGATATTTCACTAAAAGGATTTAGCTCTTCTTTTTTAATAGATCTAGTTAAATTTGAAAAAGAGTTGTTTTATAGCTCTGTTATCTCTGAATTTGAAAGTAATCCCTTTGATTTGAATGTACTTTTTAAGCATGATCCTAGTTATTTTACGATTTTATTTCCTAAGCATTTAGTTGTTTTTCAGACAGAATGGCCACTAATTGATGTATATAACGCATATAAATCAATCGCGCGAAATAAACCTGTAATTGTTGGAACAGATCAAAAACAGTTTATTGCTCTCTATTTTTTAAACACAAAAAATAGATTTCAGTTACAAGTAGAACATATTGATGAAGACTATGTTCTTTTTTATCAATATTTAAAAAATCATTCTCTACTTGATGCTCTTGAACTAATGAGTCATAAATTTGATTTTAAACAATGGTTAACATATGCAATCAATAGAAATTGGATTGCAGGTATTCAATTTATTAATAATTAACCTAAGGATGTACCATGACTAAACTATTTGGATATTTATTTAATATTGATAGTTGGATAGAAAGATATATTGTTATAACAAGAGACGTGTTATTACTAATCGCAAGATTGTATGTTGCCTATTCGTTTTTAAAATCTGGATTAGATAGTGTTAATGATTGGACAACTACTGAGTATCTATATGAAAACGATTTTCATGTGCCTATATTATCACCCCATGTTGCGGCAGTGTTAGGAACTGGTGGCGAGTTGATTTTTCCGACTTTATTGATATTTGGTGTTTTAGGAAGATTATCGAGTTTGGGATTGTTTTTTGTGAATTTCGTCGCCTACATTTCTTATGCCTATAGTTTACAAAATGCAGGAAAGATGTACCACTATATTTGGGGAATCTTATTGCTATTGGTAGTGGTATGGGGACCAGGTAAAATTTCTTTGGATTTTTTGTATTATAAGATTAAAGAAAAAACACACTAATTAAGATCGATTCTTCCTATTTATGATTATTTCTCAGCCATATTTTTTGTGATTCGTATAATTAAATTCGCAAGATCATTTGCCTGCAATGTATTGGCAAGTTCTCCAGGCATTGCTCCATAGCCATTTGCGATGTGGCTAGCTAAGATTAAATTGGCGTTTTCTTTCCCTATATATTTTTGCGCAATTGTTACATATGCAGGTCCAACTTTATTTGTATTTATTTCATGACATTGTAAACAGGGGAGGTGATTATTATTAATATAAGAAGTTAACTCTTCAGAAACCTGAGCGTCAACAAATATATGGGAAGTTTTAACTAACGCTTCTTTTTGCATGGATGGTCTATTCAACATCATACCGCTTCTTACTAGGTGCGAATGCATCATATTGGTAATCAATATAAATAGAATAATTAGACCAATTGATATGAAAACAAATTTGTTTTTGTTCATTAATATTATACTTTGTTAATTATTTACCCATACATTATAAGAATATTAAGAATATTTAGAACATTTTTAGAAAATTGTTGTTTTATTTCCATATTTCTATTATTATAGAAATATGGAAATAAAAAATGCTGTTTTAACATTAACTTCACTTGCCCAAGAATCGAGATTAGAAATATTTCGCCTATTGGTTAAGGCGGGTAAAACTGGGCTAAGTGCTGGAAAAATTAGTGAATTAACTCAGATTCCTCCATCAACACTATCGTTTCATATGAAAGAGTTACTCATTGGTGGAATCGTTCATTCACGTCAAGAAGGTCGTTTTGTAATTTATTCAGCTCATTTTGTGGTGATGAATGAATTAATGACATTCTTAACCGAAAATTGTTGTTCAGGTGAAGAGTGTTTACCTGACTTTATACAACGTTGCTAGATTATTAATTTATTACGGGTAATATTATGGAGAAAATTTACAACGTATTAGTGTTATGTACCGGTAACTCTGCTCGTAGTATTTTAGGTGAAGTTCTTTTTAATCACCTAGGGAACGGTAAATTTAGAGCTTTTAGCGCGGGTAGTAATCCAACCGGAAAAGTTAATCCTATGGCGATTGAATTACTTTCGGAAATGGGTTTTAGTGTTTCTGGATTAAGAAGTAAAAGCTGGGATGAGTTTAGTCAACCAGATGCTCCTGAATTTGATTTTGTATTTACTGTTTGTGACAATGCGGCAGGTGAAGTATGTCCCGTATGGCCTGGGCATCCTGTAACGGCGCATTGGGGAATTCCAGACCCCGCACATGTTGAGCCAGAAGAGGCAAGGCGAGATGCGTTTAGGAAGGCATACAGTCAATTAGCTAGACGTATTCAGCTGTTTATGGCTCTTCCAATTGAAAAAATTGATAAATTAACACTTAAACATCAATTATCAGAAATCGGCCGTATTGAAGATTAACTTAGAGTAACCACTATGAGTATTTTTGAACGTTATCTAACGTTATGGGTTTTTTTGTGTATTATTTTTGGTATTACACTGGGTCATTTTTTTCCAATACCTTTTCATTGGCTGGCAACTCTAGAAGTGGCACAAGTTAATCTTCCAGTTGGTTTTTTGATCTGGATAATGATCATACCTATGTTATTACGTGTTGATTTCAAAACAATTAATCAAGTTAAACAACATTGGCGGGGTATTAGTATTACTGTCTTAATTAATTGGGCAATAAAACCGTTTTCTATGGCTTTATTAGGCTGGATTTTTATACGTCACTTATTTGTAAATTATTTATCGCATGAACAAATCGAAAGTTACATTGCTGGTTTAATTCTTTTGGCTGCAGCTCCTTGTACTGCTATGGTATTTGTATGGAGTAGACTAGTTAATGGTGAGCCATTATTTACCTTAAGCCAGATAGCTCTTAATGACACCATCATGATTTTTGCCTTTGCCCCCATAGTTGCCCTGTTGCTTGGTATCTCATCTATCTCTGTTCCATGGGATACGTTAGTTGTATCTGTCGTCTTATATATTATTTTTCCCTTACTATTAGCACAGTTATGGAGAAAAGTAATTATTAGTAAAGGAGATTTATTAGAAAAAACATTAAATAGGTTAGGTCCTTTTTCTATTGCCTCCTTATTGATAACTTTAGTCCTTCTCTTTGCATTTCAAGGTAATCAGATTATTGAGCAACCATTAGTTATAGTCATGTTAGCTATTCCTATAACAATTCAAGTTTATTTTACTTCTTCATTGGCGTATTGGTTAAATAGACGTTTTGGAGAAATGCATTGCGTTGCTGGTCCTTCAGCATTAATTGGGGCAAGTAATTTCTTTGAATTAGCAGTAGCTACTGCTATTAGTTTATTCGGGTTTAAATCCGGTGCTGCATTGTCGACTGTTGTGGGGGTACTAATAGAAGTACCCGTTATGTTGAGCGTAGTTTATGTTGTTAAAAATACCACTCAATGGTATGAGTGTTACAAGAAATAGAATAAAGTTTTGAATGGACTTTTAATTATCTTTGATGAGTCTATTATTTATAATCTTGTATATTTTAAAAATTAACGTTTCAACACTTTAACTACATTAGTTTCTATTTCCTCTTCAAAATCAGATGAGGGGTTAGATGTTGTAGGTAATGTATGAACGTTGTCTCCTTCGCTAATAATGCTGTGTACTCCAGAACTTTTTTCAAGCTCTTTTTCCAGATGAATCATGTTTTTACGAAGATATCTCACACACGTTACTCTTAAAAAAGAGGCGAAGTTAGGTATTTCTCCTTTATGTGCAAGTATTTCATCGTGGAATTGAGTAATTAATGCATTTGTTGTTGCATCTTCACTCTCAGCCATTTCCGCCAAAATATCCCAAAAAGAATTTTCTAGACGTATAGTTGTTAATATCCCATGAATACGTAAAGTTCGGGAACGTTGTTCATATTGGATTGGATCTGCTTTTACATAATATTCACACATAATTCCCCTTAGCCTGATCTATCAAAATGTTTTAGTTATTTATTTTGCTCGTCTAAATATTACGAGATATTTATTAAAGTAATATTTATAGTGTCGATGATAGTGGTTTGACTCTCATAACTGATAAGTTATTTATTTTTTCTTTTTAAAACTTTTACTACACCAGTTTGACATTTACTTCATAAGACAAATACTTTAATTACGTGTATACAAAATGGTATATATGTAAATATTGTGCTGATATTTATTATTTACTATATTTTCTCTCTTTATTTAGAATTATCTTTCTGTGTGGTCTTATCTATGAAGATATGTTATTTGACGCTTCATTTATTTCTTATAATTTTTTTATAATCTAAGTGTTTTCTTATATTAGTGGTAATAGAGCGTTATTTACATGTACAACAGTTTGCCAATTAAATATTCAATAGATAAGAGTTAATTGATTTTTTTGTAAAGAGAGAGTGAGGGGGGACGAGTTTAAAGTTTGTTAGGTAAGAAAAAATGCCTATTTTTTATTTAATAAATTAACAAATAAAATTAATAAAGAGCAAATAAAGAGTGTTTTTATAACAACTAAGGTGTAATAAAGATACATAGTCAATTAGTATTTATTTAAGTAGTAAATTTAAATTAATAAGACCCGCTTTCAGTATCTAGACAGCAGATAACTTTCACTATTTTATTGAAAAAATACAAAGATTTGCAACTGTTGAATGAATGAGTAAGTAAATAAAACTTAATGTGATCTAGTAAGTAGTTAAAAAAAAGGTTTGCTAATTAGCAAACCTTTTTTTATATTTGGCTCCCCGACCTGGACTCGAACCAGGGACCTGCGGATTAACAGTCCGTCGCTCTACCGACTGAGCTATCAGGGAATCGAAAAATAAGATTTTAAACATTAACTATGTTTTGGTCAATATTTTTCATTTTTTTTACATAAAAATTTAGACTTAATTACTTTAAAACTCCTACTATTGCATTAACTACAGCGTCGATATTTCCATTATTTAACGCTGCTACACATATACGCCCACTGTCAACGGCGTAGACAGAGTAGTTATCACGCATAGCATGCACTTGTTCTTTAGTCAGTCCTGAAAATGAAAACATACCATTTTGATCAGCTACAAAGCTAAAGTCCTGTTGAGGTAGTTTTTCTTTGAGGCGGGATACAAAAAGTGTTCTCATTTCTTTGATTCGATCTCTCATATGTCCGAGCTCTTTCTCCCACAACGCTCTTAAATCTGGGGTACTTAGAACTGTCGCTACAATCTGAGCGCCATGTGCTGGTGGATTAGAATAGTTAGTTCTTATCACTCTTTTTAGTTGTGATAACACTCTTGATGCTTCATCTTTTGACTGGCAAGCAATATGGAATGCACCAATACGTTCACCATATAAAGAAAATGACTTAGAAAAGGAATTAGAAACAAAGGTTGTTATCCCAGATTCAACAAACAACTTAATTACTTTTCCATCTTCTTCAATACTTCTTGAGAATCCTTGGTAAGCCAAGTCAAGAAATGGTACAAGATTTCGTTCTTTGACCGTCTTAATTATCTGTATCCATTGTTCGTCGTTCAAATCAACACCACTAGGGTTATGACAACAAGCATGTAAAACTATGATTGTACCGGTAGGGCTTTGATTGAGTTTTTCAATCATTCCTGAAAAGTTAACCCCGTGTGTCTGTGCGTCATAGTAAGGATAGGTATTTACCGTAAATCCTGCTGTCTCAAACAAGGCGCGATGATTTTCCCAACTGGGATCAGAAATAAGTACTTGTGCATTACCATGAAAGCGTTTTAAAAAATCAGCTCCCAATTTTAACCCGCCTGTACCACCTAAAGCTTGTGCGCTGACTACTCTTTCATCTTTGAGTGCAGAGGATTCTTTACCAAAAACCAGACCCTGAACTTCTTTGTTATATAAAGCTAGGCCGTCGATAGGTAGATAACCACGTGGCATTTGTTTATTATTAATTAAGGACTCTGCCTGCTTTACACACTCTAATAAAGGCACCTTACCATTTTCATCGGTATAAACACCCACTCCAAGGTTGACTTTGTTAGGGTTTTTATCAGCATTAAATGCTTCCGTAATCCCCAAAATTGGGTCTTTGGGGGCCATTTCTATATTTGATAGTAGAGTATTCGACATCATGATCCTTAATGATATGATTAAACGTTATTTAAAAGGATATTTTAGCAGTGATTCAATCTTTCCCCAATAGCCCTTATCGTTTGCACTCTCCATTCAAGCCAGCTGGAGATCAACCTAATGCCATTAATAAGATTATTGAGGGTATTGAGGATGGGCTCCAATTTCAAACTCTGCTAGGGGTAACTGGGTCTGGTAAAACCTTTACTATGGCAAACGTCATTGCCAGAACAGGTCGGCCAGCATTTGTTATGGCGCCAAATAAAACGCTTGCAGCTCAATTATATTCAGAATTAAGAGAGTTTTTTCCTGAAAACGCTGTGGAATACTTCGTTTCCTATTATGACTATTATCAGCCTGAGGCTTATGTTCCAGCACGTGATTTATACATAGAGAAAGATTCGAGTATTAATGAGCATATTGAGCAGATGAGGTTATCAGCCACTAAGTCATTGTTGGAAAGAAAAGATTGTATTATTGTTGCCACAGTATCTGCTATTTATGGTATCGGTGATTTGGGTGATTACCATCAAATGATTTTGCATCTTAAAGAAAACGAAAAAATAGATCAAAGAGCTATCATTCAGAAATTGACTTTAATGCAATACACGCGCAATGAATTAGAGTTTAAACGAGGTATATTTCGCGTTAGAGGAGATGTGATTGATATTTTCCCAGCAGAAAACAGTGAAATGGCTTTGAGAGTCACGCTGTTTGATGATGAGATAGAATCTCTGATGTTATTTGATCCACTTACGGGCAAAACCACTCAACGATTAGGTCGATTTACTATCTATCCATCTAGTCACTATGTAACTCCACGAGATACGGTCTTAAAAGCTATTGAATCAATTAAGCTTGAGTTAACAAGTCGTATGGAAGAGTTTGCACGGGACCATAAACTTGTTGAGTTACAACGCATAGAGCAACGTACACGCTATGATTTAGAGCTACTTAATGAAATAGGTTTTTGTAAGGGAATTGAGAATTATTCTCGACATTTCTCAAGGAGAAATCAAGGTGAGGCGCCTCCTACATTGATTGAATATCTTCCAAAAAATACCCTAATGTTTTTGGATGAATCGCATGTTACGGTTCCTCAAGTTGGAGGGATGTATAAAGGTGACCGCTCTAGAAAAGAAAATCTCGTTAACTATGGTTTCAGATTACCTTCAGCATTAGATAATCGTCCACTTCGATTTGATGAGTTTGAAAAACTAATGCCACAAACAGTTTTCATATCTGCAACACCAGCGCGTTATGAGGAAGAGCATGCAGGCCAAATTGTTGAGCAACTGGTGCGTCCAACAGGTCTTATAGACCCAGAAGTTACTGTTAAACCTGCAACACATCAAGTAGATGATCTACTTTCGGAAATTAAAGAACGAGTTAAGGTGGGTGAGAGAGTACTAGTTACTACGTTAACCAAAAGGATGGCTGAGGATTTAACAGAATATTTAGAAGAAAATCTTATAAAGGTAAGATATTTACATTCTGATATTGACACGGTTGAACGCGTCGAAATAATTCGTGATTTAAGAAAAGGATTATTTGACGTATTAGTTGGAATTAACTTATTGCGTGAGGGACTTGATATCCCTGAGGTATCTTTAGTAACGATACTTGATGCAGATAAAGAAGGTTTCCTACGTTCAGAACGCTCGTTAATCCAAACTATTGGTCGTGCTGCCCGGCATATTAATGGTAAAGCCATTTTATATGCCGATAAAATGACTGATTCCATGAGAAAAGCGATTGATGAAACGAATCGTCGCCGAGAGTTACAGATACTCTTTAACAAAGAGCATGGAATTATCCCCAAAGGGGTAACGAAAAAGATTAAGGATATTATTGAAGGAATTTATGATCCTGAAGTTGCGGAAACCCTTTATAGTGAAATAAAAGAAAAGCAGCATCTTGAATCATTGAGTGAAAAAGAATTAAATCAGCGTTTAAAAGAACTGGAAAAGCAAATGTTAAATGCAGCAAAAAATCTTGAATTTGAAAAAGCAGCGCAATTAAGAGATGAGATTAAATCAATTAAAAATTTTATGTTGTTATAGTTTATGGCAATATAATAAATAACCGATTAAGTTTTTATTGGTTCATCAGATATTGATAGCAGTTTTCCTGGATTCATAATATTCATAGGATCAATGGTTTGCTTTATTTTTAGCATTAAATCCATTTCTAATTCACTTTTATATTTCTTAAGCGAATTAATCTTTAATTGCCCAATCCCATGTTCTGCACTTAAACTGCCGTGATATTGATAGACTAAATCGTAAACTATTTCGTTTACAGTTGAAGTAAGAGATAGAAATTCTTCATTCATCATATGTCCCGGATTGGTAAAGTTGAAATGTAAATTCCCATCGCCCAAATGGCCAAAGCAAATATTTCCAACACCAGGAATAAGTTGATTTACTTTATTAACTGCGTTTATAACAAACTGAGGTATGGAGCTAATGGGTAGACTAATATCATGCTTAATACTGAATCCCTCATTTTTTTCTGCCAACGGAATATATTCTCTAATAGACCAAAAATGTTTTTTTTGTTGTTCACTCACTGCTAGAACCACATCATTGATAATTCCTTTTTCAATGCAGTCCATAAAGATTGAATGGTTTTCTTGAGGTTCATTAAAGTAATCTAGTTCAACCAGTATTATCCAATTACCCTCTTCGTAGTGTGGTACTACTAATTGAGGAAAATGTTTTTTTATAAGCTGCAAACAATTACTAGAAATTATTTCAAATGCACAGATTTGGTCACCAACAGATTTTTTTAAATGAGTAAGTATGCTGACAGTATTTTGGATATTATTTGTAGTAACCCAATATATCTCTTTTGTTTTAGGAAGTGGTAATAGTTTTAGAGTAGCAGCAGTAATAATACCTAATGTACCTTCAGCACCAATAAACAATTGTTTTAAGTCATAGCCTGTATTGTCTTTTCTAAGTCCAGTAAGTCCATGCCATAATTCACCACTTGGTAAAATGACTTCTAACCCTAACACCAATCCTCTCATCGTTCCATAACGAATAACGGCAGTTCCGCCCGCATTTGTAGAGATAATTCCACCAATTTGAGCGCTTCCTTCTGATGCCATTGATAATGGAAATAAGCGATTGTTGTTGAGCGCTTCCTTAGTCAACTGCTCCAAAATAACACCACTCTCCACGATTATTGTGTTGTTATCTAAGTCTATCTCTCTAATCTGATTAAGTTTAGATAAGTTGATAACTACAGAGGGTATTGATGTAATAGGTACAGAGCCACCACACAAACTTGTATTACCCGATTGAGGGACAATTTTAATATGATGTTTAATGCAACATTGAACAATCCAAATTACTTCATCTACAGTTTTTGGAAAAACAACAGCTAGAGAGGAACCTTGATAACGACCTCGCCAGTCTTTTTCAAAACTTTTTTTATCTTCTTCGTTTGTTATTATCTGATAAGAAGATAAGCGACTTTCAATATCTTTAATGAAGTGCATGGTAACGAGCTTTAATATTGGTTACGGTATAGTCTATTAATTTACGTGCCACACTAACTGGATGAGGGAGTAGGGGAAGAGCATCTACATTAAACCATTTAGCATCTTCAATTTCTTCAGGTTGAGGAATAATGATTCCTGATACGTATCGGCAAGTAAATGCAACCATTAATGAATGAGGGAAAGGCCAAGATTGACTTGTGTAATATTGAATATTATCAACAGCTACATTTACCTCTTCTTTAATTTCTCGATGTAAAGCCATTTCAAGACTTTCACCTACTTCACAAAATCCTGCGATAGCACTGTACATGCCAGGTGCAAAATGCGGACTGCGTGCCAGTAAGATTTCGTTATCTCTTACAATTAGTCCCATCACAACAGGTGATATTCTTGGATAAGAACGATAGGAACAGCTTGGACAAACCTTTGCAAGTTCATGTTCGTGACGCGTATTTTCATTGCCACATTTGGAGCAGTATTGGTGGCTCCTATCCCATTCTACTATTTGTAATGCTCTTCCTATTAAACTAATAAGTTGTTCATCAAATACGCCAAATAGTGTTCTTAAACCGGTAAATCGGTATCCTGCTTTTGGTATATAGTCATCACTCACTTCAATTGCTCTACATAAGACATGATCATAAAATCCCACTTGGTGATCACGTAAGATGATTGATTGAATTGAGTCAACAAATGATCTGTTCGGGAGAGCAGGAGAAGATTCACTGTTAGTCACTAACAATTGATTTCCCTGAAAAATGAACAATAATTGATTAGCCATTATTTAACTGTATCGGGTATTAAATTAATTTTATCAAGCCAAAGAGTAGCTTTACTATCGCTTGGTGCACGCCAATCACCACGTGGAGATAATGATCCACCAGAACCGACCTTGGGTGAATTTGCTATACAACTTCGTTTGTACTGACTTTGTTCAAAAAAACGTTTTATAAATATTGTTAACCAATGTTTAATAGATGCAATATCGTAGGTATGTTTTTCAAATAGAGTTAACTCAGGCCACTTTCCGCTATTAATGTCATGCCACGCACACCAGGCCATAAATGCGACACGTTCGGGTGAAAAACCAAAACGAGTTAAATAGTACAAGTGGAAATCTTGCAACTCATAAGGGCCTATTACTTTTTCTGTAGATTGAATCTGTCCGTTATGTTCTGCAGGAATTAATTCAGGCGAGATCTCTGTCTGAACAATTTTTTTTAGTGTTAATTTAAGTTTTTCATTATCTGTAGCATGATCTGCCCACCAGTCAACTAAGTGTTGCATTAATGATTTTGGAACACTTGCATTCACATGATAGTGAGCCATATGATCACCCACTCCGTAGGTTGCCCAACCTAACGCTAATTCACTTAAATCACTAGTACCCACGACCATTGCCTGTTGCATATTAGCAAGTCTAAATAAATGATTTGACCGTTCGCCTGCTTGAACGTTTTCAAAGGTAATGTCGAAGACAGGTTGACCTTCTGCAAAGGGGTGTCCAAGATCTTTTAACATTTGCATGCAACTTGGTCTAATATCTATAATTTCTCCGCTTACCCCTAGTTGATTAGTGAGTGTATTGAAGAAATCAATTGATTTTTCACGGGTAGCAAATCCTGTTAAACCGTAGGCTTTAATCGACTTTCTTGATAATTGCAAACGATCTATCGCAGTTACTGCAACCAGTAGAGCGTGGGTAGAATCAAGTCCTCCTGAAACGCCGATTATTAAATTTGATAATCCTGTAAAGCGTATTCTGGAGATAAGTCCTTGAACCTGTATTTCAAAGACTTCCTGGCAGCGAGTAGATCTGTCCATTACAGTTTGTGGGACATAAGGAAAACGTAATGGAGGATTAATTAACTCTATTACAGAATCACCATAAAGAGATAGGGCAATATTAATTTTATTAAAGTTTTCTATTTCAACAGAAAATTGATCTTGGCTTTGAGCAAACGTATTTTGTCGGATTCTTTCTTGAACTAATCGTTGGATATCTATATCACCAGTAATCAATTGGGATTCAAGAGCATACCGTTTTGTTTCGTTAACTATTAATCCATAATCACAAATCATACCATGCCCGTCCCAGGCAAGGTCTGTGGTTGACTCTCCAACACCCGCCGCACTATAGACATATGCACTAAGGCATCTTGCCGCCTGGTTACTAACAAGTTGACGTCGATATTCAGCTTTTCCTACCGATGCATTAGAGGCAGAGAGATTAGCTATGACTGTTGCCCCTGCAAGAGCTGCAAAGGATGAAGGAGGGATGGGAACCCACAAATCTTCACAAATCTCAATGGCAATTTTAAGATCGGGAATATTCTTAACAGAAAAAATAATTTTGCTACCAAATGGAATATCTTGATTATTAATAGATAGGTATTCAACGACGTTTGGATCAGCTGGAGTAAAATACCGTGCCTCATAAAACTCACGATTATTTGGAATATATGTTTTAGGCACTAATCCAAATAATTTTCCTTGAGAAAATATGGCTGCACAATTAAACAACTTATTATTATTTTTAATTGGTAATCCAACAACTGAGATAATTGGTAAGTCTGCAGTTTCTGCTATAAGTATATTAAGTTGATTTAATGATTCTTCAATGAGAGATTGTTGATGAAACAGATCATCACAGCTATATCCTGATAAAGATAATTCGGGAAAAACCACCAATCCTACTTTCTGAGATACTGCATTGAGAATTAATGTCTTTATCTCTTTTGAGTTGGTTTTAGGATCTGCTAGATAGACACGAGGTGTTGCTACGGCTGTTCTAAAAAAACCATGGTGATAGAGATTAAAGTAGGGTAGTGAGTTGATATCTATCATAATTATTTATTTGATAATTCAGGTTCCTGAGATTTATCCCATCCGCCTCCAAGAGCAACTACTAATTGTACTCCAGCTACGTATTGTCGACTTTTAATTTGTATGGCGTTGATTTGACTACTAAGTAGTGTTGCTTGAGCAGTGATAACGTTTAAGTAATTCACAGTGCCTGCTATATATTGACTTCGAGTTAAATCAAGATTTTTTTTAGATAATTCCACAGCCTCATTTTGTACTGAAATCTCTCTTGTCAGTATCGCCGCAGCGCTTAAATTATCTTCCACGTTTTGAAAGGCGGTTAAGACTACTTGTCTATAATTAGCAACGGCTTGATCATATTGAGCAACGGCCTCACGATAGCCCCCCAGTCTTTGTCCACCATCAAAAATCGGTAAGCTAACACTTGGGCTAATACCCCATCCATAATTAGATGGTCCAATTAAATTGTTATAGATATTACTCTGATAACCAATATTACCGGTTAAGTTTACAGTTGGAAAAAAAGCGGCTTTTGCAACACCAATTTTAGCACTAGCAGATGCTGCATTTCTTTCGGCAACTGATACGTCTGGTCTTCTCTCAATTAATACAGAGGGGACAGTAACAGGTATCTCTAAATTAAAGTCAGTTAAATTTTGCTTTTTAATTTGTAATTCTGAAGGTGCTTTACCAATTAATACAGCAATAGCATGTTCCATTTGTGAGCGTTGAACACCTAAATCTATCATTTGCGTTTCGGCAGTTTTTAGTTGAGTTTCTGCTTGAATTAAGTCTGTTTCCGCTGCTACTCCCTCATCAAACCGATTTTTTGTGAGTTCAATATATTGCTTATAAACTTGTATTGTTTGTTGTAATAAGGCTTCTTGCGTATCATCTGCTCTTAATTGGAAGTAGTCAGCTGCAAGTTGACTTTGTAAGCTCAAGCGTGTAGCTGCAACTTGACTGGCAGAAGCTTGCATGGAAGCCACATCTGCCTCTATTTGACGCCTAATGCTACCCCATACGTCCAGCTCCCAACTCGCTTGCATATTTAATGAATGATTATCAAAAATATGCCCAGGAAAGAAGCTAAACGCACCACTGGAATAACGATTTCTAGTTGTTGTTTCATTAAGTGTGAAGCTTGGGAATAATGGCGCTGTATCTGCAGTAACTAGTGCACGAGCTTGTCTTAACGCTGCAAATTGCTGTGCTAGAGATTGATTGCTTTGTTCTACTTGTGTCTCTAAATCGTTTAATACTGGATCGTGAAATAATTGCCACCAATTACTAGGTATATTGTTATCATTCGGTTGCGCTACTTTCCATCCCTTAGGAACTGTAAAACTAGCTGGATTTGATGACGTGGGCTTTACATAATCAGGACCAACGGCACAACCAGTTAACATGAAAATGAACAATATGAGTAGAGATGTACTAGCAGTTGTTTTTTTAATCATGAAGTGACTCTCTTACTTTTAAATAATCTCAAAAAGCTAAACTGTCTTAATTTGTCTAAATAAATATATACAACAGGAGTTGTATACAAAGTTAATAATTGACTAACTGTTAAACCACCAACGATCGCTACTCCCAACGGTCGGCGTATTTCACCTCCATCACCAAAACCAATTGCAAGAGGAACTGCACCTAGCATTGCCGCTAAAGTAGTCATAATGATAGGTCTGAAACGCATTTTACATGCTTCGATTATTGCCTCTTGCGCATTTTTTCCGTTTCTCTCTGCTTGTAATGCAAAGTCAATCATTATAATGGCATTCTTTTTAACTATACCTATTAATAGAATAACTCCGATTAATCCAATTAAATCAAATTGTAAACCAGTTAATTCAAGACCCAGTAGCGCTCCAACCCCTGCAGAGGGGAGAGTTGATAAGATAGTAAAGGGATGAATAAAACTTTCATACAAAATACCTAAAACAATATAGACAGTCAGTAATGCTGCAAGTATTAATATTGGCTCATTAGATAACGAGCCAATAAATACTTTAGCTGTTCCTTCAAATCCACCACGTACAGTTGCAGGTACGCCAAGTTTTATAAAAGTGTCATTAATTGATAGAGTGGCTTGACCTAAAGAGACTCCCTTAGGTAAGTTAAAAGTAATGGTTGTAGCAGGTAAATCACCCTGATGAAGAACTGTTAAAGGTGTGTTGGTACGTTTAAATGAGACAAAAGTTGACAGTGGAATAATTGCTCCATTTTTACTGGCAATATAGGTTTCTTTGAGTATTTCTGGACCATTTAAGTATTGAGGTGCAGCCTCCATAATGACCCTATACTGGTTTTGCGGATGGTAAATTGTACTAATAATTCTTTGGCCATAAAGATCATTGAGAGCTTGATCTATTGAGGAGGTGCTCACTCCCAATTTTGCTGCTGTATCACGATCTATATCTAGCCATTGCTCTAATCCTTTATCCTCTTGATCTGTGTTCACATCTGCAAGATTTGGAAGTTTAGCCAGCGCATTTTTAATTTTAGGTGCCCAAAATCTTAATTCTTGTAGTGAGCTACCTTGTAGAGTGTATTGATACTGCGCGTTACCTGTTCGTCCACCGAATCTGAAATCTTGTATGGCCTGTAAATACAACGTAGCACCAGATACTTTGATTAGTTTTTTTCTTAATCTAGCAATGACCTCTTCTGAGCTTGCATGTCTTTCATTAAGTGGTTTTAATACAATAAAAACATTCGCTGAATTACGAGCTTCTCCACCCGTAAATCCAATAACATTCAAAGCATCAGGATCGGCCTTGCAAATATTGATTAATTCAATCATTTTCTCTCGCATGGCTTGAAATGAAATATCCTGATCAGCCTGAACTCTACCGATAATTCGCCCCGTATCTTGTTGTGGAAAAAATCCTTTTGGTACAACGGCAAACAAATAAAAATTTAATCCAATAACTAAAAATAAGGAAACCAATACCCATCCCTTTCTTTTCATTGCCCAACTCAATGAACGTGAATAGTATGTACCTAGTAGATCAATTTTTTTTAATATTTGCTTTAATTTACTCTCTTCTTCTGATGCCAAACGTTCTGGTTTCTTCAATATACGGGCGCAAAGCATTGGTGTTGTTGTAAGAGAGATGATTAATGAAACTAAAATTGCTACCGATAACACAACAGAAAATTCTCTGAACATACGACCAACAAGTCCACCCATTAGTAGTAATGGGACAAATACAGCCACAAGAGAAATACTGATAGAGATGACTGTAAAGGTAACTTCTTTTGCTCCTCGCATAGCTGCCTCGATAGGTTTGAGGCCTTGTTCGATATAGCGAGAAATATTTTCTAAAATAACAATTGCATCATCTACTACAAATCCTGTTGAAATAGTTAATGCCATTAAAGATAAGTTATTTAAGCTGTACCCCAATAAAAACATGACTCCAAATGTACCTAGTATAGAGACAGGTACTACCACACTAGGTATAAATGTCGCGTTACCTTCACGCAAGAACACAAACACAACCATTACAACTAATATAGTCGAAATCAGTAATGAGATTTCAACTTCAAATAAGGAACCTTTAATAGTAGGCGTTCGGTCCATCACTACTTTCAAGTTTATAGCGGGTGGAATTGAGGCTGTAATTTGTGGAAGAGACTGTTTAATACGTTCAACAGTTTCAATAATATTGGCGTTAGGTTGCCTACTTACAATTAAGATAATTGCTCTATGACCATCAGATATACCTAACCTTCGACTGTCTTCTACATCATCTTTTACTTCTGCTACATCGGATAATCGAACCGGATTGCCGTTATTATAGCTAATGATTAAATTACGATAATCAGAGGCTGTCATCGCTTGATCATTATTCATAATTTGCCAATGATAGCGATTATTTGAAAAAAATCCTTTAGGGCGATTTACATTATTTGCATTAATTACAGAACGGACAGATTCAATACTAATCCCATAACGATTTAAGGACGGAGGGTTAAGTTCAATCCTTACAGCAGGAAGCGAGCTTCCGCCAATTGTTACTTGACCTACACCATCTATTTGAGAGAGTTTTTGAGCAACAATAGTTGACGCCGCATCGTATACTTCCCCTGCGGGTAGAGTTTTAGATGTCATGGAAAGTATTAAGATGGGAGCGTCTGCAGCATTAAATTTTCTATATATTGGATTGGTAGGAAGACCTGATGGCAGATTGACACGGGCTGCATTGATACCAGCCATGACATCCCTAGCAGCACCATTTATGTCTCTATCAAGATCAAATAACATAGAGATATTTGTTGAGCCAGATGTACTGCTCGATGTGATTTCAGCCACTCCTGCAATTTGACTTAATGATTTTTCTAATGGCGTGGCAATAGTCGATGCCATTGTATCTGGATTCGCTCCTGGTAGAGCGACTTGTACAAAAATTGCGGGAAAATCAACCTGAGGCAATGGGGCAACTGGTAGTAGAACAAATGCAACGATTCCTGCTAAAGCAATAGCTGCTGTTAGCAACGTTGTTGCTACGGGTCGTAGTATAAATAACTTGGTAATATTCATACTGCTTGTTTTTTCACAAACAAACGATCTAACGCCAAATAAATCACTGGTGTGGTAAAGAGAGTAAGAAGTTGACTTACTAGTAAACCACCAACCATAGCAAGACCTAGAGGCTGCCTTAATTCAGAACCAACACCACTACCTAACATCAATGGAATAGCAGCAAATAAGGCACTTAGAGTAGTCATTAAAATTGGTCGGAAACGTAATAAACAGGCTTGATGAATCGCTTCAAGTGCTGTTTTCCCTTGGTTACGTTGAGCCTCTAACGCAAAGTCAATCATCATAATGGCATTTTTCTTAACAATACCAATTAATAAAATAATCCCGATTATGCCCAATACACCTAAATCATTACCCGAGAGATAGAGGGCTAACAATGCACCCACACCAGCAGAGGGTAGGGTGGATAATATTGTAATAGGATGTATGTAACTTTCGTACAAAACACCTAACACAATGTACATCGTCAATATGGCAGCAAGAATAAGCCATAAGGTACTAGATAAAGAGGCTTTAAAAGCGTTTGCTGCCCCTTGAAAATTGGTCTCTACACTGCGGGGTATTTGTAATTGCTTCTCTGTCTCCTGTATTGCATTGACTGCTTCTCCTAAAGAATATCCTTGCTTTACATTGAATGAAATCGTACTAGCCGGAAATTGACCTAGATGATTAATAGATAAATGAGTTGGTTGAGTGGTTGGTTTGATTAATGAAATTAAGGGTACTTGAGTATTATTGATACCTGAAATATAGAGCTCATTTAGTTGATCAGGAGTTTTCCTAAAGTTTGGATCTGTTTCAAGAATGACTCTGTAAAGATTAGATTCAGTAAAAATAGTTGAGACCATTCTTTGGCCATAAGCATCATAAAGGGAGTTATCTATATTAGCGACACTAACACCTAAACGTGATGCTGTATCTCGATCAATTTCTAAAAAGCTTTGTAAACCTTGGTTTTGTATATCAGAGGCGACATCCTGTAATTGAGGTAGCAACTTTAGCTTATCAATTAATTTTGGTGTCCATTCGTCTACATCTGATTGTTTTGGGCTACTTAATGTGAATTGATATTGTGTACGACTAAAGCTATCTTCAATTGTTAAATCTTGCACAGGCTGAAAATACACTTGAATATTAGGAAGATTACTTAGTTCTTTATTGAGACGGTTAATCACCGTTGATATAGAATCATGATTTTTTCTTTTATTAAGTGGTTTTAAATTAATTAATAGTCGTCCGTTATTGAGCGTGGTATTAACCCCATCAACACCGATAAAAGAGCTTACATTATCAACATCTACGTCATGTAATATGGTATCAATCGCAACACTCTGTCGTTTTTGCATATCAGAGAACGATACATCTTGAGGTGCTTCAGTTACACCTTGAATAATTCCTGTATCTTGAACTGGGAAAAATCCTTTTGGGATGAGTAGATACAGCACTATTGTAAGTACAAAAGTGCCGGCAGCAACGTATAAAGTTTCTTTTTGATGGTTTAATACAAATTTTAAGGCAATATCATACCTACTAATGAGAAGATCTTGCCAATCATGAAATTTTTTAATTATTGGCCAATGCTCCAATTTATCCTTATCTTTACCAAGTAGACGAGCACTCATCATTGGTGTCAATGTTAATGAAACAATGGCGGAAATGATAATCGCAATGGCTAATGTAATGGCAAACTCTCGGAAAAGTCGTCCAATAACATCATGCATAAATAACAATGGTATTAGGACGGCGATGAGAGATACAGTAAGTGAAATAATAGTAAAACCAATTTGCTTCGCTCCCTTTATGGCTGCTTGATAGGGAGTTTCTCCTTGCTCTACATATCTTGATATATTTTCAATCATAACAATAGCATCATCAACTACAAACCCCGTTGCTATCGTAAATGCCATTAAGGTGAGATTGTTGATACTAAAGTGGATTAAATACATCACTCCAATGGTACCAACTAAAGACAGAGGTACAGCAATACTGGGAATAATTGTTCCAGATACACTTCGTAAAAACAAAAAAATGACCATAACAACTAAACAAATTGCTAATATCAACTCAAATTGAACATCTTCTACTGAAGATCTTATTGTTGTTGTTCTATCCGTAAGTATTTTCATGTCCATTGATGTGGGCATAGAACTTTTTATGTTAGGTAATATTTCTTTAATACTATTTACAACATTAATTACGTTAGCCCCAGGTTGTTTTTGAATGTTTAAAATAATTGCTGGGGTGGTATTCATCCATCCTGCTAATTGATCATTCTCAGCACCATCAATAACACTAGCAATATCTCCTAAGCGTATTGGATTGGCATTTTGGTAACCAATAATTAATTTCTCATATTCATTTGCATTGTGTAATTGATCATTCGCATCGATGGATATTGATCGTTCTGGACCATCAAATCCACCTTTAGCAATACGTAAATTATTGGTGACTATAGCGGTACGAATATCTTCAAGGTTAAGTTTCATATTCGCTAATGCGACTGGATTGACCTGAATCCTAACTGCTGGGCGTTGTCCCCCGGCAATACTGACCATTCCCACTCCTGAAAGCTGTGAAATTTTTTGTGCAACCCGTGTTTCAACCCAATCTTGTAATTCACGTAAACGCATGTTTTTCGAGGTGACGGCAATGGTTAAGATTGGTGCATCTGCTGGATTTACCTTGTTATAAATCGGCGGCATAGGTAAATCAGTGGGTAAAAATGTAGTAGCAGCATTAATAGATTCTTGGACTTGCTGCTCAGCCACATCAATATTGGTACTCAACGAGAACTGGAGAGTAATGACCGAGGCTCCACCACTACTCGTTGAACGCATTTGAGTTAAACCCGACATCTGTCCGAACTGTCTCTCAAGAGGAGCTGTTATAGTAGATGTGGTTACTTCAGGGCCAGCACCGGGATACAAGGTAATGACTTGTATAGTAGGGTAATCAACCTCAGGAAGAGCAGATAATGGTAAAAAACGCCATGCTGTTAAGCCTGTAATTAAAATTGCTAACATCAGTAAAGTAGTAGCAACTGGACGCTCAATGAAGAGTTTTGAGAAATTCATGCCCATTAAATCCTAGTATGTATTCTTTTCGTTACAGGGAATTGGCTACCTTAACTTGGGCACCCTCTCTTAAATTATCAATACCGTCTTTAACAACAATATCACCTGGTTTAAGACCAGAGAGAACAACGGTATCTTTATCGTTGGTTGGTCCTACACTTACCTTTTGTACTGATACTGTTTTGTTGTTTTCATGATAAACGTATACATACGGTCCACTATTACCTTGTTGAATACTGGCAGCCGGGACGACGTTTGCATTAGGGATTGTTTCAATAAGAATTCTGGCGTTTACAAACTCATTAGGGAAAAGTTTGTAATCTTTATTATCAAAATTTGCTCTTAACTTGACCATTCCTGTTGTTGTATCAACTAAGTTATCAACCGTGATCAGTGACCCATCTGTAATAAATTGAGTATTATTTCTATTCCATACTTGAACAGGTATTAATTGTTTTGAGTTAAGTCTGAGCATGACCTTTGGAATAATATCTTGAGGTAGTGGAAATATTACGGTAATGGGATCTAGTTGCGTGAGAGCAACCATACCGTTGGTATCAGCGGCATGAATAATATTTCCTAAATCCACCAGTCTTAATCCAAGTCTTCCTGTTACTGGGGCAGTAATATGACTATAGGTTAATTGAAGCTTGGCATTATCCACCTGTGATTTATCAGTTAGAACCGTTCCCTCGTACTGAATAACCAGGTATTTTTGTGTATCTAGCTGTTGCTTGGGGATGGCACCCTTTGCTGAGAGTACGGTATAGCGTTTTAAATCTAACTTAGCGTTATTTAGTAGTGCTTGATCATGCTCTAATTGACCTTGAGCTTGTTCTAATTGTACTTGGTAGGGTCGTGGATCTATATCGATTAAGGGATCACCTTTTTTAACAATATCCCCCTCTTTAAAATAAATTTTTACGATTTCTCCATCTACGCGAGAGCGGATAGTAACGTTGTATACTGGGGTAACAGTACCAAGCCCTGTGACCCAAACAGGAAAGTCCCGTTGAACTGTTTTAGCAACCACTACCGGTGGAATAGGGCGGATATGTTGCTGTGCTGCTTCATTAGCTAATTTTCTTTTATGATGAACATATCCCCAAACTACAAAGAGAATTACGATACTCAGAATAATTTTTCTTTTTGTAGAGAGAGTTTTGAGGTACAGAACAGGTTTCATAGCGAGCCTTAAATATTGATTGACTGTAAACGAAAGTCAACTTCTAATTTTGATTGGGTTACTTGAAAGGGTACAGGACCATCAGCTTCTGCATTGATAAATTGATGGGCATAGGGATTGGATGAGTGAATCATACTCTGCGGATCACCTGATGCTACTAATTGTCCGTCACTGATTAAATAAATATAATCGACAACCTTTAGTGTTTCGCTTACATCATAAGTAACAACGATTGATGTGATTCCGGTGGTATCGTTTAAATGCCTAACTAATTTAGCAACAGCGTTTAGTGAAATAGGGTCTAATCCAGCAAAGGGTTCGTCATAAATAGCAATATTAGGATCCATAGCAATTGCCCTGGCAAGGCATACACGTCTATTCATGCCCCCTGATAATTCTGCAGGGTAAAGGTCTCTAGCACCCCGTAGACCAACTGCTTCAAGTTTCATGTAGACAAGATCCCTAATCATTTTTTCAGGAAGTCTTGTATGTTCTCTCAATGGAAAGGCAATATTTTCAAAAACGGTTAAGTCACTAAATAATCCGCCTTGTTGAAACATCATACCCATTTCTCTACGCATAGCGTAGAGTTCCGAATCATTCATTTCATGAACAACTCGTCCATAATATTTAACCGCACCTTGACTGGGTTTAAGCTGACCGCCTATTAGCTTTAAAAGTGTAGTTTTACCACATCCACTGGTTCCTAAAATAGCACTGACCTTACCTTCGGGTATGGTTAAACTAATTCCTTGTAGGACCTTTCTATTTGCATAATTAAAATGCAAATCGTCAATTTCGAGTAGTGTAGACAAAATTTTGTATCCGTATTAATAGTTTGATTGCTAACAATAAAACAATCATACCTAGGTTAACCAAGGTTTTCTACCTAACTCCTTTATTTATAATGTAAAAATAAGAAAATATTTTAATATTTTTTTACTTGGCATTTAATCTAAATCAATCGTAGAATTAAAGATAAACTAATATAATTACAAATAAAACTATTATAAATTGAGTTTCACAATCAATAATGACATCTTCACTACAAATAAAACCAATACATCAGGATCTAGCGAAAGATCTGGCGGTGTCGTCGCAACAGCTGGTTACTCTGCAACTATTGTCACTGGCTTATTTGCAAATTAGTAAATCTCAGCTATACCAATGCATACAACAGTTTTACGCTATTCAAGATGACGCTTACGAGTATTCACAAGAAGTATTTCAAAAGGACCTTGATGAATTAATAAGTCTTGGCTATGTGCAAGTACAATCCAGTAAGTTGTATTGTGAGATGGTCTGCGCTGAAAAAGTTCTACGTTTTTTAAAAAAATACCCAGATAAAGAGCCTTATTTCACAGTAATTAAGTCGGTTTTTAAAATCGCCGACTATAAATACGGTTATTTTGTCCGGCAATTTAGCGAAGGGGTAAGAGATCTTAGGCTTGCTCTATATGCTGAGAAATATGATGATTTCTCAAAGCTTGCACAAACTATCCAAAGTTACTTTACCAGTGAATGGCGTAACAGAAATCCTTATCTAAATATATTTGATAATCCTTTTGACCCTGATCTTTTTGATTCGTTACCTAATGAAATTTCGTTGACTATCGCAGCTACCATTTTAGCAATTCGTGTAAGCCGTCTTGAAAACTGTATTGCTCCCTTGTCCTGGCTTAGAGATCGTGCGAAAAATGCAAAAGATGAACAAAGATCATGGTTTTCGGCTGTTTTGTGTGAACCTATGGTATTGCGAGGCCACATCGATGAGGCAGTTGTCCTGTCAAAATCAAAAAAGACGCCTCAAGCTCCGACACCTGTAGAGGGTTTGTCATTGGTTCTCAAAGGGGAATTTGTTAGCGCTCAAAATATGTTTGAGGCTTATCTGAAGGAACCTAAGAAAAACAGTGATTTAAGAAAACTAGGTATGGCTGGTTTGGCAGGTGCGTCATATGTTATTTCTCTAATTACATCATCAGATCCAAAAAAAATTGAAAAGGCCACTAGCCACATAGCCGCAGTAATGAAATCTGGGTCCGCATTGTTATCAGTTTATGCTGCCCTAGGACGTGCGGCCAGAGCGAGTTTGACAATGGCTGCAAAAAATACAGATGAGCGTATTGAAATTGCTGAGCGAGACTCCTTAGGTCTGTTATTCCATTCTATGGGTATGTGGTGGATTGACGGTACTGCAGATTTATTGGACAGAGAAAGATTAAGGGACTTGGCCATAAAAGCGGAAAAAAATGGCTATCGTTGGGTTGCTGCCGAGGCTAATGAGTTACTGGGTTATATGGATTCTGATATCCATAGTGATAAAGGACACAAGTTACATTATGAACTAGGTACTAAGTCGTTATTGAATGCAATCCGTCGTCAGCCGATGTGGGAGAGGGCGCTTAGTGCTCTTGAGAAGCTTGGTTCTGAAATAGGAGGCGCATCAGCTCATATTAAATCAAGTCGTTTTATTTGGCATTTAACTTGTCAGGAAAATGGTACTCGTTGTCTTATTGAGGCACGTGAACAAAAACGAGTAGGTAGTGGTGCTTGGGGAAGCAGTCGAGCTGTATCGATTAATCGTTTACTCACTGCCCAGCAGGAACTGGATGGTTTATCTGACCAAGATCGTGCGGTAATAGCAATGATCAGGGTAACAGAAACTACAGCTAAAGGGGCTGATAAGAAACTGGATTTTCTACCTGCTTTATCTTTGCTGGTAGGACATCCTTTATTGTTTTGGAGCAATAAAAATAATGAACAGGTAAATTTAACAAAGGGTTTACCTGAGATAGATATTCGATTTGATCGTAATCAAATTAACATATCCGTAACGCCAAACTTTGAGGAAGGAGAGCGTTATAAGCTTATTCGAGAGGCTAAAAATCGTTTGCGTATTATTGAATTACAGCCAGATCATGAAAAGCTATTAAAAATTATTGATAAAAGTGGTTTGCTAATTCCTAACAATACCGAAGAAAGAGTGAAAAGTATTATTGAACTTCTTAGTAAGCGTTTTACAGTTCGCTCTCAAATTGGCGGTGGTAACGTAAATTTAATACCAGATCATTTTCAACTTTATGTACTTTTATCCCCCTCTGCCAGTGGCCTTGGTTTCGAAATGGTGGTTATGCCTGATGGTGAAAAGGGCGCGATGTACACACCTGGTTTAGGGCTCGAGTTTATTGACAGCATACAAAGTTGTGAAGGTGAAAAAAAACAAATACACCGAAATCTACACAAAGAGTTAGCTGAAGCAGAATACATATTTTCTAAATGTAGAACATGGTTAAAAGAGATTGAAGATACACTGTTCACCGGTGTGACTCATAACCCCTCAGCAGCCTGTGAATTATTGGTAGTGTTAAAGGAATTAGAAGACAGTGTACAAATACGTTGGCCTGAAGGTGAAACAATTAAAATTAAGGGTGAGGCTGATTCTAACCAACTTTCTCTTAATGTCACATCACAAGGAGATTGGCTTGGTGTTAATGGAAAATTAGTTATTGACCAAGATAACGTTATTGAACTCAAGGAATTATTACAAGCAACGACATTACAGGAAAATAGATTCATTCCGCTGAAAGATGGGCAATACGTTGCATTGAGTGAACAGTTATTAAAACGGGTAAAAGATTTAGATAGTCTTTCTGAAAAAGATACTCATGAAATACGTATACACGCATTAGCTGCCAATGAATTGTCTAATGTAGTCAATCAAATAGAAGATGCTCAAACAGATACGGGCTGGCGTACATTGTTAGAGCAACGTGAGAGTCTAACTGCATGGCATCCTGTGGTACCGGACACATTGCAAGCTGAGTTAAGGGATTACCAACTGGTTGGTTTCGAATGGATGGCACGTCACGCTAAAGCAGGCTCGGGAGCGTGTTTGGCTGATGACATGGGCTTGGGCAAGACATTGCAGACGCTAACTCTATTACTTTATCGCGCGAGCGAAGGGCCGGCTCTTGTTATAGCACCAACCTCTGTATGTGGTAATTGGTTAAGTGAAGCGCAACGCTTTGCTCCAACGCTTAATATTCGTTGGCTCGGAACAGGGTCAAAAGATAAATTTTACCTTGACGCAGGGCCTGGCGATTTAATCATTATGAGTTACACACTTTTCCAACAAGAAGGGGAGAGCCTAGCTCAGAAAAAATGGTCAACAGTTGTTCTAGATGAAGCGCAAGCAATTAAAAATTCTGGAACAAAACGCTCGCAAGCTGCAATGAAGCTCAATGCTCATTTTAGGTTAATTACAACAGGTACCCCAATTGAGAACCATTTGGGAGAATTATGGAATTTGTTTAGATTTATTAATCCAGGTTTATTAGGCTCACTTGATTCCTTTACCGATCGCTTTGCTAACCCTATAGAAAAAAACAACGATATAGAGGCTAGGGAGCGCTTAAGACGTTTGATTCAACCGTTTATATTAAGAAGAACAAAATCTCAGGTATTGTCTGAATTGCCTCCACGAACTGAGGTAACACTTAAATTGGATTTATCTAGTGACGAACGTTCGATGTACGAGGCGGTACGTCAGGAGGCACTTGAGAGTGTCACAGCACAGGGTGAAGATCAGCCAAATCGTATCAAAGTATTGGCTGGTATTATGAAATTGCGACGTGCATGTTGTCATGGCGCTTTGATCCTTCCTCAGTTATCTTGGCAATCGGTAAAAATTAATGCTTTAATTGAAATCATTGATGAGCTAAAAGAAAGCGGTCACCGCGCTCTTATTTTCAGCCAATTTGTGGACTTTTTAGGATTGATTAGAAAAGCCATGGAAGAATGTGGTGTAAGTTATTTATATTTGGATGGTAGTACCCCCGTCCAAGATAGGGTGAAGCGCGTTAAAGCCTTCCAAGAGGGTGAGGGTGATGTTTTTCTTATTAGTCTAAAGGCAGGAGGAGTAGGGCTTAATCTAACGGCTGCAGATTATGTCATTCATATGGATCCTTGGTGGAATCCTGCTGTAGAAGATCAGGCTTCCGATCGTGCCCATAGAATGGGTCAAACGCGACCTGTTACTGTTTATCGTTTAGTGACCAAAGATACGATCGAAGAAAAAATTGTGGCACTTCACGAACGCAAACGAAATCTTGCAGATAGCTTGTTAGAGGGGGTGGGTGAAGTGAGCACGATTTCAACAGAAGAGTTAATCGGTTTACTTGAATCACCTAACTAATATTCAAATTAATCTCCCCTTAATCAGTTCTTAACTAATTAAGGGGGAATAGATAGAATACTGGATAAACCTCGCCCTGCAGGTAGTTGAGGTTGTTAGTTCATGAGCGGTTTATAGCGAATGCGCTTAGGTTTAGCTCCCTCGTCACCTAGGCGTTTCTTTTTGTCTTCTTCATATTCTTGGTAATTACCAGCAAAAAAGACTACTTGAGAGTCTCCTTCGAAAGAAAGAATATGTGTGGCGATACGATCCAAAAACCAACGATCGTGTGATATCACAATCACTGACCCCGCAAATTCAAGAAGCGCATCCTCTAAAGCTCGTAAGGTTTCCACATCAAGATCGTTAGAAGGTTCATCAAGTAATAATACATTACCGCCTTGAATAAGGGTTTTAGCCATATGTAAACGGCCTCGTTCCCCTCCTGAAAGATTACCTACCATCTTTTGTTGGTCTGAACCTTTAAAGTTAAAACGTCCAATATAGGCACGTGAGGGAGTTTCGTAACGACCTACTGTTAGTATGTCTGCGCCGCCCGATATTTCTTCCCATACAGTTTTTTTGTTATCAAGGATATCACGTGATTGATCTACATAAGCCAGTTTAACGGTTGAGCCTACTTTAATGTCACCATTGTCAGGTTTTTCTAAACCGGTAATCATTTTAAATAAAGTAGATTTACCTGCACCATTGGGACCGATCACGCCAACAATAGCCCCAGCTGGAATTGTAAAACTGACATTTTCCATCAGCAGTTTTTTATCAAAGGCTTTTGTGACGTTATTAAATTCAATAACTTGATCACCAAGTCGTTCACCTACGGGTATAAAAATCTCTTGGGTTTCATTGCGTTTTTGATATTCTTGAGAGCTAAGTTCATCAAATCGGGCAATCCTGGCCTTTGACTTTGCTTGTCGTCCTTTTGGGTTTTGTCTAACCCACTCCAATTCTTTTTGAATCGCTTTTTGTCTGGCAGATTCTTGAGCATCTTCTTGTTTTAGACGATCTTCTTTTTGTTCAAGCCAACTACTATAATTTCCTTTCCAAGGAATTCCCTGACCACGATCTAGTTCTAAAATCCATTCTGCTGCGTTATCTAAAAAATAACGATCATGGGTAACAGCAACCACAGTCCCTGGGAAACGATGTAGAAATTGCTCTAGCCAATCAACACTCTCTGCATCTAAGTGGTTGGTAGGTTCATCTAATAGCAGCATATCAGGCTTTGAAATGAGGAGTCGACATAGGGCAACCCGCCTTTTTTCACCGCCAGATAAATGACCAATTTTAGCATCCCAGGGAGGAAGCCTTAGCGCATCCGCAGCAACTTCCATTTGCAATTCTGCACTGTGGCCGTCTGATGCACTTAAAATTGCCTCAAGTCTTGCCTGTTCAGCTGCTAAATGATCAAAATCAGCGTCAGGTTCTGCATAGGCTGCATAAACTTTTTCTAACTCAGCTTTTGCTGAGATTATTTCTCCCAATCCTTCCTCAACCGCTTTGCGAACGGTTAATTCTGGATCAATTTGAGGCTCTTGAGACAAATAGCCAATGGAAATATTGGGCATAGGTATTGCCTCACCTTCAATTTCTTTATCTAGTCCTGCCATAATCTTAAGTAGGGTGGATTTACCTGAACCGTTTAGACCAAGTACACCAATTTTGGCCCCTGGGAAAAAGCTTAAAGAAATATCTTTTAAGATTTGTCTTTTAGGTGGGACAATCTTACCTACCCGATTCATTGTAAATACGTACTGAGCCATAGCTATCCTTGAAAACTAAATAAAAAGATTGTAAAACACTGTTAATTTGGAACCAGTTTTACTGGAAAATATCAAAACTTATGAAATAATACTCGAATAACACATATTCGTTGGAGGTTATATGAATTTATTTACTCGTTCTCTTATTCTTGCTGCTCCCATGGCCTTGGTATTAGCAGGTTGTGCGGGGCCTGGTGTAGGGGGGGGTGACTACACAACTTCTCAAGTGAGAGGTGAGCAGTCAGTACGTTTGGGTACCGTTGAAAGCGTTCGCTCAGTAAGCATTCAATCCGATCAACCTGGCATTGTTGGAGCGCTTGGAGGTGGAGTTGCCGGTGCTGCTCTGGGTAGTACATTGGGTGGGGGTAATGGTAATGCAGCTTCCACAGTACTAGGTGCTCTAGCAGGAGCGGTTGCCGGTAACGCTGTTGAAGGTTCTGTTGAAACCAAACCTGGCGTTGAGATTACTATTCGTCTAGATAGCGGATACGTAATTGCAGTAACTCAAGGAGCAGATGAGCAGTTTAAAGTGGGTGAAAGAGTACAGGTATTAGGTGGAGGCGGGACCACTCGTGTTACGAGACTTGCGGGCAATTCAGGTCTTAATGCGCCAATGACACCTATGCAAGCTCCATCCTCAAGCAATATGGCACCACCACCTCCAGCGCCAGCTGGAAATGCAACGCCATCCCCTTCACAATTTCAGTATTATTGTCCGGACAGTAATCAGTATTACCCAACTGTTCAATCCTGTAAGTCACCATGGATGAAGGTAGTAAAATAACTTTTATTTAAATCACTTAGTTAAAGCGCGTATTTAAAGTTAAATACGCGCTTTTTTTAATAAAAAGTTAACGGTGCGTTATTGATTTGAAGGGTAACTTGCATACCCAGTAATTGGCCCGCCGAATTAATGCTAAAGCAAATATTTTGATTGTCATTGGTTAAACCGTCAGTGTTACCTTGAGTTGTCAAAGTAGGTGTGTCGTTGTAACACAAATAAGCCGTTTGGGCGGTGTTGGCGTTTAACGAAAAGGTTTCATTGAGTGTACCGTCAGGGATCGTTTGTTGTGAGTCATTATAAAGATTAGCACTAATATAGTTCGTCGTATAGCCGACAAGACCAGTGGTAGGTAATGGCGTCGTACTCGTTACCGTCGAAAAACTTCCCGGATAAGAGCCTGTTGTACCCAATAATTCGTAGGTACTTGGATTAAAATAACGAGTAAGAGTATTGGTGGTCTGATTATTAAATAAAGCGATATTTGAACCATTTTCCGTTAGGGTGGTGGTGATAATGGCAGAAATAGCTGTTTGATTATTAAAGGTAGTGGTACCCGATTGCGGGACGCTACTATAAGTATAGACAAAATTGTTACCATTGTTGTCAGTTGCGCTTATTGAATAATTAAAGGATTGAGTAGCAATGGCAGTTATTGCAGGTGTAATTTGAAATGTCAGGTTAGACGCAACAGGAGTCGGCGGACTACTAGGTGTATTATTCGGCACGCTACAGTAATAAGGATTACCAAAGGCATCATACCCGCAGAATGTAACATTGCCGGATCCGCCACCACAACTAACTAAACAGATTGATGCAGTCATTAATATTGTTTTTTTCATGTGTTTTTCCTCTATGATCTTAATACTAAGATAAGTAATCACTTGTAAAAATTCACATGTTTTTGTAAAAGTTTTTATGGATTTGAGGGATTATTTTACATACATAATTAACTTTACATAATATAAATTATACGCATGTATATCGGTGAATAACTAATCCTACCTTTGCCGTTAACTTATTGTTCAGGATATACTTAGCTATTAGTTTTATACCTAATTATTGTGAGTAGTCCCTTATGATCTTTGTTACTGGTGGTGCTGGCTTTATTGGTTCGAATTTTATTCATCTTTGGCTCAAAGAGCATGAAGAACCTGTAATTAATTTAGATAAACTGACTTATGCGGGTAACCCGGATAATTTGTTAGCTATCAATCAACACCCTAATTACCATTTTGTACATGGTGACATGGGTGACAGACAGTTATTAGCTCAACTCTTTGCCAAATTCAAACCGCGTGCAATTATAAATTTTGCCGCTGAATCGCATGTTGATCGTTCTATACATGGTCCAGCTGATTTTATTCAAACCAATGTTGTAGCAACCTTTAATTTGCTTGAAGAGTCACGTCATTTTTTTGCGTATTTATCCGATAAGGAAAAAGAAGGTTTTCGTTTTTTACATGTTTCTACAGATGAAGTATTTGGCACCTTAGAACCTCATGATCCAGCTTTTTCAGAAACGACACCTTATGCTCCAAATAGTCCTTATTCTGCAAGTAAAGCGGCATCTGATCATTTAGTACGTGCTTGGCACCATACTTATGGTCTACCTATATTAACCACTAATTGCTCTAATAATTACGGCCCTTACCAGTTTCCTGAAAAATTAATTCCTTTAATGATTGCGCATGCACTACAAGGTAAACCTTTACCTATTTATGGCGATGGTAAAAATATTAGGGATTGGTTGTACGTTGAAGATCACTGCCGTGCCATCATGACAGTATTAGAAAAAGGTCGTATTGGTGAAACATATAATGTAGGTGGGTTAAATGAAAAAACCAACCTCGACATTGTTGAAATTATTTGCCATCAATTAGATAAACTAAAACCAGCAGCATCACCCTACTCCTCTTTGATTACATTTGTTAAAGATCGACCTGGTCATGATCGTCGTTATGCTATCAATGCTAATAAAATCATGCACGAATTACATTGGCACCCTAGAGAGTCTTTTGAGACAGGTATTGAAAAAACTATTAACTGGTACTTGGAGCATGAAGAATGGGTTGCGAATATTCTCAGTGGTCAATATCGTCATTGGCTTGAAAAAAACTATCAGGATAGAGTAAATAATATATGAGAAAAGGAATAATCTTAGCAGGTGGATCGGGGACGCGACTCTACCCTGTTACCCGTGCCATATCAAAGCAACTACTCCCAGTTTATGATAAACCGATGATTTATTATCCTTTATCCACTCTGATGATTGCAGGGATTACAGACATATTAATCATAAGTACTCCTCAAGATACACCGCGATTTAACGAGTTATTAGGCGATGGCAGTCAATGGGGTATTCATTTAAGTTATGCAGTTCAACCTTCTCCTGATGGATTGGCTCAGGCGTTTATTATTGGTAAATCTTTTTTAAACAATCACCCATCTGCACTCGTATTAGGTGACAATATTTTTTATGGGCACGACTTTTCTAAATTATTAGAAAACGCTAACCGTAGAGAAAGTGGCGCTTCGGTTTTCGCTTATGCTGTTTCAGATCCTGAACGCTATGGCGTAGCAGAATTTGATCGTTTTGGGAAAGTAATTGGTATTGAAGAAAAACCTCTACAGCCAAAATCGTCTTATGCAGTAACCGGGCTTTATTTTTATGATAATCAAGTCTGTGAACTTGCGGCAAACTTACAACCCTCACCACGCGGTGAATTAGAGATTACAGATTTGAATAAATTGTATCTTGAGCAACATGCACTTCATGTGGAATTAATGGGTCGAGGCTTCGCTTGGCTTGATACAGGAACCCATGAGTCACTATTAGAAGCTTCACAGTACATTCAAACAATAGAAAAAAGACAAGGATTAAAAATTGCCTGTCCTGAGGAAATTGCCTATCGCAGAGGATTGATTAGTGCAGAACAATTAGAAAAAATGGCCAATTCTATGAGTAAGAACGGCTATGGTCAGTACCTTCATCGCGTACTTAAAGAAACGTTATTTGGTTAAGTTAAGACTAATTGATACCCTACTCCTCTTAATGGTTTGATTGTTATTTGTTTTGAGTGTTGGCGTAATTTTTGTCGTAGGTGACTGATTAACATATCTACACCGCGATCTTGAGGTTGCCATTGTTTTTTTAATATATCTTCACTAATAAATTCTCTTCTTAATTTACCAAGATGGCTAGTCAAAAAATAATAGAGAACTTGGTTCTCATTATCTGTTAGGTGAATGTGTTCTTGTTTGAAGCATAATTCATGGTTTTTTTGATTATAGATAAACTCTCCAAATACGATTTTGTCATATTCAAATAGGAACTCTTTAGTACGTTTAATACTAGTAACGCAGCGATTGAGTCTTAAAACCAATTCATTGAGTGTAATTGATTTACTTAAGTAATCTCTTGCCCCCATTTCTAACCCATATATTCTGTCTTGATCACTGTCTTTTTCTGATAGAACAATGATGTATAAGTTAGGATATTGTTGAGTAATAAAATTAAGTATGTGTGACCCACAGTTATTGTTTAATTCAACATCAATTAAACACAAATCAATTTTTTCTGTTTTGAGGATTTTTTTACTACTCTGTAGGTCATAACTGGAGCTTACATGCCAACCAATATTTGTAAAAGTGGTATAAATTGATTTTTGCCAAACAACATCATCTTCAATAATAAGAAGGTGTGGTGAAAAAATATCCATATTTACGTTGTTTTATCTAGGTAACTTAACTTATCACATGCTAATTAATCGATGTATACATTTATATATTACATAAGACTTAATTCATGTGAATCGATTTAACATCTTGTGGTTAATGATTAATCCCCCTACACTAGGAATTTTGTAAATGACAAATGACAGTAAAGGCGCTATGTTGAAAAAGTTTGATGTGATTATTATCGGCAGTGGTTTAGCCGGTGCTACAGCCGCTTTAAAATTAGCCGATACCCATCGTGTGGCAGTGATTACTAAACGTGATTTAGAAGATGGAGCTAGTAGATGGGCCCAAGGCGGTATAGCTGCTGTAATGGGAGATGGAGACAGTTTTGAATCTCACGTTAAAGATACATTAGAAGCTGGTGCGGGATTGTGTGATATTGAAGCCACCACGTTTATTGTTGAACATGCTCCTGAAGCGATTAACTGGTTAACTCACCAAGGTGTCCCTTTTACCGAACAGCAAGGTCAATTACATCTTACCCGAGAGGGCGGACACAGTCATAGACGCATAGTTCATGCGGCCGATGCCACTGGCGCAGCTGTTCAAAACCAACTCTATCCACAATTAAAAGACCATCCAAACATTACTTTGTTTGATCACCATATGCTTGTTGATTTGATTACTTCACGTAAATTAAAGTTGGGGGGGCAACGCTGTCTCGGAATTTATGCTTATAATGAATTAACTGGAGAGGTTGAAACATTTGCCGCAGCTCACACAATCTTGGCCACAGGCGGTGCTGGTAAAGTTTATCTCTATACCACCAATCCTGATACCTCAACTGGAGATGGTATAGCAGCGGGTTGGCGCGCAGGGTGTCGCGTTGCAAACATGGAATTTATACAATTTCATCCCACTTGTTTATATCATCCACATGCTAAATCTTTTTTGATCTCAGAGGCGGTTCGCGGTGAAGGTGGTTTGTTACTTTTACCAAACGGTGATCGTTTTATGCCAAATCATGATTCACGTGCTGAATTAGCTCCACGTGATATCGTAGCAAGGGCCATTGATTTTGAAATGAAAAAACATGGTCTTGATTGTGTCTATTTAGATATTACACATAAGGGGCATGATTTTATAGTTAAACACTTCCCTACAATTTATGAGCGTTGTTTGTCTTTAGGCATTGATATGGCTAAAGAACCTATTCCAGTCGTTCCTGCTGCCCATTACACCTGTGGTGGATTAATGACTGATTTATCTGGTCGTACCGACCTTGAAAATTTATATGCAGTAGGTGAAACTGCTTATACAGGTTTACATGGTGCGAATCGTTTAGCCAGCAATTCTCTCTTAGAGTGTGTAGTCATCGCTACAGCTACTAGTCAATATATTGAATCTCATCCTGGTAGTATTGTCGAAGAGTTACCTGTTTGGGATGCGAGCCAGGTGACTGATGCTGATGAGGAAGTTGTTATTTCTCATAACTGGGATGAACTACGTCGTTTTATGTGGGATTACGTTGGTATTGTAAGAACAGATAAACGATTAGAAAGAGCGCAGCATCGATTGGATTTATTACATGAAGAAATTAAAGAGTTTTATGCTAATTTTCATGTTACTCGTGATTTACTTGAGTTAAGAAATTTAGTTCAAGTATCGGGATTAATTGTGCGCTCAGCACAGTTACGTCGGGAAAGTCGCGGATTACATTTTAGTCGCGACTATCCCGGGTTACTTCCCAAAGCAATGCCAACTATTTTGACCCCTCACTTATAGTTATGCGGCTCCAATGCCAGGAATAATTCCTGGTGTTGGAGTGTTTTGTCGAGAAGTAAAACTTAACATACGTTCAATTGGAATTTGTGCCTTATATAAATAAGATTCATCAACTTGAATCTCTCCACTACGTGTCATAAGACATTGATAAAGATTATCTAAGCCATTCATGGCCATCCAAGGGCAATGAGCACAGCTTTTACAGGTAGCACTCGACCCTGATGTTGGCGCTTCTATGAAAATCTTATCAGGGTTTTGTAGACGTAATTGATGCATCATGCCGTTGTCAGTTGCAACAATAAACTCTTTTGCTGGTAGCTCTCTTGCAGCTTTGAGAATAGCAGAAGTTGATCCCACAACATCTGCAAGAGCAATAACCGCAGCTGGTGATTCAGGATGAACTAATATTTTTGCTTGAGGAAGTTCTTTTTTAAGTTGCTCCAACTCAAACGCTTTAAATTCATCATGAACTATACATGAACCTTGCCATAGAACCATATCGGCACCAGTTTGTTCTTTTATATAATTCCCTAAATGTTTGTCTGGTGCCCAGAATATTGATTTACCAAGGTCACGTAGATGCTTAACAATATCTACAGCACAACTTGATGTTACTACCCAGTCAGAATGCGCTTTAACAGCAGCACTTGTATTGGCATAAACAACCTTTACATGATCTGGATAATGGGCTGTCGTATTGATAAAGTCGTTTAATGAACAACCTAAATCCAACGAGCAGTTTGCTTCAAGATCAGGCATCAAAATGGTTTTATTAGGCGATAGAATTTTAGCCGTTTCCCCCATAAATTTAACGCCAGCAACAATTAATGTTGATGCGGAGCTATTTTTCCCGAAACGTGCCATTTCTAAGGAATCTGCCACTATCCCGCCAGTTTCAATTGCTAAATCCTGTAAATCAGGATGAACATAATAGTGAGAGACAAGTAAGGCATTTTCTTCTTTTAGTTTTTTCTTAATAGAATCCTTAAGCCATAGTCGACGCCCTTGATCAGGCTCTTCTAACACTCTAGCCCAAGCTTGCTCTGTACTAATCCGTATCGGATTGTGGTAATCAACTTTTATTTGCTTGTCCATTTATTTGAATCTCATAGAAAAATCAATAGCTTTAATATCTTTGGTTAACGTACCAATAGAAATTCTTTGAACACCTGTTGCCGCATAGGTTCTCACATTTTCAATGGTGACTCCGCCGGAAATTTCTAGCGTTGCTTGACCTTGAGCTAGTGTTACTGCATCGGTGATTGTATCAATAGACATGTTATCAAGTAGAATCATTTTCACCCCTGCACTTAAGGCCTCTTTAAGTTCATTAAGTGTTTCTACTTCTACTTCAATCCATTGATCAGCCTGTACGAGTTGTTTGGCTTTTGCAAAAGCCGCAGTAATTGATCCAGCAGCTGATATATGATTTTCTTTAATTAAAAACGCATCATATAAGCCGATACGATGATTAACTCCTCCCCCTACTCTCACTGCATATTTTTGTGCCAATCGTAGTCCTGGTATAGTTTTTCTGGTGTCTACAATAGAGCATGAGTAACCTTTTATGGCATCTACATATTGATGAGTTTTAGTGGCTACAGCAGAGAGTGTTTGTAGATAATTTAGTGCGGTTCTTTCGGCGGTAAGTAATGCTCTTGCTTTGCCAGTAATAGTCACAATAGATTGGTTAGGATTAACTTGCTCCCCTTCTTTAACGAGCCAATGTAGGTTGCAACTTGGGTCAATGTGTTTAAATACAGCGTTAACCCACTCTTGACCACAAATAATCGCTTTTTCTCGTGTAATAATTTCCGCTTTTGATTCTTGTAATGAATCAATGAGAGTCGCAGTTATATCACCATTACGTATGTCTTCGTTTAAAGCCAATAGTATATGTTGTGACAATTCCTCTCGTTCTGTATCGTTCAAAGTAATCTCTATCATGATTATTTTAGAAGCAGTCTTATATTAAATAGACTATTCTACTCCTCAATATTACTTGTTGCGACGCAAAATGGGTTTGGTAGTATAATTTACCTATGCATTAAATTTACTTGGAGATAACGCATGCAGCGAACTATGCTAAAAGCAAAATTACATCGTGTAACAGTCACTCATTCTGAGCTGGGTTATGAGGGATCATGTGCAATCGATGAGGATTTATTGGACGCAGCGGATATTCGAGAATATCAACAAATTGATATTTATAATGTAAACAATGGTGATCGATTTACAACCTATGCTATTAGAGGTCAGCGTGGATCAGGAATGATTTCAGTAAATGGAGCGGCAGCAAGGAAGGCGCAAGTGGGTGACATTCTCATTATCGCTACTTATGCACAATACGACGAAGCTGAAATTGATAATCATGAGCCTGCACTAGTCTATGTTGATGAAAAAAATACGATTAAACGTAAAGGGGCAAAAATACCCCTTCAATCTGTCTAAAAAAAGCGCCCAATGCTGGGCGTTTTTTTAGAGCTTACTAGTTAATTCTGGCACCACTTCGTTCAAATCCCCAACTAAACTATAGTCAGCTATAGAAAAAATAGCAGCATCAGGATCTTTGTTAATAGCAACAATACATTTTGAATTTTTCATACCAGCTAAATGCTGTATTGCTCCTGAAATACCTACTGCAATATAGAGTTGTGGCGCTATAATTTTTCCTGTTTGCCCTACCTGGTAATCATTAGGTGCATACCCTAGATCTACAGCGGCCCTTGACGCACCTAAAGCGGCGCTTAGTTTATCAGCTAGGGGTTCTAAAAGTTGATGAAAATTCTCCTCACTACCTAGCCCTCTCCCGCCTGATACTACAATTTTTGCATTATCAAGATTAGGACGTGTTGATTCATGTAACTGTAATGCAACACGTTGGCTTAGTTGAGGTAGAGGTGGTAGCGTTAAATGAGTGATCTCAGCGTGATTATCTTCATTACCCACAACGGCATCAAAAGCACTAATACGTACTGTTAGAGGAATGATTGCCTCAGTGACTTCAATATCAGCAATTAAACTTCCTGCGTATATAGGGCGGCTAAAATGAGTAGCATCATCAATAGCAATGACATCTGAGATTTGGGTCATATCTAATCGTGCTGCAACTCTTGGTAAAAAGTTTTTTCCAAAAGCGCTGGCAGGGGCTAGGATATGAGAATAATTAGAAGCAATTGATAAAATGATTTCTGTAATTTTTTCGGGCGACTCGTCTTCAAGTACTGGATCTTCTGCGACAATGATCTTTTTTATATTGGGTAGTTGTTTTGCTTGCGCTAAAGCATTACTTATTTGGTTACCAATAAGTAACAAGTGATTATCTCCTTGTAACTTATTAGCCGCTGTAATCAGTTGTCTAACTGAGCTTTTAAGACTATTTTTTTCTAATTCTGCAACAATTAAATTTGTCATGTTATTCCTTAACCTATTACTTTTGCGTCATTTTTTAGTTTATCAATGAGCGTATCGACACTATCAACTTTAATACCTGCCGGACGTGGATCAGGTTCTCTTACTTTAAGAACTCGTATTTTTGGTGATATATTAATTTCAAGTGATTGAGCACTGATAGACTCTAGTGGTTTTTTCTTAGCCTTCATAATATTGGGTAAGGTAGCAAAACGTGGTTCATTTAGTCTTAAATCTGTAGTCACTACAGATGGAAGAGTTACCTGCACAGTTTCTAGTCCACCATCAATTTCTCTAGTTACATGAAGATGATCCTGTTTTACTTCAATATTAGATGCAAACGTTGCTTGTGACCACCCTAGTAATGCTGCCAACATTTGTCCTGTTTGATTAGAATCATCGTCAATTGCTTGTTTGCCACAAATAACGAGATTAGGTTGCTCTTTGTTAATAAGTTTAGTTAAACATTTGGCTACAGCTAAGGGTTCTAAATCTTGCTCAGTTTCAATTAAAATGGCACGATCAGCTCCGAGGGCAAGAGCGGTTCTTAGCGTATCTTGAGAACTTACTTGACCACAGCTTACAGCGATGACTTCTGTGGCGATATTCTTTTCTTTTAAGCGAACAGCCTCTTCCAGTGCAATTTCATCAAATGGATTCATGGCCATTTTTAAACCACTGAGTTCGACACCGGAACCATCTGATTTTGCTCTTGGTTTAATGTTGTAATCTAATACGCGTTTAACAGGAACAAGAATTTTCATACCTTTCAATCTCTATAAAAATAATACAAAGTTTATACTCTTTCAAATAAAGCAGCGATTCCCTGCCCCATGCCAACACAAAGCGTTACCAATCCATAGCGTCCCTTAATCCTTCTTAATCCGTGGATAAGAGATGTTGCTCTTATTGCTCCTGTAGCACCAAGTGGATGACCCAATGCAATGGCGCTTCCTTGCGGATTGAGTTTATCAGCATCAAATTGACAGGTTTTTTGGACTGCTAATACTTGTGCTGCAAAAGCTTCATTCAGCTCAATCCAATCTAATTCATTACGATTAATGCCATGACGGTGCAATAGTGGTGGTACAGCTTCCACAGGTCCAATACCCATAATATGAGGAGGGACTCCTGTTGTGTGAAAGCCAATAATACGCGCTAAAGGGGTGAGGTTATGCTCTTGTAAAGCTGTTTCATTGGCAAGTAATAACATTGCTGCCCCATCAGATAGCGGGCTACTGTTTCCAGCAGTAACGCTCCCCTTTACATCGAATACTGGTTTAAGGCGAGATAAACTTTCTAAAGTTGAATCAGCACGTGGGCATTCATCTTTTGTTACGGTCAGATTATCATTGCTCAAAGTTAAATTGACTAAATCTAATTGTTGTTGTCGTACAGACAGCGGAATGATTTCTTCTTCAAAGTAACCTAACTGTTGAGCATTAACTGCTCTGTGATGCGATGTAAGAGCATATTGGTCTTGTTCATCTCGAGAAATTTGCCACTGTTTAGCCAAGTTCTCTGCGGTTTGCCCCATTCCTAAAGCCAATGTTCTCCCTGTTGGATCAAGTAAAAAGTCTGGATTTAAGGTTGAGCGGAATCCTCCCATTGGTACACGACTCATTGACTCAACCCCCCCTGCTAAAATCATTTTAGCGCTACCAACTGCAATTTTTTGATAGGCTAATTCTATGGCGCTTAATCCTGAAGCACAAAATCGGTTGAGTGTCATCCCAGCAACTGAAGTTGGTAGATCACTCATTAATGAGACAATCCGTGCAAGATTTAATCCCTGCTCTCCCTCAGGCATAGCGCAACCTAAGATGAGGTCATTGATGGTAGAGTAATCAAAATGCGGTAGACTATTTAATAACCCTTTTGTTACTTGTGAAATAATATCGTCTGCACGAATAGAACTCAATTGTCCTTTAGGTGCTCGACCCACAGCAGAACGTTTGGCTGCGACTACAAATACATCGTTTTTCATATTAGTTTTTTAGTGGTTTTCCAGTTTCTAGGATGGCTTTGATACGGTCTCTGGTTTTTTCATAACCCATTAGACTAACAAAGTGTTCTCTTTCTAATTTTAGACACCAGTCTTCATTTATAGCGCTTCCAGTATCGACCTCTCCGCCACACATGACTTGAGCTACCGCTTCACCAATAATGGCATCGTGTTCACTCATCAGCCCTGCTTGTTGCCATTGAATAATTAATTGTCTCAATACAGCTAATCCATCTTTACCCATTGCAGGAAAGGTGGATTTTATAGGTGGGCGGTAACAGCTATTCGCCATGGCTTGAGCATTTTCTATAGCCACAAAAAGTAACTCTTTTACATTTGGTACTAAGATATCTCCACTCTGACAATACCCCATCTGCCATGCTTCACGTGCACTATTAGTTACCTGAGAAAACATAACTTGTTTGTAGAATTGTTGTAAAAGTGGTAGTGATTCTCTTGCATTTCCTAGTTGTTGTGCTTTTTCCCCACATAGTCTGGCCAGGGTGGTCAAGCCACCTGCACCTGGTAATAATCCTACTTTTACCTCAACCAGTCCCACATTGGTCTCAAAATGAACTACTCGCCTATCAACATGTAAGAATGTTTCACAGCCACCGCCGAGCGCGTAACCAGCCACAGCTGCAACAGTTGGAATCGTGCTATAGCGAAGATGTTGCATGGTTCGTTGAAAGATTTTTTCTTCTCTCATTAATCCATCAGTACCCTGTGATGAAAAGACGTCAAGAAAACCTTTTAGATCCCCACCTGCTGAAAAAGGTGTTTCTGGAGCCCAAATAACCATCCCAGAAAAATTATCTTCAGCCTCAGTCACTGCTCTATCTAATGACTCTAATGCCCCTGTGTTAAAGGTATGCATTTTGGTTTTTAGTGTGGCGATGAGAATATTATTATCAATAGTCCACGCTCTCAGTTCATCAGTTTCAAATACAGTAGTACCTAATTGAATGGATTTATTTATATTTGATGACACTTTTTCAGGGAAATATTGACGTTGATAAACAGGTAACTGGCTATAAGGTACATAACGATTTTGATGGGCACTCCATGATTCATTCTCTTTATGCACGCCTTCTCTACCATCAAATACCCAATCAGGTAATGGCTCATTTGATAGAGCAGTACCCAAATCAATATCCTCTTTTATGAGTTGTGCTATTGTTTGCCAACCTGCTTGTTGCCATATCTCAAAAGGACCCTCTTTCCATCCAAAACCCCAGCGTAAAGCAAAGTCGATATCTCGTGCAGTATCAGCAATATCTTTTAAATGAATAGCACAATAATGGAATATATCCCTATAAATTGCCCAAATAAATTGAGCTTGAGGATCATCACTGTGTTTAGCCGCATGTAATCGCTCAACCCAAGTGAGTTGTAATATCTTTTGAACAGTATCATTGGCTTTATCGCCACTTGCTACATAATTCATTGTATTAGGATCAAGCTTAAGAATAGCTTTTCCGTCTTTTTTATAAAATCCTTCACCTGATTTTGCGCCAAACGCTCCTTTAGTAATAAGTTTTTCAACTAAATCAGGCGTAGCATAGTGCCTATGAAAGGAATCATTTGGTAAATAATCTTGTAACGTTTTAACAACATGCATAAGTGTATCAAGACCAACTACATCAGCTGTCCGATAGGTGGCAGAACTCGCACGACCAATTTTTTTACCAGTAATATCATCAACAATATCAATGGCAAGGTTATATTTTTTTGCTTCAATTAAGGTAAATAACATATTAGCCACACCAACTCTATTGGCTATAAAGTTAGGTGTGTCCTTTGCGCGAACCACTGATTTACCTAAGTAGGTAGTGATAAATGTCTCGAGTTCATCTAGCAAAGTACTATCTGTTGTATCGGTAGCGATTAATTCAACCAAATCCATATAGCGAGGTGGATTAAAAAAGTGAATACCACAGAAACGAGCACGTCTTTCAATGGGTAATTGATCAGCTAGTGTTGTTAGTGATAATCCTGAAGTATTGGATGCAAGGACAGCATGTTGCGCTAAATGTGGCACAACAGTTTTATATAAACTAATTTTCCATTCTAATTTTTCACCAATTGCTTCAATGACCAAATCACAGTCTGCGAGATAGTGAGCATGATCCTCATAATTCAATGGCGTAATAAATTGTGTAACTGTGTTATCTCCTAAAGGAGTTGGTTTGATTTTCTTTAGATGCTCTATTGCTTTAATCGTAATGTCATTTTTATTATTGGATGTATTACTTGCCAGATCAAATAAATATACCGGAATATTGAGGTTGCAACACTGTGCAGCAATTTGCGCCCCCATTACTCCAGCGCCTAACACAGCCACTCGTTTAATTACTAGATTTTTAGACATAGTTTTCCTGAAGAGTTTTATTCTATTGCATCAACGATTGCTTGCCCCATTTGATGGGTTGTGGCATTACCGCCTAAATCTGGTGTTTTGGGACCACTTAGCAAAACCTTTTCAATTGCACGCATAATAGAGTCGTGTGCATTTTTATAACGTTGCTCAGAGCCTAAAAAGTCTAGCATAAGCGCACCTGACCAAATCATGGCAACAGGATTTGCTATACCCAGTCCAAATATATCAGGAGCTGATCCGTGAACGGGTTCAAATAAAGACGGAAATTGTCGCTCAGGATTTAGGCTTGCAGATGGAGCAATACCAATTGTACCTGTGCAGGCGGGACCAAGATCGGACAGAATATCTCCAAAGAGGTTTGATGCAACCACTACATTAAAGCGCTCAGGACTTAGCACAAAGCGTGCTGTCAAAATATCTATGTGATATTTATCCCACTTAATATCAGGATAATGTTTAGCTATTTCCTCTACACGTTGATCCCAATAAGGCATGCTGATTGATATACCATTGGATTTAGTTGCTGAGGTTAGATGTTTTTTGGGAGTACGTTGCGCGAGTTCAAAGGCGAATTTCAACACTCTATCCACACCATGTCTTGAAAAGACGGACTCTTGAACAACAACCTCCCTGTCTGTATTGGGGAACATAATGCCACCAATGGATGAATATTCGCCCTCAGTATTTTCTCTAACTACCCAAAAATCGATATCTCCGGGTTTTTTCCCTGCTAAGGGTGATGTAATCCCTGGCATAAGCCTTACTGGGCGTAAATTAATATACTGATCAAATTCACGACGAAATTGGATTAATGAGCCCCATAAAGAAACATGGTCTGGTACAACAGCAGGCCATCCTACAGCACCAAAATAAATTGCCTCAACTGTTTCTAGTTCACTCTTCCAATGATCAGGCATCATCTTGCCATGTTTAGAATAGTACTCTTGGCAGGCCCAATCAAAAGGTGTAAATTTTATATTTATTTGATGGAGTTTGGCTGCTTTTGAAACGGCATTTAATCCCTCAGGCATGACCTCTTGGCCAATACCGTCGCCAGGAATGACTGCAATGTGATGTTCTTTCATACAATTGAGCAATAAATTGACATAATCTATTAGTTTAACTCAATGTATGATGGAAAATAAGTATAAAAAAGAATAAATAAATAATTATAAGGTATTAAAAACACAGACTATTTTTTACCACAAGGAGGAAAGCATGTCTCAAATAACAATAAACGGCATCACAGTTGATAATCCCTTTAAAGCTCGTTACGAAAACTTTATTGGTGGCCAATGGGTTTCACCTGTAGATGGTCAATATTTTTCAAATATTACTCCCATTACTAACCAGCATTTATGTGATATCCCTCGATCTAATAGTAAAGATATTGAGCTGGCTTTGGATGCAGCACATAAGGCAAAAGATGCTTGGGGTAAGACATCGACCACTGATCGAGCAAATATATTATTAAAAATTGCTGATCGAATTGAGCAAAATCTAAAAACAATAGCCACTGCGGAAACTTTGGATAACGGTAAGCCGATACGTGAGACTATGGCAGCAGATATCCCTCTTACTATTGACCACTTTCGCTATTTTGCGAGTTGTGTAAGAAGTGAAGAAGGTGGGATTTCTGAAATAGATCACGAGACATACGCCTATCACTTTAAAGAGCCATTAGGTGTTGTTGGCCAAATCATCCCATGGAACTTCCCAATTCTTATGGCTGCTTGGAAGTTAGCACCGGCACTGGCAGCTGGGAATTGCGTGGTCATTAAACCTGCAGAGCAAACTCCTGCATCAATACTAGTAGTAATGGAATTAATCGCTGATTTATTACCACCAGGTGTACTCAATATTGTAAATGGATATGGTTTAGAGGCAGGAAAACCTTTGGCCTCTAACCCACGTATTGCAAAAATCGCCTTCACTGGTGAAACCACTACGGGTCGACTCATTATGCAATATGCATCACAAAATCTTATTCCTGTTACTTTAGAGTTAGGAGGCAAAAGCCCTAATGTGTTTTTTGCCGATATTATGGACAAAGACGATGCCTTTTTTGATAAATGCTTAGAAGGTTTCGCCATGTTCGCTTTAAATCAAGGCGAAGTCTGTACATGCCCTTCTCGTGCTTTAATACAGGAATCTATTTATGATAAATTTATTGAGCGCACTGTAAAACGTGTGGCTGCTATCAAAATGGGTAATCCATTAGACCCCTCTACAATGATCGGTGCACAAGCATCCAGTGAACAGCTTGAGAAAATCTTATCCTACATTTCATTAGGAAAAACGGAAGGCGCTCAATGTCTAATCGGTGGTGAACAACAACACCATGAGGGAGATTTATCATCGGGTTTTTATGTGAAGCCCACTGTCTTTAAGGGACATAATAAAATGCGTCTATTCCAGGAAGAAATCTTTGGTCCTGTTTTGTCTGTGACTACATTTAAAGATGAAGCTGAGGCATTGCAGATTGCGAATGACACATTATACGGCTTAGGGGCTGGTGTATGGAGTCGTGATGGTAATACCGCCTTTAGAATGGGTCGTGCAATCAAGGCTGGTCGAGTATGGACTAATTGTTATCATTTATACCCAGCACATGCCGCTTTTGGTGGTTATAAGCAGTCTGGAATTGGCCGAGAAAACCATAAAATGATGTTGGATCATTACCAACAAACCAAAAACCTCTTGGTTTCCTATTCACCAAATGCGTTAGGCTTTTTCTAATTTAATCCTTAAAAAGGAGCGTTCTCTTACGCTCCTTTCTTATTCCTTTAGAGAAAGGTGTAAAGATGAGTGATGTATCAAGAGTATCTGCTACTGAGGCAGCTTTATCTGTGATTGAAGAGTTGAAAAAAGTACACGGTAATGAATTGCTATTTCATCAATCTGGTGGATGTTGTGATGGTAGTGCTCCTATGATTTTTCCACAAAGTGAATTTTTAGTGGGTGACTCAGATATAAAATTAGGTGAAATTGGTGGTATTCCTTTTTACATGCATCGAAGTCAATTTGAATATTGGCAACATACTCACTTAATTATTGATGCAATTAAGGGTAATGGTGGTATGTTTTCCCTAGAAAGACCAACTGGTATGAGGTTTATTACTCGTTCTCGATTGTATAGTGATGCTGAACTTGAAGCGTTATCAACGCTTTCCTAACCCCTCCTCTTGAAACTCACCACAAGAGGAGGATTATTAAAGTTAAGCTGCAATTTGCGAATGTGATAGGGTATTAATTTTCTCTTGGGCGTCACGTAATGCAGTGCGTAAACCTTCCTCAATGACTGGATGATAAAAAGGTAAAGCCAATATTTCATTAACACTCAAATTCAATTGATGTACCCAGGATAAGAGGTGAGCTAAGTGCTCAGCATCAGGTCCAATCATTTCAGCACCCAATAATCTACCAGTTAACTTATCGGCATACACGCGCAAAATTCCTTTGTTTTTTAGCATTACCCTACTGCGACCCTGATTGCCAAAATTAACTTCACCAATAACTATCTGGTCCCTTTTGATATCAGCGAAGCGTTGTCCAATTATTGCAATTTGTGGATCTGAAAATACCACACCAATTGCGCTACGACGCAATTTTTTTTCAATATTGGGATACGATATAGCATTCTCTCCAGCAATTTTTCCTTCATCAGCAGCTTCATGCAAAAGTGGAACGTTATGATTAGCATCCCCTGCAATAAAAATATGACTATTACCGCATTGCATGGTGTGACGGTCAAAAAGAGGTACTCCTCGTTGATCAAGTTCTATATTAAGTGCTGGTAAATTAAGTTGACTGACATTAGGTGTTCTACCTGTGGCGGCAACCACATAATCAACTGTAATTATTTTTTGTTGAGTATTGTCTGATGTAGTGAAATAAATGTGTACTTTATCAGCATGTCGTACAACCTTTATATCTTGTGCATCTGGTATATAGTTCATTTCGTCTTTAAAAATAGTAAGCGCTTCATTTTTAACGACTGGATCACTAATCGGTCCAATATGATTGTCGCGTCCAAAAAGAGAGACATTTACATTTAAACGGTGTAAAGCCTGACCTAATTCCAAACCGATAACACCAGGACCAAACACAGCCACTGACCGGGGTAAATCTTGCCATGAAAAAATATCATCATTAACAATGACGCGCTCACCCAGTTCTTGTAAAAAAGGTGGAATTACAGGTGACGAACCCGTTGCAATAATTGCTTTGTTAAACGTAATCTCTGTGTGATCGTCAACCATTAATTGATGAGGATGGATAAAGCGAGCGTAACCTACAATTTTATCTTCCTTCGGGATTGCGTCGACTCCTTCTAATACAAACCCTACAAATCGATCACGTTCAGTTGTTACCCTTGCCATCACTTTTTTCCCATTTACAGTGGTAGGTACGTTGATTTCGATACCAAATTGAGAAAAACGACTCTGTGTATGATGCGCTTCAGCTGCGGCGATTAACAGCTTGCTTGGCATACACCCTACTCTCGCGCAGGTAGTACCATATGACCCGCCTTCAATCAATATGGCCTCTTGGTTTGCTGATTTAATAGCACGATAGGCAGCAAGACCTGCCGTTCCTGCACCAATAATAACGTTATCAGTAGTGATTTTTCTCATGATTTACTCCAGTAGTATTAACTTATTGAGCGTGACTAGGATTTGATTTAACCCAATTTTCTAATTCATCCGCACCGCCAATATGTAACCCATTTATAAATACTTGAGGGACTGTACCTCGCTGAGTAATAGCACCGATGGTTTTTGATCGTATTGCAACTGGTAACACTATTTCCGCGTAGTTATATCCTTGTTCTTTTAAGATCGCCTTTGCTTTAATGCAATGTGGACACCCTTCACGAGTTAATATAGCGACTTGATCAGGTTTTTTAGCTTGTGGATTTATGTAGTTCAACATGGTATCAGCATCTGACACTTCAAAAGGATCCCCTTCTTTATCGGGTTCTATAAATTGTTTTACCACCACACCGTTTTTTACTAACATCGAGTAACGCCATGATCGCATTCCAAATCCAATGGTACTTTTATCTACTAACATATTCATTGCAGACGTGAATGTCCCATTTCCGTCAGGAATCATAGTAATATGTTCTGCTTCTTGATCTTTTGCCCACTCATTCATAACAAAAGTGTCATTAACAGAAATACAGACAATTTCATCTACCCCTTCCTTAAAAAATGCGCTAGCCAATTCGTTATAACGAGGTAAATGGGTGGAAGAGCAAGTAGGGGTAAAGGCGCCTGGTAAAGAAAATACAACCACTGTGCGATGGTTAAAAATTTCATCTGATTGAATTTGTTTCCACTCATTGCCAACACGTATTGGAAAGGTGACTGAGGGTACTTTTTTTCCTTCATGGGATACAAACATAATAATCTCCTAGTTAGTTAACAAGTTATTCAGTAGGTGTTGTGTTTACTTTACTCATGGATGTAAAATAAATCTAATTGATTGTTCCTATTTTTCTGATAGTTAAAATTTATCAGCCATAAATTCAGGTTTAAAACTAATGAATATCAATGAGTTACGATTTTCTGTGGCAGTTGCTCAAGAAAGAAACTTTAGAAAAGCAGCAGAAAAATGTTTTGTCAGTCAACCTGCCCTGTCCACTGCCATTCAGAAATTAGAAGAAGAGTTGGGAGTAAAGCTATTTGAAAGAAGTAAAAGTCAGGTCACGTTAACAGCGATTGGGATAACGATTATTGCCCAAGCAGTAACAATACTTGAGGAAATTGATAAATTAAAGCTATTATCTAAACAATCCCAAGACCCTTTAGTTGGTCAGGTAAAACTTGGCGTTATATATACAATTGGTCCTTATCTAATACCTGATTTAATTAGTCCCTTACATCAGTTAGCTCCTCTAATGCCAATTAGTGTTGAGGAAAACACTACAGACAAAATGGCCGATTGGTTAAAGCAAGGCAGTATTGATGTTGCCATTGTTGCTCTGCCCTTTGATATGCCAGGAATTGACACAATCCCTTTATATCAAGAAACATTTGATGTAATTGTGCCTAAAAACCATCCATGGGCACAACGTACTCATATTGATCCTGTAGAACTAGCGCAAGAAAAAGTACTTTTATTATCCTCAATACACTGCTTTAGCGCTAAAATCCTCAAATTATGTCCAGATTTAACTGGCCATGGTGCGCATATCCAGCAAGGTAACAGTCTTGAAACCATCAGAAATATGGTTGCCTCAGGATTAGGAATTAGTGTTTTACCAAGCTCAGCAAATCGTGAACTCTATCAGACTGACTTAATACGAATTGTACAATTTAATGCTCCCGTACCGAATCGTGAGGTAGGTTTGGCTTTTAGAAAGGGTTATCCAAGAGAGGCCGTGTTGGAAGTGATAAAACAAGCTGTTAAACAATTAACACTACCTGGAATTAGTTTTACTTCTTAGAGTGGTCTCTTTTTCTTAATAAAAAAACCGCAGGTATCATTAACATAAACAGTATTGCCAAGCGTTTAAAGTTATCTAAAAAAGCCAATAACTGCGCTTGTTGGTAGGCTAAATTAAATACAATCGCATTTGCAGTTTGGTTTAAATTAAAAGACATTAACCCATATTGTTGAATGAGTGATTGTAAATGAGTAACTTGTGATTCATACAAATGATGATAAGGATCAAGGTGCCCTACGAGATAATTTAAATGTACTTGACTGCCTTCAGTCAGCCAAGTTTGAACTAAGGCTATCCCAAAACTTCCTCCCAGATTTCTTGATAAATTAATCATAGCTGAAGCACTACTGCTCTTAACAAGAGGGATTTCTGCAAATGCGGCGGTGTTTATTGGTACAAATAAAAAACCCAAGCCAATTCCCTGAACGATTCTCAGCAGAGCCATGGTAGCGTAATCTGTTTGCATATCTAAGCGAGAAAACATGACTAATGAAAATATATTTAATACCAAACCAATTAAAATGAGTTTTCTAACATCAGTTTTGTTTATCAAATAGCCAATAAGTGGCATGAATAATAATACGGCAAAACCACCTGGCGACAATAACATCCCCGCATCAGTGGCTGAATAGCCCATTAATATTTGCACAAAAAGAGGTAGCAATAATGTACTGGAAAACAATACAAATCCCAGCATAAAAATCAAAATATTACTGATTAAAAAGTTTCTTTCCATAAGTAACGTAAAATCCATCATTGGATTTTTTTGGCGTAATTCCCAAAAGGGCAAAATGAGCAAGGTTACAACTGAAATTGACGTTAATAAAATAATGAAGTTTGATCCGAACCAATCATCTTGCTCACCTTTATCTAAGACAATTTGAAGACAACCAAAACCAAGCGCCATTAAAACAAAGCCAATTGAATCAATCTTAAATGTACTTGCTAATAATGCTTTTCGTCTTTCATTAAAATGTGGCGGATCGTGAACCCATAGTTGAGTAAGATAAAAGGAAATAATGCCAATGGGTACATTAATTAAAAAGATCCAACGCCATGTAAAGGTGTCGGTAATCCAACCTCCCACCGTGGGTCCTATAGCAGGAGCCATAACTGTTGTGATCCCGTAAACTGCAAAAGCCATTCCACGTTGATGAGGTGGGAAAGTATCAGATAAGATGGCCTGTGATGAAGGCTGTAGTCCACCGCCACCAATACCTTGTAGAGTTCTAAAAAATATGAGTGCAAATAAGTTTGGCGCAATTCCACATAACAGTGAACTGACGGTAAATAAAGCAACACAAATTAAATAAAATCGTCTTCTACCCATTAGATTAGATAACCAACCACTCATAGGAAGAATAATGGCATTTGATACAAGATAAGAAGTTAGGATCCAGGTAGATTCATCCTGTCCTGCTGCAAGATCTCCAGCAATATGTCTTAACGACACATTAGCAATAGAAATATCAAGTACCTCCATGAATGTAGTGAGAGCAACTGTTACTGCCACTAACCAGGGATTAATGGTATTGGATTGGTTGCTATCTTTAGAGACGAGTGTTGTCATCGAGATATACGGTAGGCGTCACAGACATACCAGGAGCGAGATGACTCAAGGAATTAATAGGCTCGTCGAAAACAATTTTTACTGGTACACGTTGTACTATTTTGACGTAGTTTCCAGTGGCATTCTCTGGTGGTAAAAGACTAAATCGTGATCCAGTACCATTTTGAATACTATCAATATGACCATGAAATTCATGAGATGGAAAGGCATCAACTTTAATGAGTACTTTCTCACCTGGATGCATTTTGGTCAGTTGTGTTTCTTTGAAATTAGCGATTACCCACGGTGCATCATACACAATTCCCAGTAAGGCGGTGCCTGGTGCAACCAATTGGCCAATCGATAAATTTTTCCTGACAATATGCCCAGAAACTGGAGCAATTAACTTGGTATAAGATAGATTAAGCTCTGCTGCTTTTAAATTAGCTTGCGCCTCTTCAACAGTCGCCTGCCCTCCTTTAGCCTGATCTTTCTTGACTGCCACTTGTTTTGGTGCAGTTTGAGCTTCGTTTAATTTAGCCAAAGCCACTTCAACAGCGGCTTTAGCTGATAGATAAGCTCTTTTTTGCGCCTCAAGATTCGCAGAAGCGGCAATTTTATTTGCGGTTACTTGATCTAGACGTTGTCGTGAAATCTCATCTTTATCAAAAAGTGCTTGATAACGGATTAAATCAGCCGCAGCCAGTTTTGACTGAGCTTCAGCAGCAGTAACAAGAGATTGAGCCTGTTGTGCAAGGGCTTTTGCCGAGAGATAGTTATTTTTTGCTTGGCTAATAATAGCTGCAGTTGTCTCTTCAGTTAGTGTTACATCATGAACTGATGCACCGTGGCGAGCGATAGCGGCATCCAAATTTGCTTTGGCTTGATCAACTTGTACTTGAAAGTCTCGGGGATCAATTTCTGCTAACAGATCACCTTGTTTTACCCATTGATTATCATTTACTTTGACTTGTAAAACATAACCGTTAATATGGGGTGAGATCTGTACAACATTAGCTTCAATAAAGGCATCATCAGTAGATTCACGATTGTGGTTATATATCCAAGCGATAAACAAAATAATAAAAATAGACAACGATAGTATTAGAACAAGCCGTTTAAATTGTGCTTGTTTAAATAAAGGAATGGCAGTTGTCTTATCACTATTAGTTGAATCACTCATGTTTGATGATTCCTTTATTATTATCCGAATATTTAATTTTACCGCGCGCGAGATCAAAATTTATCCAGGCAATATGTTGACTGGCTATAGCGTTATTAAACTGCGTTCTAGCTTGAGCTAGGGTGGTTTGAGCATCGACTACTTCTAAATTATCTGCTACCCCATTTTTATATCGATCACTGGCTTGATTCATTAGTGTTGTCGCTAACTCAAGATTTTTTTGGGCATGGTGTACCTCGTCAATAGTGGTTTGTAATGCGTTGAAAGACACTCTGACATCCTCATCAACTTGTGCTTTGGTATCAACCAATTGTAATTTCGCTTGATGTAGTTGACTAAAAGCGATGTTTTCTTCAGCTTGGGTTGCGCCACCATTCCATAAGGGCATTGATAAATAAACGCCAATACTATAAACATGGTAATCATTAATGACAGGCGTTACCCCCGAAGGTCCAATCGCACCTTGAACGCCAATAGAGGGAAGATAGGCATCTTTTCTTGCCTGTAATGAACTAGCACGGGCGCTTATTAATGCCTCATTAGCTAATATTTCTGGTCTTGATACCTCAGCATCGTTAATAGCACGCTCAAGGCCAGGGATAGGAATAGTCGTAACTGATAAGGTATCAGTTAAGTTTAAGTTAGTCTCTAATGCAATTCCCAAAGCTCGTTTAAGTTTAGTTTGGCTGTCATCGACGAGGGATTGTGACGCTCTTAAATTATATTGATATTGTGTGGTCTGTGTTTGAGCACGTACTACATCAACACCTGTACTAATACCTTGTCTTTTCTGATCGCGTGTTAACTGTTCTAATTCTTGAGCTAAATGTAAATTGGCTTGGGCTGTTTTTAATTCTTCTTTAGCTCTTAATAAATTAATGTATGCAAAGGCCGCATTTGCCGCTATCTGTTGAAAGGTAGCTTCAGCTTTAAGTTCTGTTTGTTTGGTAAACCATTGAGACGCCTTAAGATCATTCCACAATGATAAATCAAATATTTTTTGTGATAACTCCACACTACTTGCAAAACTATTAAAAGGGCCAATTAACACTGGAAAGCCTGGTAGGCTAAATCCTTGGGCTCTTAAGTTAACATTTTGTCTTAGTTGATATGCTGACAAAGACAAATTAGGCAATAGACTAGAACGTTGTAATTGTTGATTGGCGAGTGATTCATCAATCATGGCCTGTGCAATCTGACTTTGTGAATGATTTTCTACAGCCATTTGCATTGCTTGTGACAAATTGATATTCAGAATTTCGTTAGCTGAAACTGTATGGTTCCATAATAAAAGAGCCATAAATATGAGAATAAAGCGATTAGGCATATTAGTTATAACAATGCTCGAGAGCAGGAAATTGGGAAGATTTTACTTCATTAACATATAGTTTTACCGCCTCTTCAATCGAGCCTGTTTCTTTGATGAAGGCTTTTACAAAACGTGGTGGAATATAAGCACCAAGCCCCAGCATGTCATAAATAACTAAAACCTGTCCACTACATTGTGGACTTGCGCCAATACCAATCGTGGGAATTGACACGTGTTCACATAATTGATTGGCTAAAGAGTATGGAACAGCTTCAATAAGTAAAAGTGACGCCCCCGCTTCTTCTAGTAACTTTGCAGAGTGAAGGATATATTGAGCTTCTTTCTCGGCGCGGCCTTGAACTTTAAAGCCACCAACTTGGTTTACAGATTGTGGCGTGAGGCCAATATGGGCGCAAACAGGAATACCACGTTTTACTAAAAATTGAACGGTATCACACATTTCCATACCGCCTTCAATTTTTACCATTTGTGCGCCTGCTTGTATCAATTTTACTGCATTTTTAAATGTCTCTTGTGGAGAAACTTGCGAGCTCCCAAATGGCATATCAGACAAAATAAAGGCATTTTTTGAGCCACGACAGACACATTGAGTATGATAAACAATATCATCAAGTGTAACAGGCACGGGTGAGTCGTGTCCTTGTACAACCATACCTAAGGAATCACCAATTAAAATAGCATCTATACCTTGCTGTTCTAGGACTCGTGCAAAACTTGAATCATAGCAAGTTAACATGGCAATTTTTTCGCCTTTACTGGCCATGGAATATAAATCAAGTATGGTCTTTCTCATGGGCTATATCAGACCTTGATTACAGGAAGTTGATAAATACGTTGTTTTGTAAGCACATACAGAGCATTGCACAAGGCAGGAGCAATCGGTGGGGTACCAGGTTCACCTACTCCACCTGGATTATCTTGGGTGTCAATTAAAAATACCTCAACAGGTGGCACTTCATCCATTCTTGCAACTGGATAGTTATTGAAATTGATGACTTGAGGATGACCGTTTTGGAAAGTTACCTCACCATACAATGCTGCAGAAAGTCCAAAAATCATTGCCCCTTCAAGTTGTGCTTTAACATTGTCTGGATTTACAACAGTACCCACATCTGCAGCAATAACAACTTTATGTAATTTGGGTTTGTTGTCAACAAGCGATAATTCGACCATTTGTGCTACCACACTACCAAAAGACTCGACAATTGCAACGCCACGAGCATGACCTGTAGCAAGAGTGCTGCTCCAGTTTGATTTATCTTGTAATAGCTTTAGTACAGCGTAATGTTTGGGAGTATGTTTTAAATGTTTAAGACGAAATTCAAGTGGGTCAGTTTTTGCTTGATAGGCAAGTTCATCTATAAAACATTCACTGAAAAATGAATTTTGTGAATGACCTACCGAGCGCCAAAACCAGGTTCTGACACCTGAATGCAAATCTGCCCACTTTACATTGAAATTAGGAATGAGGTATGGAATATCATGCAAGCCTTCAACAGAGGTTTGATCAACTCCCTCTTTAATTAATGCTTTTTCAAAGCCAGTTCCCTCGGCAATAGAATCGGTTGCAGTGATTGCTTTTATTTCTGAAATCATGCCATTGTTATCAATACTTCCTTGCAGCTGACATAAGGCTGTAGGACGATAATAGTATTGAGTTAAATCATCAGTTCGATCATAGACCACTTTAACAGGGGTTAAAATTTGTTTTGAAAGCTGTACCGCTTCCATTACAAAATCAGGAGCAAAGCGTCGTCCAAATCCACCACCTAAATATTGTGTATAGATATTTACTTTTTTAGTTGGTATACCAGTTAATTCACTAATCATTTGTTGATTAGGTCCCTGTGCTTGCGTCCCAACCCATACTTCAACCTGATCATGCTGTACCCAGGCAGTGCAATTAAGTGGTTCCATTGGAGCATGGGCTAGAAAGGGAGCAAAATAGGTGGATTGAATAGTACTTGCATGAGTGGTGGCGGAAGCGCTGGACTTATTAACTGCTGTTTTGGCTAAAGCAGGTGTGGCTATCAGATGTTTCATTTTATCCAATAGATCGGCCGAATTAAGTGCTGTATCAACAGGATTATCCCACTCAACTTCAACGCTCTTACGTGCTTGCATTGCAATCCACGTATTATCAGCAAGAACCGCAACACCCTCACAAGTTGGGGAGTTAACTTTTAGAACATAGTGTACGCCATTAATTTTTTTTGCTTTTTCAGCGTTAAAAGTCTTAACTTTGGCACCAGGATGAGGGCCTCTAATGATGGCTGCTACTAACATACCCGGCAGTTGAATATCCATACCAAAGCGCGCTCTACCAGTAGACTTAGCTAAATTATCTACCCGTGGAATGGATTGGCCTATTAATTTAAATTGCTCTGGTTTTTTTAATATGACTTTGGTTGGCGCTGGTAAAAGACTGGCCTCATGAGCTAGACCACCAAAATTGGTACGATGTAATCCTGAATGGACAATACCATTACTGATATGTACAGAATCAATAGACACTTTCCATTTGTTCGCTGCGGCTTGACGTAACATTTCACGTGCTGCAGCACCGGCTTGACGCAACGGCATCCACATCGCCCTAACCGATGTGGATCCTCCAGTAGCTTGTGTGTGAAACCATGGATGTGCATAAATCGGATCAGCGGGTGCAAATTCGACTCTAATATTTGTCCAATCAGCATCCATTTCTTCTGCTAACAGCATAGGTAAAGACGTGTTAACCCCTTGCCCCATTTCGGACTTATCAATCAAAATCGTAACCAGTCCATTAGGCTCGATTTTTACCCAAGGATTAGGTGTGAAAATATCGGTTTTAGTATCTGCAAAAGTGCTACGGTTTAAACCAACTGCAAACCCACCGGTTGCTAGAGCGATGACTTTAAAAAAATCTCGTCGTGTAATAGAGACCGTCATAATTTCACACCTTAATAATTGTTATTTGTTAGCTGATAAACGTTTAATTAAACTGGATGTGTCCCATCTTCCACCACCTAATTGTTGCACATCAGCGTAAAACTGGTCTATCAATGCAGTTAGAGGCAGTGTTGCACCATTTTTTCGAGCTTCGTCTAAAACCAAGTTTAAGTCTTTACGCATCCAATCAACCGCAAAACCAAAATCAAATTTATCTTGCAACATGGTTTTACCACGGTTTTCCATTTGCCAAGATTGCGCTGCACCTTTAGAAATAACATCAAGAACTAAGTTACCATCAAGTCCTGCTTGTTGAGAAAAATGTAATGCTTCAGATAATCCCTGAACAATACCGGCGATACAAATTTGGTTAACCATTTTGGTTAATTGTCCCATCCCGTTTGTTCCCATCAAGGTGACTGCTTTAGCAAAGCATTGCATTACTGGTTGAGCTCTATTAAATTCAGCTTGCTCACCACCACACATTACTGTGAGCTGGCCTTTTTCTGCACCAACTTGTCCACCTGATACAGGCGCATCAATAAAGGCAGACTGTTGCTTTTTGCATACTATACTAATTTCACGAGCGATTTCCGCCGAAGCTGTTGTATGGTCAATTAAAACTGATCCTGGCTGGAGCCCAGCAAGAATGCCCTCTTCCCCATAAACAACGCTTCTAATATCCTGATCGTTACCAACACACATCATGACAAATTCTGACTGACGTGCAGCGTCTTTAGGGGTATGTGCAATTTTTCCTTGAGGATATTGTGTAAGCCAGTTTTCTGCACGTTTAGCGGAGCGGTTGTATACAGTTACTTCATGACCCTGCTGTAATAAATGGCCAGCCATGGGATAACCCATCACACCGAGTCCAATAAATGAAACCTTACTCATAACAATAATTACCTTATTAGTTAGTAAAAACCATGTGAAACTGAACGGTTACTGCATCTGCCACAGTATCGGGATCAGCCCATACTCCTTGTCCAATTTGAAATAGACCACGTGATAAAACAAATTGTCCTTCTGCAACATACTGTGCTCCCTGACGGGTTAACACAAGTGGTATTTTAATGGTTTTTTTAATGTTTTTGATAGATAAAACACCTTCTACTTGATAATGTTGCTGGTCAATTTTAACAATATTAGAAGAAGTGAATTCCGCATTAGGGAATGCTGCTACATTAAACCAATTTTTCCCCTTTGCTTCATCTTCAGTTTCTTCTGAAGCAAAATCTACACTAGCTAAGGCGACAACAAGACGAGCGTGACTTAATTTGGGATTACTATCATCGAAATGAATATCACCGTTAAATGATTTGAATTCTCCCTGAACAGGTGCTCCTTCCTCTTTAACTGTAAATTGTAATTTACTTTGTTTGGGGATAATTCCTGCAAAGGAATAAGTTGAATAAACACTTAAGATTGTACCAATAATAACTAAATATAGTCTGTATTTTTTCATGATTCTGTTTATCCTTAAAATTTCATTCTAGATAAAATATTCACGCGATCTTGTATTTGATGTTTGAGCGCACCTAAGACGTGTAAAGCCACTAAAGATACTAATATCCAATTAAGGGTTTCATGAAGTTCCTTAAGTATGTTTGATAGTTCTTTATTTTTTGTTACTAAATCTGGTAAGTGAATAAGATTCAAATACACTACAGACACACCTGCTGCTGAGCTGTGTAACCATCCTGTTAAAGGAATCAATAGAAGTAATAGATAAATAAGTCCATGTACGATATGTGACAACTTTTTTTCCCAAGCTTTAAATTGATTAGGTAATTCTGGTGGTTGGTGAGTAACACGCCAAATTAATCGAATAATAAATAACCCTAGCACACTTATACCAATCCATTTATGGTAAGCGTAGAGTTTAAGTTTTAATGGTGACAATTCTAGGTCTGACATATAAAGACCAAGTGGAAAGGCACATAATATCAAGAGTGCAATAAGCCAATGTAAGCTGATGGCTGTTTTGGTATATTTTTGGATCATAGTAAATCCTTATGTTGGTTATTAGTACGTGTACGAACTAAATTGTACCAATTATCCTAATTTAAATAAAGTCCGGAAGTTTGTGGATGTTTGATGGGCTACTTCTTCTGTACTTATACCCTTTAATAAGGCAATTTCTTCGGCAACTTTAACAACATAAGCGGGTTGATTGGTTTGCCCACGATAGGGAGTGGGTGCTAAATAAGGTGAGTCCGTTTCAATCAGTAAACGATCAAGAGGAAGAGCTTTTACTGTCTCTTTAAGTTCTTTTGCGTTTTTAAATGTCACTATTCCAGAAATGGATATATAAAAGTTTTCATCAATGGCAGCATGAGCCACATCTAGTGATTCAGTAAAACAATGCATAACACCGCCAACATCGCGCGCTTTTTCTTCCTTCATTATCCTTAGGGTGTCAGATGCAGCTTGTCTTGTGTGGATGATTAACGGTTTATTGGATTGGCGTGCAGCATTGATATGAACTCTAAAGCGGTCACGTTGCCACTCTAAATCTCCTTGAAGACGAAAATAATCAAGGCCTGTTTCACCCATACCAATCACTTTGGGATGTTTGGCAAGCTCGGTAAGACGTTCCACAGTAGGTTCTTCTATATCCTCGTAATCCGGATGAACGCCAACTGTGGCATACCAATTATCATTTAACTCAGCCACCGCTAATACATCGTTTACAGTTTCTAAATTAACAGAAATACATAAAGCACAATTAACTTGCGCCGCTAACATAGCTGACTGTATTTGATGAATATTGTTATACAGCTCCGAAAAGTTTAAATGACAATGTGAGTCAATATACATAGTTAACAATAAAAGAATTAATAAAGATAACGATTAATCGGTAACCAAGGTATCAGTAGATCCTCAATAAACAACTTAGCTACCAAGGGATGGAACTGATATTTTTTAGCGTTTTTTAATTGATGTTCCCAATGTAACAAATCAAATAAAATTAAATTATCTAAGGGTTTACTTTTAAACTCTGCATCCTTATGAAACCATTTTTTTTGCGTAAAATGCTGTGCTAGTAAATCAATACACCACTTATGAGTCCAATCGAGCCAATACTCAATAGGGATTTTTTGAGCAAGTTCAGATAATTCTAGTAATTCTACCTGCGTTTTATTTAATAAAGTTAGATACGGTTTTCGTAATTCCTCTGTACCCTGATCAATAGCCCTTGTTAATGATAAAGGTGTGCCATATACAGACAAAAGATAATCTGCTTCATGTTGTGGAATATGTAAGTAATCATATGCATCTTGAGCATTTGGCTGATTTAATTGCAGCTTTTGACAACGACTTAAAATGGTTGGAAGAATTTTTTTTATATCATTGGCCACTAATATAAATAACATATTGTTTGGAGGCTCTTCTAAGGCTTTTAAGAGTGCATTAGCAGCGTTAATATTTAAAGCGTCCGCTTGTTCAATAAATATGATTTTATAACCTTGGCGTTGCGCTCCTATAGTTAAAAAAGAACTCAGTTCTCGGACTGCATCAATAGTAATGTAATGAGTTTTTTTTTCTTTATTTTTTTCTTCGAGTGTTTTTTCTTCACTTTCTTCAGTACTGCTTTTATCTACGCTCAGTGTGATTAAGTCAGGATGCTGTTTTTGAGCCAACCAATGACATGATTGGCAAGAACCGCAAGGTAGATTATCTGATAGCGGTGCGTCACATAAAAGTAATTGAATAAGCGTATGAGCAAAATTAACCTTACCAATACCTTGAGGACCATAAATGAGTAAAGATTGGGGGAAATTATCTTTTTTACTCATTAACTGGGTAAAGTGATGGCTATGCCATGGTAGCATTATACTAGTCGCTCATTGAGTATATTGATAACAGTTGATTTTAAATCGCTTAAATTTGCAGCAGAATCAATTATTACAATTCTATCTGGATTTTGTTGTGCTCTTTCTAAGTAAGCGTCTCGTACGCGGTCAAAAAAAAGCCGTTGTTCCTGTTCAAATCTATCTGGTTGGGGCGTTGACTGAGCCACTCGTTGTTGCGCTAAGGCAGGATCAATATCAAATAATAAGGTTAAATCAGGTGATCTTACTTCAACCCAAGCGGCTAATGTTCTAAGTGTTTCCCTCGCGACCCCTCTTCCGCCACCTTGATAAGCAAAACTAGCGTCAGTAAAGCGATCACTTAGTACCCATTTACCTTGATTTAAAGCGGGTTCAATGACAGTTTTAATGTGCTCATTACGTGCTGCAAACATGAGTAACGTTTCACTCATGATATCCATTTTTTCATGCAGTACCATCTCTCTGAGTTTTTCTCCAAAAGGTGTTCCTCCTGGCTCACGTGTACAGACTACTTCTATGCCTTGATTTGTGATCCATTGAGAAATCTCTTTGATATGTGTACTTTTGCCAGCACCATCAATCCCTTCGAGAGTAATAAAACGTGATTTTTTTCTCATATTAACTAATTAGTGAGATTTATGAATTTGATACTGTATGACGGCTTGATTATGTTCTGCAAGAGTTTTAGAAAAATAATGCGTGCCATCACCTTTGCTGACAAAATATAGATCTGTATTACTTTCTGGATGTAATACTGCATTTATCGCAGTTAGACTAGGATAAGCGATAGGAGTGGGTGGTAAGCCATTACGTGTATACGTATTATAAGGATTATCAACCGTCAGATCATGATGATGTAGTCTACCTGAATAATGGCTTCCTAAACCAAAAATTACCGTTGGGTCGGTCTGTAATCTCATGCCAATTTTTAATCTATTTAGGAATACGGCAGCAATTTTAGGCTGTTCTGCTATACTTGCCGTCTCCTTTTCCACAAGAGAGGCTAGTATAAGAGCTTGATAAGGAGAAGTAAGGGCTGTATTTGTGGATCTTGTTAACCATAACTTATTAAGATGAGCGTCCATATTATTTTTTGCTCGTTTGAGTATTTTTAAATCGCTATCTCCTCGATTAAAAAAGTATGTGTCAGGATAAAACACCCCCTCTAGCGAGTTCTCCTCTAGATTCAACTGTTTTTTTATTTCAGGTAGCGTTAGATGATCTAGTTGATGAGACAAATTCGGATTATGATCTAGTTCTAAGTTTAATTGATTGAAATTCATTCCATCAATAATCTTAACCTCATAATCAATTGCATCTCCACGTGAAATTTTAGTCAGTAATTGAAATGCAGAAATTCCTTCTTTAAACTCATAGCTTCCAGCTTTTATACGCGTTTGAAATCCGAGTAATTTACCTATAAAAACAAAAGTATAGGGTTCCCAAATGATTTTTTTCTTGGTTAAGTCTTTAGCTATCCCTTTTAAACTCTGGCCAGATTTGAGTTCATAGATTGCATTATCAGAAGAAATAGACAGTGGAAATTGATAGAAGAGACCAAGCCAAATAAATAAAGGAAGAGTCAATAAAACGATCAAACGTAGTAGTCTAGTCATGATCGTTTTATTGTAAATTATTTAAATCGTTGAAATATTAGTGTACCGTTTGTGCCACCAAAACCAAAGGAATTAGATAAAACAGTATTAACTGTCATTTCTCTTGCAGTATGAGGAACATAGTCTAGATCACACTCAGGACTTGGATTATCTAAATTAATGGTAGGAGGAACAACATTGTGATGAATTGCCAATACTGAGAACACTGCCTCGATACCACCTGCAGCACCTAATAAGTGCCCCGTCATACTTTTGGTTGAACTAATTGCTACTTTGTTAGCATGTTCACCAAAGGCACGTTTAACGGCAGTGGTTTCACCTAAATCGCCTAACGGAGTAGATGTCCCATGGGCATTGATATAATCCACTTGGTCAGGATTGATCTTTGCATTTTTCATGGCATTGATCATACTACGTCTGGCACCATCTCCATCTTCAGGTGGTGCAGTAATGTGATGGGCATCTGCGCTCATGCCATAACCCGTTAACTCACAATATATTTTTGCACCACGTGCTTTGGCATGTTCTAATTCCTCTAAAACGAGAACACCAGCCCCCTCACCCATAATAAAACCATCACGGTCCTTATCCCATGGGCGACTTGCTTTTGTGGGCTCATCATTTCGAGTACTGAGCGCTCTTGCTGCGCAAAAACCACCGATTCCTAAATCATTAATTGCAGATTCAGCACCGCCAGCAATCATCACATCGGCGTCACCATACTCAATGATACGTGCAGCATCACCAATACTATGGTTACCTGTCGTACATGCTGTGACTAATGATAAGTTAGGTCCCTTCAATCCATACATAATAGAAAGGTTACCTGAAATCATATTTATAATGCTGCCGGGAATAAAGAATGGAGAAATTTTTCTTACTCCACCATCTAAGTAGGCGTTATGCGTCTCAGTAATCATGGGTAAACCGCCAATCCCTGAACCAATACATACACCTTGCCTTTCTGCATCGTCTGGATGTTCTGATAAACCCGCATCTTGAATGGCTTGAATAGCAGCGATTAAACCAAAGTGAATAAACGTATCCATACGTCTCACTTCTTTGGGATTAAGATACTGGTTAACGTCTAAATTATGCACCTCTCCAGCAATTTGACATGGCATTTGAGATGCATCAAATTTACTGATAGTTCTAATACCAGAGCGACCTGCAGTTAAATTACTCCAAGCCTCACTAACTGTGTTACCAACTGGGGAGACGATTCCAAGACCGGTTACAACGACTCGACGACGCGTCATATTAGGTTATTCCTCAATACAAACGGGCAGAACGAATGCTCTGCCCGAATTATAAATATCAACTACTTTATTACGCCTTTAAATGGCTATTAACATAATCAATAGCCTGCTGTACAGTAGTGATTTTTTCTGCTTCTTCGTCAGGAATTTCACATTCAAATTCCTCTTCTAAAGCCATAACGAGTTCAACGGTATCAAGCGAGTCAGCACCTAAATCATCTACAAAAGAAGAACTATTTTGGATGTCTTCCTCCTTGACGCCCAATTGTTCGGAAACGATTTTTTTGACTCGCTGTTCAATATTTGACATGGGTTCTATCCTTTTTTTCTAGGGTGTAACAAAAAACAACATTATTTTATCAGAACATATTCAATCTAGCACAGCCAATTTAATCCATGGCCATTCCACCATTTACGTGGATTGTTGCGCCGGTTATGTAATCTGCTTGATGAGAAGCTAAAAAAGCCACTGTATAGGCGATATCTTCAGGTTTACCAAGCCGTCCGAGGGGAATAGCAGATAACAGGGCCTTTTGTTGTGTTTCATCTAATACTTTGGTCATGTCAGTATCAATAAATCCAGGTGCAACACAATTGACCGTAATGCCTCTGCTTCCCAACTCTCTCGCAAGTGATTTAGTCATACCAATTAAACCCGCCTTTGCAGCAGCATAATTAGCTTGTCCTGGATTACCAGTGGTTCCAACAACAGAGCCAATGTTAATAATCCTACCAAAGCGAGCTTTCATCATGTCACGCATAACCGCTCTGGATAGCTTGAAGGTGGCAGTTAAATTGGTATCAATCACATCTTGCCAATCCTCATCACGCATACGCATAGATAACATATCTTTGGTTATACCTGCGTTGTTAACAAGAATCGTTATTGGACCGAAACGTTCTTTTATTTGTTCTACTATATTCAGAATCGCTTGATCATCTCTAACATCAAGCACCATTCCACATCCTTGTAATGCATTATCATTCAGTAGTTGGGTGATTTGTTCTGCACCAGTTTCACGTGTGGCTGTTCCAATTACGCTAACCCCTTGTTTGGCTAACGCCAGCATAATTGCTTGACCTATACCTCTACTAGCACCAGTAATTAAGGCAATGTGTTGTGTTTGGGTCATTTATTCTACTCCATCTAGAGTTTGTTTCATCGCAGCGTAGTCATTAAAGGCTATTCCAGTTAAGTTAGCGTCTATGCGTTTCACAAGAGGGGCTAACACTTTACCGGGGCCACATTCGTAAACGGTTGAAATACCGTAAGGAATAAATGATTTTATACAATCAACCCAGCGTACGGGAGAATACATCTGTGTTTTAAGTGCATACTTGATTTCATCGATACTGTTACTTGGTTTTGCATTGACATTGTGTATTAATGGAATAATAGGGACAGAAAGGCTAATTGCATCTAATGCTTCAGCCAGTTTATCAGCTGCATCTTTGAGCAAAGAACAATGTGAAGGAACGCTCATTGGAAGAATAACAGCCCTTTTCGCTCCTTTTTCTTTGGCAATAACAACCGCACGTTCTATGGCACTTTTGTGTCCAGCAATAACTACTTGTCCCGGTGAGTTAAAGTTAGCGGGTTCTAATACCTCTTCTTCTTTGGCTAAAAGGCAAATTTCATGGATAACTGCATCGTCCACACCTAAGATGGCGGCCATACCACCTACACCCGCTGGTACAGCATCCTGCATTGCTTCTGCCCTTACTTGTGTTACTGTCAAAGCATCTTTAAAACTGATGGCCTCACCGACTACTAAAGCTGTAAATTCGCCAAGGCTATGTCCAGCAATTACCTTGGGTTTCGTCCCGCCTAAAGCCAGCCATGTACGATAGGCTGCGACCCCTGCGGTAAGCATTAAAGGTTGTGTATTAACTGTTTGTGCTAGTAATTCATCTGGACCATTAGTGACTAAATTCCATAAATCTTTTTTTAGTATATCGCTGGCTTCGTCAAAGGTATCTTTAGCAACAGTTAGGTCACTGTAACCATTCATCATTCCAATAGATTGTGAACCTTGACCGGGAAATACAAACGCAAAACTCATAATTTTGATACTCCTATAAGCGTATTAGCGCAGATCCCCAGGTGAACCCTCCACCCACGCCAACTAATAAACATGTTTGTCCCTTTTGAACTTTTCCAGTACGAATACCTTCGTCCAAAGCTAGAGGAATTGATGCTGCTGAAGTATTACCATGCTGAGGAACAGTAACAATCACTTTTGACATGGGTAATTTCAATTTTTCAGCTGTTGCCTCAATAATTCTTATATTGGCTTGATGAGGTATTAGCCAGTCAATCTGGTCTATAGTCATGTTATTGGCGAGTAATGCTTCTTGAGAAACTTGAGCCAAAACTTTTACAGCAAATTTAAAAACAGCACCACCATCCATTATTACGGTTGGATTGCCAATGGCAGTCCCATTCATCACTTGTCCTGGTACGCATAACATAGACGCATATTTACCATCAGAATGAAGATGAGTTGAGTAGATACCTGGTTCTGCGCTGCCAGATAATACGACTGCTCCAGCACCATCACCAAATAAAACACAGGTATTTCTATCTTGCCAATTGAGTAAATTAGTAAACGTTTCAGCGCCAACAACTAATGCATTTTTTGCTTGTCCGTTTTTAATAAATTGATCTGCAATTGATATGGCATAAACAAAACCAGTACATACTGCTTGAATATCAAATGCAGCACCTTGGGTTACGCCAAGTTTGTGTTGTAGCAAACAGGCAGTACTTGGAAAAACCATATCTGGTGTTGTGGTTGCAACAATGATCAGATCAATGTCATTAGCTGATATCTCAGCATGTTGCAGAGCTTTTTTTGCAGCATGAAATGCCAAATCACTGGTGGTTTCATGAGAGCCGTGAATATGTCTACTTTGAATTCCCGTGCGGGTTCTGATCCATTCATCGCTAGTATCCACTCTTTTTTCTAGATCTGAATTGGATAGTATGGTTTCAGGAAGGTAACTACCTACCCCAATAATTTTAGAATATTTATTCATTGAACTTATTCAGTGATATTAATTTTTGCTATTGTTGATTCTATACGACTAACCACATTATTTCTGTATTCAGATATGGCATATTGTATAGCATGTCTAAAGGCATACGAGTCAGCACCACCATGGCTTTTGATTACAAGACCTTTGAGACCCAATAAACTGGCACCGTTATATTGTCTATGATCCACTTTTTTTCTGAAACTTTTTAATACAGGCATAGCAACCAATGCAGCTATTTTTGTAAATAGATTTTTTTTGAATTCATTTTTAATCATCTGGCTTAGCATCCAAGCTAAACCTTCTGAAGTTTTTAAAACAATGTTACCGACAAACCCATCACATACAACTACGTTTACTGTACCTCGGTAGATATCGTCACCTTCAACATTGCCATAAAAATTAATAGGTGAAGAGGCCAACAGTTGTGAAGCTTGTTTGATTACTTCACCACCTTTTATTGCTTCATGCCCAATATTTAACAAACCAACTGTTGGCTTGTCTATACCATCTATTGCTGCACAAAGGGTCGATCCCATAATACCAAATTGCTGTAAATGTTCGGCACCACAATCCACGTTAGCGCCTAGGTCTAATACGTATACATGGCCATTTATTGCAGGCATTTTAGTAGCAATAGCAGGACGTTCAATACCTGGCATCATCTTTAAAACAAAGCGAGCGGTTGCCATAAGGGCACCAGTATTTCCGGCACTAACACAGGCATGCGCAACCCCATCTTTGACAAGATTAATAGCAACACGCATAGAAGAGTCTTTTTTCTTTTTTAAAGCTAATGCCGGAGGCTCATCCATGCTTACAACCTCTGAAGCATGCTGAACAGTTAAGCGGGGACTTGAATGAAAGCGTAATTGCTTAAGTTTGTTAAGAATAACATCCCGATCTCCAACCAAAATTAGATTAACATCAGGATCAATATCCAAAAGCTCCAATGCAGCAGGGACGGTAACTTCAACACCAACGTCCCCACCCATTGCATCAACTGCAACCGTAACGGTCATAAATCAATCAATTAGGACTGATAAATTATTGATTTTTAGTTTTAACAACTTTTTTACCGCGATAAAACCCATTAGGGCTGATATGGTGACGCAAATGAACCTCACCAGTTGTAGGCTCAGTAGCAAGTGATGGACTGGTTAAAAAATCATGAGCACGGTGCATACCACGCTTTGATGGTGATTTTTTATTCTGTTGAACGGCCATAATTAAAACTCCTAAAAAATAAACTAACTTTTCAAGTTTTTTAAAACCTGAAAAGGACTAGCTTTGTTAGCACTATCTAAATTTAAATCAGAACGATGACACTGTTCCGAATCATGTACAGATGTTATTGGCAAAGCCAGCAACACCTCTTCTTCAACCAAATGTATTAAAGACATTGATTGTGGAGTAACAATTACATCCTCACCCTCAATCTCGTCTTCCACTTCCGGAAGATTACTTTCATCTTTAACTAATATTAACCTTGTTTTAGAAGAAACATTTGATTGCAAACCGCCCAAGCATCGCTGACAAACCAAATCCAATTGGGCATTAACAGCAACCTCTATTACAGGCATATTGTTTTCGTTAACAAAACCTTTTACCGTATAATCTACAACACCACTGTTGCTGTAGAGATACTCTGCGAGACCAAGCAAATCTTCAGGCAAGCAACTACCTCTATGCTCTTGTTTAAGCGAGGTAAAACGTAAAGGATCAAAAGTTAAATCAACAAACATAAGCCCTCCATTTTAGCCAAAGAATCCCATATTGTCAAAGGCTTAGGTAACTATTTTAGAGATATTTAAAGGTAAATTATGAACGTAATTCTTGCATCCTCTTCGCAGTATCGACGTCAACTATTAGAGCGGTTGCAAATATCGTTTACCACGCTTTCTCCTGAAATTGATGAAACACCCAGAAAAAATGAATCACCACAAATGATTGCTCAACGTCTTTCGATAGAAAAAGCATTAAGTATTGCTAAGTTGAATCCATCTGCAATTGTTATTGGATCGGATCAATGTGCTGATCTAAACGGACATATTGTTAACAAACCCCTAACCTATGATAAGGCTATGGAACAATTAAGAAACGCGAGTAATCATGAAATGATTTTTTATACAGGCTTGTCAGTTGTCCACATTGACAATAATCGACAATATAATTGTGTTGTTGAAACGCGCGTGAAATATAAAAAACTTACTGAACAAATAATTAGTAGTTATTTAAATAAGGATAAGCCATTTGACTGTGCCGGGAGTGGAAAAATTGAGTCACTTGGTATCGCACTAGTTGAATGGGTTAAAAGTGATGATCCAAGCGCTCTTATTGGCTTACCATTAATTAAAACCGCGGAATACTTGCAGTTATGTGGTTATCCTCTGTTTTAATTATTTTTTCACTTCTGTGGTTGTTGTGCTAGTTTGATCAGAATCATCCTCATCACTACGTTTACCTGTCATTGCGACAAAAATGATTGCACTGATAAAAACAATTGCTGTAAGAGTTTCTAACATATTGGTACCTCCTCCAAGTTGACGAATGTTTTTATTATTGTTTTTTGATTGTTACATAAATGGTTAGAAAAAATAAGTAAAAAACTTATATTTATTACAAGTTTTTCTTATGATTTGTAGTTGAGTTAAAGGGAAAAAATTGGTGCGGCGCAATACAGCTTTATTGATTTAAATTAATTAATAGATATCTATCTGAATAAAATGGAAAAAAAAGCTCAACTATACTTAATACCCGTACCCATTACTGAAGAAGAAATGATATGTACGCATACAATAACCACACTAAGTAAACTTAACCATATTAATTTTTTTGTTGTAGAAAACGCTAAAGTTGCAAGAAAGCATCTCAAACACTTTGCAATTGAAAGACCTCTTTCTACTCTAGTAATCAATGAAATTAACGCTGAAACTGAAAACCGTGTGCTAGAAGAGTTGTTAAAACCCATTGAAAAGGATAACCAATCAATTGCGCTGATGTCTGATGCAGGCTGCCCTGCTATTGCTGACCCTGGTGCTAAATTAGTAGCCATAGCACATAAAAAAGGAATCGAGGTAGTACCCCTAATCGGTCCTTCTTCTATACTTTTAGCATTGATGGCAAGCGGGTTAAATGGTCAACGTTTTTCCTTCAATGGATACTTAGCTATTAAGGAAATTGAACGTATTCAGCAGATTAAAAGCCTAGAAAAACGATCGAAACAAAATAATGAAACTCAAATTTGTATTGAAACACCCTACCGCAACCAGCAATTATTTGTAGCATTAATTAATCATCTACAACAGGATACGTTACTTACAGTAGCATTAGATTTAACAGCTGAAAATCAATTCATAAAAACCAAAACGGTAAGGGAATGGCGTCAAGATGAGAAAGTTCTTGAAAAAAAACCAGCTATTTATCTATTTCTATCTCAATGATAAGATAGTAAGGTTTCTAATTAGATGTGAATTATGTGGATAGTTAGACTTGCGTTAAGACGCCCCTACACGTTTATTGTACTTGCAATCCTAATTGTATTTTTAGGTACAACGTCAATAAAAAACACTCCAACAGATATCTTTCCCAATATAGATATACCTGTGGTCAGTGTGATATGGACATACAGCGGCTTGCCTCCTAAGCAAATGGAGAAATACATCACTACTTTTAGTGAGTATTCTCTTTCAGCCGGTGTCAATGACGTCCGCGCGATAGAGTCGCAAACATTAAATGGTGTCAACTCAATAAAGATCTTTTTTCAACCGAATGTCAAAATTGCAGAAGCAGTTGCACAGGTTGTTTCTATTTCACAAACTATTATTAGACGAATGCCTCAAGGAACTGTTCCGCCACTTATCTTAAGATATGAAGCGTCCAGTGTTCCTGTTTTACAACTTGCTTTATCAAGTAGTAAATTAAATGAATCACAACTGTATGACTTTGGTATTTATCGAGTTCGTACAGCAATTGCTCCTGTAAAAGGAACTCGTCTACCCCTACCCTATGGTGGTAAGCCCAGACAAATCCAAGTCGATTTAGACCCAGCAGCCATGATGGCAAAAGGGATTACTGCCAACGACATAAATAATACATTTACAAATCAAAACCTTAGTCTCCCTACTGGTGACGCTAAGATTGGTTCAACGGACTATGTGGTGGCGATGAACATGAACCCCAATAACATAGATTCCATGAATAATTTACCCATTAAAAAGGTTAACGGTAATTGGGTTTATGTAAGAGATGTAGCTCATGTTAGAGATGGTTTCGGGGTACAGACTAATATTGTTAGAACAAATGGGGAGCGAGGCGCACTTCTTACCATTTTAAAAACGGGTCAAGCTTCTACATTAGATGTAGTCAATGGTATTAAAGAGCTCATTCCTGGTTTAAAAAAACAATATCCCGATATTCATATAGAAGAGCTATTTGATCAATCCATTTTTGTAAAAGCAGCTATAAAAGGCGTATTGGTTGAAGGGTTGACTGCTGCATTATTAACAGCTGGGATGATTTTATTATTTTTAGGTAGTCTTCGCAGTACATTTATTGTAGTTATATCAATACCCTTATCAATTTTATCCTCATTGATTATCTTGTATCTTACCGGAGAAACGCTGAATATTATGACGCTTGGCGGCTTGGCGCTTGCGGTAGGAATATTAGTTGATGATGCAACAGTAGAAATTGAAAATATTCACCGTAACGCACAATTAGGGTTACCTATTGAAGAAACAATATTACTAGGTGCCTCTCAAATTTTTGTTCCTACTTTTGTTTCTACTCTGTCAATTTGCGTTGTATTTGTATCCGTGGTTTTCTTAAATGGCCCACCAAGATACCTATTTACTCCGTTAGCTCTAGCAGTGGTTTACGCTATGATGGCCTCATGGGTACTATCAAGAACGCTAGTTCCTGTTATGGTTAAGTATTTATTGCCAAACGAACTGCACGGACCGCATGGTTCAACCATCCATCAAATTTTTGAAAAAAACTTTGAGGCGTTTAGACAAAAATATATAGGAGTTCTTGAGTTATGTTTAAATCACAAGAAAAATGTTTTGGTAACAAGTGCTTTTATTGTTACTTGTACAGTTATTCTACTGCCCTTTATTGGTAGAGATTTTTTTCCAGTTGTTGATGCTGGACAAATTCGTATGCATGTCAATGCACCAGCAGGATTGAGGCTTGAAGAGACAGAGCAGGTCTATGCTAATGTTGAGAGAAAAATTAAAGAAATAATTTCTCCTCATGATTTGAATTTAATTTTAGATAATATTGGTATCCCACAATCAGTCAATTTAGCGTTTACGGATACCCCTACTATCAGTTCTAATGATGGAGAGATCTTAATCTCTCTCAAATCGGACCATAAGACAGCTACTCCAGATTATGTGAGGACATTAAGACAAGAGCTACCTAGACTTTTTCCTGGTATTACTTTCTTTTTTCAGCCAGCAGACATTGTCAGTCAAATTTTAAACTTTGGTATACCCGCCCCAATAGATGTTCAAATTGCAGGGTTTAATCCAAAGATTCCAGCAATTGCTGATGATTTACAACGACAGATTGCTTTAATACCTGGAGCTGTAGACGTACATCGTTTCCAAGTTAGTAACGCTCCACAGATTAACTTAGATGTTGATCGAAATCGTGCGGCTGATTTAGGGATGACGGAACACGATGTGGCTAACAATGTATTAATTGGGCTTAGTTCAAGTTCCACTATAAGTTACAATCTGTGGCCTGATCCTCGTTCTGGTGTTGGTTATCCTATAGCCATTCAAACGCCTCAAGCTAAAATTTCAACATTGAATCAGTTAATGGCTATTAATTTGCCTGGTAAAGGTAACGCGCAATATGAACCCTTGGCAAACGTAGCAACATTTAAACGTTCCCAATCTCCTTTAGTTGTAAGTCATTATGATATTCAACCTGTATTTGATATTTACGCTAATGTGGAGGATCAAGATTTAGGTAGTGTATCAAGTAAAATTTCAACAATTATTCAACAAATTTCTCCAACATTGCCACCAGGGACTCGTTTGGTTATGCGTGGTCAGGTGGAGAGTATGAGTCAATCCTATGTTCGACTAGGCATAGGTATTATTGTTGCTGCACTGGTTGTCTATTTTCTAATGGTGGTTAATTTTCAGTCATGGACTGACCCTTTTATTATTATTACAGCACTACCTGGCGCAATTTGCGGTGTTATTTGGATTTTGTATACCACGAATACCCCATTTAGTGTTCCAGCTTTAATGGGGGCAATTATGAGTCTTGGTGTGGCTACTGCAAATAGTATTCTTGTTGTGACATTTGCTAACGACCGATTACGCACTGGAATTACTCCATTCCAGGCTGCATTAGAGGCAGGATTTACTCGATTAAGACCGGTGGTTATGACAGCATCAGCTATGCTAATTGGTATGATTCCAATGGCTTTGGGACTAGGTGAAGGAGGTGAACAAAACGCACCTTTAGGACGTGCTGTGATAGGTGGTTTAATACTAGCTACTATTTCTACTCTAATTTTTGTACCTGTTGTATTTGCTTGGTTGAAATCACTAATGATCAAGCGTGGTTATCAGTTTAATGATGCAACTATGCATCATGAGGCAATTTAAGGACTATTTTATGGTTAATCATTTCTTAATTCGTTTATTTAATCGTCTTTTTAAAGCCAGTAAACCGATTTTAATAATTGCTAGTATTTTTCTAGTATTGATTGTTGTTGGTTTAGTCAATCGATTTGGTTTGTTGCATGCCGCCCCAAGACCTAAAGTGGCTCCTTCCCCCTCTGTGCTTGTGGCTGCTGCTAAGGAAGAAAATCCTCAGCAAGAAATGGTGTTACCAGGTACGCTGCAACCCTTAAGAGAAACAACAATTTATTCACAATCAACAGGTTATGTGACTAATTGGTTGGTAGATATTGGTGCTAAGGTAAAAGAAGGAGATTTGTTAGCCATCGTCGATAGTCCAGATGTTGATCAACAATTAGCCCATGCTAAAGCCACATTAGCCGCAGCCAAAGCCAACTTACAAATTGCTACAACTACATATAATCGTTACTTTCAACTGCTGGATAAGCAATATGTATCAAAACAACTGGTTGACGAACAACTTGCTACAAAATTAGCCAGGGAGGCGGAGGTTAGTGCTGATCTAGCTGATGTCAAACGTTTGGAAGAGTTACAAGCATTTGAAAGAGTGCGTGCGCCATTTTCTGGAATAATTACATTCAGAAATGTGGAAAAAGGACAGCTGGTTTCTCCGGTGACTTCAAATAGTAATGGCTGGCTGTTTAAACTATCGGCTACTGATCCTTTAAGGCTTTTTATAACCGTACCGCAAAACCAAGCATCATTTATCCACGATGGTGCTGATGTCAAAATTAGCTTGCCTGAGCAACCTAATAAGAGTTTTATAGGAAAAATTGTACGCAATGCTGGCGCTCTTGATGAAGCATCCAAAACCTTGCTTACAGAAATTCAAGTACCTAACGCAAATCATGAGTTACCTACAGGAGGATATGTTGAAGCGCATATCGAGGTACATATAGATCATCCTGCCCTGTTAGTGAGTTCCAGTGCTTTAATAGTTAACGCTAAAGGTCAACAGTTGGCAGTTGTAGATAAGTCTCAACATATTCATTTGATACCAGTTAAAGTGGGGAATGACTTTGGCACCCAACTTGAAATCGTATCTGGCATACATCAGGGAGACTTAGTAGTACAAAATCCATCGGATTCAGTTTTTGATGGTGCGAGTGTCATACCCGTAATGGCTAATAATAGTCATTAAACCAAAGGGATAAGTCTTTTATGGATTTTGCCATAAAAAGATGAGGTTCTGTGTTAAGCAGTAGCTCTGAGTGAGCACCATAGGACACGGCTACAGCATGGGTTTTTGCATGGCGAGCCATTGCTAAATCATGGGTAGTGTCACCAATCATGAGTGTTTCATGGGGATAAACCCCCACTCTATCCATGAGATACTCAAGCATTTCTGGATGAGGTTTGGCACGAGACTCATCGGCGCATCTGGAGATAGCAAACACTCCTTCAAGTTGGTTGTGTTTTATTGACCTATCTAAACCTTGCCTTGGTTTACCCGTGGCTACTGCAAGAATTTTATTATTTAGATTGAGTTGATCTAATAACTCCCTAACACCTGAAAACAAGGTTAGTTTGGATTCGTTTGGTAGATAATGAGAGCGGAAAATCTCTATAAAGTTAGGTAATTGATGCTTACTAAGATCAGGGACGATATGATTAATCGACTCCATTAATCCCATACCTATAACAAATTTAGCCTGCTCGTCAGTTGGTATAGGTAATGATAGATCCTTACAAGTTTGTTGTATGCTTGAGGCAATTAAATACGTTGAATCCAATAGGGTTCCATCCCAATCGAAAACTATAAGTTTAATATTCTTCATTAAGATAATACGGTAAGTTGCTGTAAAAATTGAGTTAATTCTTTTGGCAGTGGTGCATCAAGTGTTACTTTTTCATTGGTAATAGGGTGAATAAACTCCAGTAAAGCCGCATGAAGAAATAAACGTTTTAAAGAAAAACGTTGATGCATTTCTCTATTCCATGAGAAATCACCATATTTATCATCCCCTGCTAACGGATGGCCAATGTGAGATAAGTGAACACGTATTTGGTGAGTTCTACCGGTTATAAGATTAACTTTTAATAAACTACCCTCATTATAATGCGAAATAGTTTCAATCTTAGTAATAGCTTGCTGCCCATCTTTGTTAACCTTAACTTGTCGCTCGCCATGGCTATTTTCAGTTTTAAGAAGTGCTAACTTTATAGTTTGTTGGTTTTTTGTGAAGCCTTTTACAAAAGTTATATACTTTTTTGTTATTTTTCCTGCGCGAATAATCTCATGCATCTTTGTTAAAAAAGATCGTTTTTTAGCTATTATTAATAAACCTGAGGTATCTCTATCTAGGCGGTGCACTAACTCTAAGAATTTATAGTCAGGTTTATCTATACGTAATGACTCTATTAATCCCATACTAATACCACTACCACCATGTACGGCAAGACCTGAGGGCTTATCCACAACTAAAGTAAATTCGTCCTCATATACTATTGATATTTTAGATGAGATATTAGTTTTAATATTATGTTTATTAACTGTTTTTTCTTTTGATGATATAGGTGGAATACGAACTTGATCATTCAATTCAAGACGATAAGTTTGGTTAACTCTTTTTGAGTTTACGCGTACCTCACCGCTTCTAATAATTCTGTAGATATGACTTTTGGGAACGCCTTTTAGATAATTTAACAAAAAATTATCTACCCTCTGACCCTCTACTGACTCGTCAGCTATTTTGATTTCTACCGATTTTTTGCTTAAGGCGTGCATTTAACTTATAATACAACTTATTGTTATCAAACAGTCTTATGAAGATAGTTTGATTACTAAATAATTGGATGATTTCTAAAATAAAAAAAATGATAAGAACGTCATTATCATTGGTAAATCATTTGAATACAAATAAATTATTAAGGTTAATCTCACTCACCCATAAGTAGTGATTGGATTTAAAAGCGTGCAAGCAAAATTGAGAATTTAGTCCCTCGGTTGTTCGGGGGATAAAAAATAAAGACAATAATTCATGACATCATTTAATTTACTCACTTTACAGGGATACACAAGCTAACCAATAGAGTGGCTTGAGAGATTGTTTGGATATTGTCCTCCCCTTGCCTTGCGCGCGGGAGTTGATATGAAAAGAATGTTATTTAACGCTACCCATTCGGAAGAATTGAGGGTAGCAATTGTTGATGGTCAAAAACTGATCGATTTAGATATCGAACATGCTGGAAGAGAACAGCGCAAAAGTAATATCTATAAAGCAGTTATCACACGAATCGAGCCTTCCTTAGAAGCTGTATTTGTTGACTATGGTGCGGAACGCCATGGTTTTTTACCTTTCAAAGAAATTGCTCGTAGCTACTTACAAAATGAAGACGGTGATTTTTCAAGAAGTAAAATTGCTTCTTCACTTAAAGAAGGTCAAGAGTTAATAGTTCAAGTTGATAAAGATGAGCGTGGTAATAAAGGAGCTGCGCTAACATCTTATATTAGTCTTGCCGGACGTTACCTTGTATTAATGCCTAATAATCCCAAAGGTGGTGGGGTTTCAAGACGCGTTGAAGGTGATGAAAGAGCCGAGTTGAAGGATGTATTAAATCAATTAGACATCCCAGCGGGTATGTCATTAATTGCAAGAACTGCGGGTATTGGTAGATCTGTTGAAGAATTACAATGGGATTTGAACTACTTACTCCATTTATGGACTGCAATTGAGTCTGCTTCTAATTCGCAAAAGGGTGCTTTTTTGATTTATCAAGAGGGCAGTCTTGTAATCAGAGCCATAAGAGATCTTTTCCAGCCGGATATTGGCGAAATTTTGATAGATACTGAAAGTATTTATGAACAGGCTAAGCAGTTTATGGGGCATGTCATGCCCTCCAACGTAAATAAGGTCAAACTCTACAAAGATGATGTCCCTTTATTTTCAAGATTTCAAATAGAACATCAAATTGAAACTGCATATCGACGTGATGTAAATCTTCCTTCTGGAGGTGCTATTGTCATTGATCACACTGAAGCATTAGTTTCGATTGATGTTAACTCTGCCCGTTCAACTCGAGGTGGAGATATAGAGACCACTGCTTTTAATACAAATTTAGAAGCAGCTGATGAAATTGCAAGGCAGTTAAGATTACGAGATTTGGGCGGCTTAATTGTTATTGACTTCATTGATATGGAGAATACCCGTAATCAACGAGAAGTTGAAAACCGCCTCAGAGAAGCATTACGTTATGATCGTGCAAGAGTACAAACAGGTAAAATTTCACGTTTCGGGCTGTTGGAACTGTCAAGACAAAGGCTGCAACCGTCACTGGGTGAAAGTAGTCACACAACGTGTCCAAGATGTCATGGTACTGGCTTCATAAGAGATACGGAATCTTCTGCCTTGCACATTCTCCGTATCCTTCAAGAAGAAGCGATGAAGGATAATACTGCTATTATTCGCGCTCAAGTTCCAGTTGATGTTGCAACCTTTCTTTTAAATGAGAAACGTGCGGACGTGTACTCCATTGAATCCAGATTAAAAGTACATGTTGTTTTAATTCCAAATACACATTTAGAAACACCAAATTACAATGTGGTTAGAATTAGGCATGATGAAGCAAATCAAATGGATTTATCGGAACCAAGCTATCAGTTGGCAGAGGCTCCAGAGCCAGAACAAGATTCAAAACTAAACACACAAGCTAGTAACAAGGGTATTAGAACTGAGGCTGCTGTAAAAGGTGTGACACCAACACAACCTGCTCCCGCAGAAACAAAAGTGGAACCTAAAAATAACGAGGAGAAGAAAAGTTCATTCTTTGCAACAATCATTAGTTGGTTCAAAAAAGATAAAATTGAAGAACCTACCGAGCCAGTTAGAAAATTTTCAAAAGATAGACAGGGTGAATACCGTCAGAATGATCGACGTAGAAGAAATAATCGTAATAAATCAAATTATGATCGTAATGCTGTTAAAGAAGACGGAGAGATAAAAGACAATACAAACAAACCTCGTCGACCTACTCAGCAAGCAGAAAATGCGCCCGCTTTAAATAAACATCAACCCAACAGTAGAAGACGTCCAACACAAGTTGAGGATGAAGTGATTAGTTCAGTTGTGGAAATAAAACAAACTGAGGTTGAGAACAATACAACAGATGTAAAAGAAAATACAACTGCTAAACCAAGAAGAAATAGAAGAGGAAATAGAAGAGATAGACAGGGTAATAACAGGCGTTTTAATGGCGCGATTGCCCCTATGTTTGACCGTGGCGAAGAACAGGAGGCTATATCATTAGATGCTCAAAATGAGATTAGTCACGTAAATGAGTCGATATTGGTTAATGAAATAGAACAGCTCCCAAACGATTCTTTAGTTTCAGCAGTTAATACACCTACTATTTCTTCTGAAAAGTTAGATGTTGATTCTAAAGAGAAAGTAAATAGTGATATTAATAATGGTCAACTGAATGAACCTGTAATTAAAGAAACGCATATTATAGAATCTATTGATAAAAACAATTTAGATTTAAATGTGGGGACTAGGTCTTTTTCTATTAGTCCAGAATCAGGGCTTATATTAGTTGAGACCAAACCCAATACAGCAATAGATGTAACAACTATATCAACAACTGAAATACGTCGACCAATTAGGAAACCTAAACCAATAAATAATGATTCAATGGATAAAAACATCACTTTAATCCAAGTTGAAACAATAAAATAAGTGTTTACCAAACAAAAAAGCCCTCAATGATTAACAATGAGGGCTTTTCAGAATTAAAAAGTTAAATAAATTAAGCAGCTTTCATAAAACAATTATCTTGATTATCAACTGTATGATCATCTAATACAAATAATGGTTTGTTGTATGATGACGCAGTTTCTGTATAGAAGTAGTTATCATACTTTTTATCAAAAACCACAACTGCAATACAATTATTACTTTGAAGTGCTTGTTGTATAGCCCATTTTTTCGCCTCGTTGGATTTAATAGTAACCACTAAATGTTTGGTTAACTTAAATTGTTTGAGAAAATCATTTACTTTATTTTGTTGATTTTCTTTAACTACAAGAATCACCCAGTTTTTCTTGAGATTATTTTCAATACAAAGGTCTTGGAGAGCCATTTTTACTTGTAAATCACTTATTGAACCCGTTATTAATGGGGTTGTATGAGTTGAGTTTTTGTTGTCTAAAAAACAATCATCTATGTTTGGATTAAATAGAATATTAAATAATTTACTCAATATGTTTACTAAGGTATATGACATTGTAGTTATTGTGTACATGCTTGTTCCTTTTAAAATTGACCTTGTCTAATAATTCCTACAGCCAATCCTTCAATACTTAATGGCTGTTTTTTTAAATCTACTTGAATAATCTTAAAATCCTCATTTTCAGGAATCAGTTCAACAATATTATTATTTTGTTTAAAGCGTTTTACTGTAACTTCATCATCTAAACGAGCAACTACAATATCTCCATTTTTAACATTAGTCGTTTGTTTAACTGCTAATAGATCTTGATCTAAAATACCAATGTTCTTCATACTCATTCCACTAACTCTAAGCAAATAGTCAGCTTTTGGGGTAAACATGGAGGGATCTATTCGGTAATGATGCTCAATATTTTCTACTGCAAGTATGGGGTAACCAGCTGCCACTCTACCTACAAGAGGAATTCCTAAATTAATCTCTTTTATACGTATTCCTCTAGAAGAACCTGGAATAAGCTCTATGACCCCTTTTCTCGATAAAGCTTTAAGGTGATCTTCAGCTGCGTTGGGTGATTTAAAACCCATAGCATGAGATAATTCAGCACGTGTCGGAGGAACACCTGAGTTTTCAAGATATTGATATATCCAATCATATATTTGTTTTTGACGAACAGTAAGTTGCTTATTCATAGCGCCCTCCTTTTACTGTTATTTTATACAGTACTGTAAAAAAATCAAGTACTTTTGTTTGTTGGAGTTATAAATTGAAAAATAATGTGTATTTTTTTGGTCATGGAAATCCCATTTTTGCACTTCAACCAAATAGGTATACTCAATCATGGCAAAAGGCTGTCTCTGATAACCCTAGACCTGATTCAATTGTATGTATTTCTGCCCATTGGATGACACCCCATCTGTCTGTTACTTCCATGGAAAACCCAAAAACTATTCATGATTTTTCTGGATTCCCTAAAGAATTGTATGAAATTAATTATCCTGTAAAAGGAAACCCACTATTAGCGCAACAAATTGTAGATATTTTAAAGCAAGACCATTGTGTAAAAGACTATGATTGGGGTATCGATCATGGAAGTTGGTCAGTTTTAAAATATATTTATCCAGACGCGTCAATTCCTACGATTCAAATTTCATTGAATAGAGGTCAAGGCTTACTATTTCATTATGAATTAGGTAAAAAACTGTCTGTATTAAGAGATCAGAATATATTAATAGTTGCTAGTGGGAATACTGTACATAACCTTTATGAGGCAAATTGGCGTGACAATACCAATCCTGATCCACGTGCTTTAGAATTTGATAAATTATTAAAAGAGAAACTATTTAATCGAGATAAAAATAGTTTTGTGAATCTATTAGCTGATTACCCTAATCTTAGTAAATGGGCTCATCCTTCTATAGAACATCTTCTTCCATTATGCGTTGCTTTTGGCGCTAGTGATGAAAAGGATAAGCTATCGATAGTCTGTGAAGGTATAGACATGTCAAGTATAAGTATGACTAGCTTAGCTTGGAAAGTTTAGTGTTGAATTTCAGAAGAATCTGTATTGCCTATGATTAATATTTCTATTCCTTCTTCTTGTAATTCTTGAAGCTCATCTACTGTAGCAATCCCTCTAATATTTTTTTCTGGGATTTCTTGGTAATGTATTTTTTTCGCAGTTTCAGCAAAAAGAGACCCAACATCCTCAGTGTTTGTATTAATTAACTGAACTATTTGTTGTCTCAATATTTCCATGAAATCTCCCTTGGCAGCGATATTATTTAAAGTATGTTGGGAGGATTCTGATAATGAGCTAGAAGAAGTGGATGTAACTTTACTGGGTGAGGTTGAAATAAACGGTGCCGATGGCAATCTCTTAATTTCTTTTGAGTGACATATTGGACACTCAATTAAGCCCTGCTCTTTGAGTTTTTCAAATGTTTCAGAAGACTCATACCATCCTTCAAAATGATGGGTAAAAGGACAACTTAAGTCATAAACAATCATTATAAGCTCCTTTTACCCACTATATTGATATAACCGCAAAAGCTATTTATTTAAATAAATAGATAAAAACTCTAATGTTCTACCACGAGCCAAAGAGGCTGCTTGCTGGTTATACATACCTCTAGCCCAGCAATTAAATCCGTGATCTACATTAGGATAAGTTAAAACCCAAGCATCAGCTTTTGTCGAAAAAGCTTTGCTTACAGTTTTAACTGCATTTTCATCAATATAATGATCTTTTTCGGCGAAATGTATAAATAGAGGGATTTTAACTTTATCCGCCAAATCCATTTTCTGATCGATACCGCCTGGATAGTAACAAACAGAAGCATCAACTGCGTGTTCACAACCTACTAAAAAGGACAGCAACCCACCCATACAATAACCTACAGATGCAATTTTGGCAGTAACCTCTGGACGTTTACGAAGTACTTCAGCGGCTTTAACTAAATCCATTTTTGCTAGATCCATATCGCAGTTGCCCAACAGTTCTAGACCTTTTTTGAAACCAACCTCATCGTAGCCTAATTGGATTTTTTCTTCTTGGCGCCAAAATACATCTGGCGCAAAGACCACATACCCATCCATAGCATATTGGTCAGCTACTTGCTGTATATGTTCATTAACTCCAAAAATTTCCTGTATAAGAAGAATTCCAGGCCCTTTACCAGTTGGAGGTAAACTTAAATAACCTGTGAATTTTGATTGACCATCTTGAGAAATATCAAGCCATTGCCCTTTCATAATTTACCCCGTTTATAAGAACATATATTAATTAATTTTCTATTATAAAATAATTTAGAAATGATTTAATAAATTAAAAGTACAATTTTATATAAAATTTTACAGACAAATTACTTTTAAAATAAGTTAAAAAATAGTAATATAGTCAATTCGCCCGGGTGGTGAAATTGGTAGACACAAGGGACTTAAAATCCCTCGGCTTGAAAAGGCTGTGCCGGTTCGATTCCGGCCCCGGGCACCACAAAACAAGTGATTGGAGCATTGCTGAATGCTTGATTTGTTTTTTAGTCAAATTACTAATCAACTGTGGTTCAAGTTTGTTTTTACACTTTTCTTTGCTTTTCTAGTAGGCCTAGAAACCAGAGGGTTCTGGTTAAATAAATCTAGTCATATTAAGATGGGTTCAACGAGAACCTATACCCTTCTCTCTTCCCTAGGTTTTATTCTTTATTCGTTAGATCATAGTTATAAGCTTTTTATACTAGGAATGATTTTTATAAATTCTGTTGTGTTTTTGTTTTATAAACAAAAATTAGAGTTTCATCAGTTTGGCATACTGCAACTAATTATCCCTATGCTAGTTTATACTTTTGGGCCTTTAAGCATTAATACTCCTCTGTGGTTTTTTATTTTAGTCTTCGTAACAATAATATTTACCATTGGTGCCAAACCAGTTTCAATACAAATATTAAAAAAGATGGATCAAGATGAATTGATTCTATTTTCTAAATTTCTATTACTCTCTGCAGTAATACTGCCTCTATTACCAAAAAACACCATCAGTACCTATCTACCTTCATCCCCCTTTCATATATGGATGGCTGTCGTTGTTATTTCATCAATATCATATTTAGGATACTTATTAAGACGTTATTTTTTATTAGGTAGTGGTACATTTATTACTGGGTTACTTGGTGGAGTATATTCAAGTACGGCCGCTACAGTAGTCTTAGCTCGACAATCTAAACAGTTTTCTTCTAGTAATTCTGCGATACAAGCAGCGATTGTGGCAGCCACATCAATGATGTATTTAAGATTAATGGTTTTAGTAGGTATATTAAGTGCCAATTTACTTAAGATATTAGCGATTCCGTTGATTGTTTTTTTTATTGTCACACTTTTGATTGCCTTTTTTTTGAATAAAAATAATGAGCCTTCTGTTAATAGTGAAAACGAAAAAGATAAAAATCCACTAGAGTTTGCTACTGCTATTGTTTTTGCTGGTTTGTTTATCCTCATGTTATTTTTGACTGAGGTTATTACAGAGAAATTTGGAGCACTTGGTCTAAAAATCCTTGCATTTGCAACCGGATTTACAGATATTGATCCTTTTATATTATCTTTACTCAATGGTGCATATCCCAATTTATCTGAACATCTAATTTCAGGAGCATTTTTAATTGCAGCTGGAAGTAATGGTTTGTTGAAAGCGATTTATGCTGGAATTATAGGTGATTGGAAAAAAAACAGAGTTTCAATTGCGGTTTTGTTAATTAGTGGTCTACTAAGTATAATTTGGGGAGCAATTTTAGAATAGCTCCCCGTTAAATGGATAAGCTTAACTGAAACTGGTCACTTTCATTTTATAATCAATTTGACTTCCTTTACGAGCTCGACCATGAATATATGATTTAACCTCAGAGCTATTCATCACTGCTTGCACTTCATTACCTGCTCTATTGGTTCCCAAAATAGTTAAACTGGTTAAATCTGTTGTAATACATGACACTAATTTTTCATTATGATCTAACCCCATTAAGATTATTCCTTTTCCTTTAGGCATTTCTTTTAATTCAGTTATTGGGAATACTAACAGGCGTCCTTTTTCAGATAATGTAGCCACGTGGGAATCATTGTTGTTAATGAGTCTTGGTGTTAAAGGTATATCATTATCATCAATAGACATGAAGGCTTTACCAGCTTTTACTCGAGAAATTAAATCTAATGGATTTACAATGAATCCAGTACCTGACGAGCTAGCAACCAAGTATTTTTGATTTGGAAGTGCACTCATTATACCCACAACGCGTGCACCGTTTTGTAAATCAATTAGAGTGGTTACAGGGACACCATCACCCCTACCGCTTGGTATATCTGAGACTTTAATTGTATAAGCACGTCCCTTAGAGTCGAGTAATATTAATGAATGAATCGTTCTGGATTCAATAATATTATGCGCACTATCTCCCGACTTATAGGAGAATTGTGATGAGTCTAGGCCGTGACCTTGACGGGACTTAATCCAACCATTTTTTGATAACGTCACTGTTACTGGTTCATCAAGTACAGTTGGTGCAATCAACTCCTCTTCAACAAATTCAATTAAAGTTCTTCTCTTGTCACCATATTGTTCTGCATCATTGGTAATTTCAGTCACTAATAATTCACGTCTTGCATCTTCATGATTTAATAAATGACTTAATTCTTTCTGTTCTAGCCTTAACTCTTTCAACTCTTTTTCAATTTTTATATATTCGAGCTTAGCAAGTTGTCTTAGGCGAATTTCAAGTATGTCTTCTGCTTGAATTTCAGTTAATGAAAAATGATTAATTAACTCTTGTTTGGGTTCCTCTGACTCACGAATTATTTTAATAACTTCGTCAATATGAAGGAGTATTAGCTCTCTTCCTTCAAGGATATGAATTCGGCGATTAACTTCATCAAGTCTAAACTGGGTTCGTCTTACAATCGTATTTAATCTAAATGTAATCCACTCAGTTAAAATATCTTTTATATTTTTTTGCTTAGGTTTATTGTCTAAACCAAGCATAACCATATTGATTGGTAGCGATGATTCAAGTCTGGTATTTACCAATAGAAAATTCATTAACTCCGCAGGGTTTTGTTTGCTTGATTTGGGTTCAATGACAATTCTTACAGGAGAGTTTTTATCAGATTCATCACGAACCAAATCAAGTGCACCTAATATTAAGGCTTTAAGATTTGCTTGATCTGGCGTAAGCGTCTTTTTCCCCTCTTTAATTTTTGGGTTAGAGATTTTTTCAATATCCTCAAGGATGTCTTTAGTAGAAACCCCATGAGGTAATTCATTAACTACGATTCTCCATTGACCTCGCGCCAAATCCTCTATTACCCAACGTGCCCTAACTTTAAGAGATCCTTTGCCTGTTTCATAGGCACTCATTATGTCAGTTTGCGGCGAAATTATTTGGCCACCACCAGGTAAATCAGGACCTTTAATTATTCTGACTAATTGAGAGATTGAGGTGTCTGGTTTTTGAATAAGTGATACAACCGCTTTTGCCACTTCACGCATATTATGTGATGGTATTTCTGTGGCCATGCCCACCCCAATACCTGATGAACCATTAAGTAAAAGAAACGGTAAACGTGAGGGTAATAATTTTGGTTCTTTAAATGAACCATCATAATTTGGAGTGAAATCAACTGTGTTTTTATCAATTTCAGAGAGCAACAATTCAGCAATAGGCGTTAATCGACATTCCGTGTAACGCATTGCAGCTGCTCCGTCACCATCACGACTGCCAAAGTTACCTTGACCATCAATTAATGGATAACGAAGAGTAAAATCCTGTGCTTGTCTAACTAATGCGTCATATGCTGCCATATCACCATGTGGATGGTATTTACCAATTACATCACCCACTACACGTGCTGATTTAACATGTCGATTGGGACGATACAGACCTAATTCGTGCATAGCAAAAAGAATACGTCGTTGAACGGGTTTTTGGCCATCACTCACATCAGGAATGGCTCTACCCATTACTACGCTCATAGCGTATTCAAGATAGCTACGTTCAATAAAATGAGAGAGTTCTAATTGTTCTGCTACCTCAGTTTTTGTTTCAGTTTGGGGGCTGTTTGAGAATAGATCTCCGCTATTATCACCCTTATTATCTGTTTTTTTTGTCATTAAATATCTACCTCTACGCTACTACCATTTTCTTCCATCCACTCACGTCTAGCGCTGGCCTCACCTTTACCCATTAGTTTTGAAAAGGTTGCGTGCGTTGCTTGATGGTCAAAATCTATAAGTAAAACAGGAAGAACACGTCTGGTATCTGGATTCATCGTGGTTTCCCATAATTGTTCAGGATTCATTTCACCCAGTCCCTTAAAACGACCTACACTCCAATGAGTAGGCTTTAACCCTTCTTTTATCAATCTATCTTCAATAGACAATAGTTCATTTTCATCTAATGCATAGAGTTTTCTTGCTGGCCTTTTTCCTGAAGCGTTCACATCTACTCTAAATAGAGGAGGACTAGCAACATATATATGCCCCTGCTCAACTAACTTAGGAAAGTGAATATAAAAAAGTGTAAGTAATAATACTTTAATGTGGCTACCATCTACATCTGCATCAGACATGATAATAATCCTGTTGTAGCGCAGTCCTGTTAGGTCTGGTTCATCATTAACACCATGAGGATCAACGCCAATTGCTACTGAAATATCATGTATTTCATTATTTGCAAACAATCTATCTCGATCAACTTCAAAAGTGTTTAGAACCTTTCCTCTTAAGGGAAGAATAGCTTGTGTATTTTTATTTCTTGCAAGTTTAGCCGATCCGCCTGCAGAATCTCCCTCTACAAGAAAAATTTCTCTTTCATGTATATCGTCTGATTCGCAATCAGTGAGTTTTCCAGGTAAAACAGCCACCCCACTCCCTTTCTTTTTTTCAATCTTTTGGCTAGATTTCATGCGATTCATTGCTTGCTTAATGACTAACTCTGCAATCTTTTTCGCGTAATCTAAATGATTGTTTAGCCATACATCTAGTGGTTGTTTGATCATCGTCGCTACCAATTTGAGCGCATCTCTACTGGTTAGCTTTTCTTTTGTTTGCCCTTGAAATTGAGGATCAAGAATACGGGTGGATAATACAAAATGGAGTTTACTTGCGGCATCTTCCATTTGAAGTCTGACGCCTCGTGGGAGTAACCCGTGTAATTCTATGAAGTTTTTAATCGAATCGAATACCCCGGTTCTAAGCCCAGCTTCATGAGTTCCCCCCGCAGCCGTTGGTATAAGATTTACATAAGATTCATTGGCACCAGAGGAATTTTCATACCAAGCAAGTGCCCACGAAGCGCCTTCGCCTGGAGCAAAAGAGTCATTATCTGTGGTATGGTCAATAAAGTTTTCAAGAGCAAAAATTGGAACCAAAGGCTCTTGATAGTCAGAAATTTCGTCAAGATATCCTTTCAAACCTTCAGGATATTTCCACGATTTAATGTTTTCTGGATCTTTTTCGAATTGAAGGGTAACTTCAACACCAGGTAACAATACCGCTTTTGAACGCAAAACTCGCTCAAGTTCATTAAGCGATATATTTGGTTGATCAAAATATTTCGGATCAGGTGTGATGGTGACTTGTGTACCCGTATCAGATTTGTCGCAATTACCAATTACTTTCAAAGGAACAATAACATTTCCATCTGAGAAAGATATCTGATGGATTTTCCCGTCTCTTTTAACAATTACATCAAGTTGTTTAGATAACGCATTGGTAACCGATACACCAACTCCGTGCAATCCTCCTGAAAAAGCATAGGCACCTTGACCTGATTTCTTATCAAATTTACCACCTGCATGTAATCGTGTGAATACCAACTGAACAGTAGGTTCCTTTTCCTCAGGATGTAATCCAACGGGGATACCCCTACCATTATCTATAACTGTAATTGAACCATTTAGATGGATTACAACATATATTTTAGATGCATATCCAGCCAAGGCCTCATCTGCTGCATTATCAATAACTTCTTGAATAATATGGGTTGGATCCTGAGTTCTGGTATACATACCAGGCCTCTCTTTAACAGGTTCCAACCCTTTGAGTACTCGTATACTGGATTCGTTATATTTTGATGAAGCCACTTTTAAACCCTATATATTTAGTATGATATTTAAAATAGTTCGAATGATCGCATTATTTTAACCATTAAGCCAAGAAAAATATTTTATGAATGATCACTTTAACGTAATTATAGTCGGTGCGGGTATATCCGGTATTTCAATGGCTTTGGAACTCAATGAGAAAAAAGTAGATAGGTGGATAATATTAGAAAAAGAAAGCGAAATGGGTGGTACATGGAGAGACAATATCTATCCTGGAAGTGCTTGTGATGTACCTAGTATCTTGTATCAATTAAAAAAAGCCCCTTCTACTACTTGGTCAAAAAAATACGCTAACCAAAATGAAATATTAAGTTATATTAAAAACACAGCAAAACCTATTGAACACAATATTTACTTCAATGAAGCGGTTGAAAGGCTTGAATTTAATGAAAATAGCAACATGTGGTCCGTGTTCACCACAACCAAAAAATGGAGCGCAAAATATGTAGTTGTGAGTATGAGCCCCTTATCTAACCCTCATATACCCAACTTTAAAGGCGCGGATCTATTTAAAGGTAATCAATTTCATACAGCTCAGTGGGATAAAAAGATTAATTTATCTAATCAGCGCGTTGCGGTTATCGGTTCTGGTGCCTCTGCTGTTCAATGCATTGAATCAATACAACCCATTGTTAAAGAGCTCCATCTAATTCAGAGAAATCCAAGCTGGGTAATGAGTAAAAATAACAAAGAGTATAATAAAACACACTCTTTACCAAATCCTATAGCTTTTAAATACTTGTACTTATTGAACTATTTTCTTCATGAATTGAAAGTGATATTTTTTATCCATCCAATACTAATGAAATTACTCGAATTTAATCTTAAACGAAATATTAAGAAAATAATTAAAAATCGTTCACTATTTAATAAATTAATACCCAATTATCCATTAGGTTGTAAACGCATCGTATTGTCTGACAATTACTATCAGGCTGTATCTCAGCCCAATGTAAATTTATATAATACGGAAATAGAGTCAATATCGGCTGATTCGCTTACTTTTTCTAATGGCTCTTGTGTTGAAGTTGACACTATTATTTACGCCACCGGTTTTAATCATTCCCAATTTATTCCCATTAATATTATCTCTTCAGGGAAAAATAACTTAAAAAATGAATGGGAAAAACAAAGAAGTGCATACCTTGGCATTTTTGTTAATAAATTTCCCAATCTATTTTTATTAGTCGGCCCGAATACGGGTCTTGGTCATCAGTCGTTATTGTTCATGATTGAAAGACAGACAAGACTCCTTGCGAAATTAACAAAAATGCTTTTAAATCAACATGTTAAAACGATTGAAGTAAAAAAGGATATACAACATAATTATCAACAACAACTTGATAAGAGAAGTAATGGAACTGTATGGCAAGGGGGGTGTCGAAGTTGGTATCTTGATGAGCATGGAAGAAATGTAGCTCTTTGGCCATTTTCTTCTCTTTATTATTGGTGGATAACTAAAAAGTATAATAAAAATGATTTTGAAATCAAATACTAACTCAATTACCCCATCTGAAATCACTTCTGAATCTATTTATTTTAAAAGAAGAGAAGTTCTTAAAGCATTAGGTATTGCCGTACCAGTAAGTTTAATGCCTCAAGCAGGTTTTGCTAATAACCAAAAACTAAAATACTCTCCTAGAGTTATTACTTGTCCTGATAAAGAAACCACGTATCAAGATATTACTCACTATAACAATTTTTATGAATTTGGTACTGATAAATCTGATCCTGCAAAATATTCTGGTTCATTAAAAACAAATCCCTGGAACATTGATATTGAAGGAAATGTTAAAAAAACTAAATCTATTGGTATAGAGGATTTAATTAGACAGTTTCCATTAGAAGAGAGAATATACCGCCATCGTTGTGTTGAAGCATGGAGTATGGTTGTACCATGGGTTGGTTTAAGTTTAAAGAAGTTTGTTGAATGGTGTGAACCTACTAATAACGCAAAATATATAGAGTTTGTCTCTTTAGCTGACCCCTCAATGATGCCAGGAATCTCCTCTCCTATTCTCAAATGGCCATATACAGAAGCTTTAAGGATTGATGAAGCAGTTCATCCTCTATCTATTTTAGCTGTGGGTCTCTATGGACAAGTATTACCCAATCAAAACGGCGCCCCAATACGTCTTGTTGTTCCTTGGAAGTATGGATTCAAAGGTATTAAAAGTATTGTAAAAATTAGATTTGTTGAAAATCAACCTAACACAACTTGGAATCTAGCAAATCCAAATGAATATGGTTTTTATTCAAATGTTAACCCTGAGGTTGATCATCCTCGATGGAGTCAAGCTACGGAGAGACGGATTGGTGACGGTTTATTTGCTGCACGAAGAAAAACATTGATGTTTAATGGTTACGCAGACCAAGTTGCGCACCTCTATAACGGAATGAATTTAAAACAATATTTTTAAAAATGAAAAAAATAGTTTTTGCTTTATCTTCCCTTCCCTTAATTTATTTATCATATCAACTTGTCTTTAATTTATTAGGGCCAAATCCAGTATCAGAAGTTATACATTTTACTGGAGCTTGGTCGTTGAGATTTTTTTTAATAACGTTATGTATAACACCAATAAAAAACATTCTCAATTTAGCTCAGTTAGTTAAATATAGAAGAATGTTAGGTCTTTTTGCTTTTTTTTATTTAAGTCTACATTTTCTGTCTTATAGTGGTTTGGATTTACATTTTAGTTGGCAAGATATTTCACATGATTTAATAAAGCATCCCTTTGTGTATGTTGGATTTATCGGGTTAGTATTAACGCTCCCTCTTGCTTTAACATCGAACCAATATGCACAAAAAAAACTAAAGAAAAACTGGAAAAAACTACATCAACTAGCTTATGTTATTCCTGTATTAGGTGTTGTACACTTTTGGTGGTTAGTAAAACGAGATCTAACTGAACCTATCCTCTATGCTACAATATTGATGATTTTGTTGGGTTATAGATTAATTAAATACCTCTCTCTACAATTCGTAAAAAAGTCTCAATGGGAAAAACTTCAAGAATCTTAATCGGTTTGTTTTTTTGTTGCTGTACGTATTTTGTTTCAGCTAATCCAGTCCCAAATCCTAGTTTAAATAACATCCCTGACTCATCAGACAAAATAAAAGAGTTTCATAATATATATCCTGATAAGTATCCTAGAGGAAGTTTTATTAAATGGCAGTTTGAAAGACTTTTTTATAGAAGTCACAAAGATTCCGACGATGTTGCCCCTAGTACTGGTCCTAATCTTGAATTAATACATCATCCAGGAAGAAATGTTATCGTTACTTGGATAGGACACTCCACCCTCATTTACCAATGTGATGGCATTACCTTTTTAACAGATCCAATATTCTCAGATTATGCCAGTCCTTTGCCTCCCCTAGGACCTAAAAGACACGTACCACCAGGTGTATCTATTAAACAATTACCTCATATAGATGTAGTTCTTATATCTCATAACCATTATGATCATTTAGATTTACCTTCTGTTAGAGCATTAGCTAATCAAGCTGGTGGTCCTCCATTATTTCTTGTCCCTATGAATGTAAGAAAATGGTTTTTAAATAATATTGAAGTTATGAATACTCCAGACAATACTAAAAAAGTAATAGAGTTTAATTGGAATAAAAGTATTTCTGTGCCTGGAAAAACCAATAATTTTGATATTACTTTTTTATCCGTACATCATTGGAGTGCAAGATCTTTATGGGATAGAGATGAGACACTTTGGGGATCATGGGCCATAGTTCACCCAGAATTTAAGTTTTGGTTTTCAGGTGACTTAGGGTATTCAAAGGACTCCATTGATATTGGTAATCGATTTCAAGGTTTTGATTTGGCAGCAATCGATATTGGTGCTTATAAGCCTAGATGGTTTATGGCTAATTACCATCTTAACCCTCAAGAAGCTGTGCAAGTAATGAAAGATGTGCGCGCAAAACAAGCCATTGGCATACATTGGGGAGTTTTTAAATTATCAGATGAGCCATTCTTACAACCGCCTGTGGATTTAAAAAATGCATTGGATATTGAACATATAGATAACAATAAATTTATTGTATTAAAAATAGGCGAAAGTAAAGTTTATAAGGAAATAAATTAGCATGCTAAATTATCCAACTCAATTCGATTTTATTGTAATTGGCTCTGGAAGTGCAGGATCTGTAATTGCAAATCGGTTATCAGAGGATGCTAGTTGTAGTGTATTACTCATTGAGGCCGGTAAACATGATAATTATCCCTGGATACATATACCTGTAGGATATCTTTATTGTATAGGTAATCCAAGAACAGACTGGTGTTTTGAAACAGAAAAAGAACAGGGTCTTAATGGTCGCTCAATTCGATATCCGAGAGGAAAAGGTATTGGTGGTAGTTCTCTTATCAATGGTATGATTTACATGAGAGGACAAGAAGCTGACTATGATAACTGGGCAAAGTTAACAGAGGATGATGGTTGGAGGTGGGATAATGTACTACCTTTATTTAAAAAAATTGAAAAATATCACTCTGGTTCTAATCAGTACCATGGTAATAAAGGACCTTGGCGAGTATCTAAACAAAGATTATCTTGGAAAGTGTTGGAAGTGTTCAAAGATGCAGTCATTAATAATGGAATTCCATTTACCAATGACTTTAATACTGGTGATAATTTTGGAGTGGGTTATTTTGATGTCAATCAATTCAGAGGAATGAGATTAAATGCCGGTCAAGCATTTGTAAAGTCGGCAATGTACAGAACCAATCTCACCGTTTCCAGTGAAACTCATGTAAATAGGATTTTGTTTGATCAGAATAAAATTGCAACAGGTATTGAAGTAATAAAAAATAACGAAAAAATCGCATTTACCGCTACGAAAGAAATTATTGTTTGTGCCGGTGCTATCGGCTCTGTCTCTCTTTTAGAACGTTCGGGAATTGGTAAACCAGAAGTCTTAAGTGGATTTAATATACCAGTTATACAAGCACTACCAGAGTTAGGTGAAAATCTTCAAGATCATCTTCAGCTAAGACATGTTTATCGTGTTGAAGGCTTACCGACTTTAAATACAATGGCTAATAATTGGCTTGGTAAGATGCGTATAGGTCTCCAATATCTTTTAACCAGACGCGGACCCATGTCAATGGCTCCCTCTCAATTAGGTGTATTCGCAAAAAGCTCTTCTGATCAACAAAGGGCAAACTTACAATATCATGTCCAACCCTTATCACTAGAAAAGTTTGGTGAACCCCTACATCCCTTTAATGGTTTTACTGCTAGTGTATGTAATTTACAGCCTACCTCTAGAGGGTCAGTTCATATTAGCTCTCCAGATCCATTGGCAAAACCAATTATAAAACCTAATTATTTATCTACCAGTGAAGATCAAACAATTGCTATTCAGTCTGTGAAGTTAACGCGTCAAATTATTCAATCAGATGTGTTTAAATCGTATCAACCCACAGAGATTCTTCCTGGGTCAGTAAATCAAACTGATGAACAAATATTAGAAGGAGCAAGAAATATAGGAACAACTATTTTTCATCCAACATCAACGTGCAGAATGGGTAATAAAAATGATTTAAAGCGATGTGTTGATAGTGAATTTAAATTAAATGGCATTAAAAATGTACGTGTTGTAGATGGAAGTACTATGCCAGTTATTACCTCCGGAAACACCGCCGCACCAATCATGATGATGGCAGAACGTGCCTCATTACTCATTAAACGTGACTATTCTTTAACTTAAATGACACAACTTAGTAAATTAATTATTGATGCACATCATTCGGCTAAACTCATCTCTGCTCCAGAAGAATTAATCCCGACTAGTCTTGAGTCAGCTTATCACACTCAAAATCAACTATTAGATTTGTTAGATGACCATATTGGTGGGTGGAAAGTAGGTACCGGTGATCAAGCCTATCCGGTATTTGCGTCCCTAATACCAAATAAATGGCTGTTCTCTGATGAAACTATAATCGCAAAAGAACTGTGTTCACTAATGGGAATAGAGCTTGAGTATGCATTTAGACTTAAAAATATTGATCAAATAAGTATTAATATATCTCTTGAAGACTTAGAAAAACATATTTCTGATGTCGCTGCTGCCATAGAAATTGTCTCAACGCGATTACAAGGTTGGCCTGATTTACCTACTTATTTAAAGGCTGCTGATTTACAGAGTAATGGTGCTTTAATAATAGGTCCAGCGCAACCATATAGATCTAATTTATTTAACTTTAATGAACCTATTATTTCACTGACAGATAACTTAATTGAAAAATCAACACTTAGAGGGAAGAATCCAGCAGGTGATCCTAGACTATTAATTCCTAAATTTATAGATCAACAAAGACAATTTGGAAGACACATTAATGATGATCATTGGATTACCACAGGTAGTTTGAGCGGAATCTTTTTTGTTGACTATAAAACTAACATTACAGGTACAATTAATGGATTACCTAGTGTTCATTTAAAAGTCGTGTAAATAATTATGTTTTTTAGAATAGTTTTGTTTTTTTCTTACGCACTGTTATTGGTTTTGCTGAGCGCCTGCGCTCCTGTAGAAACTGTAAATACAGATCAACCTAATCAAATTATTGCTAAAAAAAATGAGTCGTTAACTAATAATATTCCTATATTAAAACCAAATAATGTACCTGATAACGCATATATTAAAGGTATTCCATACTATCCAGACACTCGAAACTTCTTTGCACCATCAACATTAGCGTCAACATTAAATTATTATGGTGCAAATGCGCTTGTAAATAAGTTATTACCACGTACTTATATTCCCGCTCAAAAAGGAACGCTGGAATTTGATACGATATTAAGCGCTAGAAAATCTGGTTTTATTGTCTATCCCTTAACAGAAGATATTCAAGATATCTTTTTAGAAATATCACAAAACCATCCTGTTGTAGTAACACTAAAAAACCCAGATAATCCAGATGATTGGTCATTTCACACTGTATACGGTTATGATTTTAGTGATAAAACAATAACATTAACAGATATCACTCGAAACCAAAAAAAGCTATCCATGGATGAGTTTGACCGAGAATGGTCACAAGCACAACATTGGGCTGTAACTATAACTCCCCCAAATATCATTCCGGCTTCTGCTAGAGAAATTGGCTATTTAACAGCAATATCACGAATTGAACCTATTGCACCAACAGCTGCTAAGGACGCTTATCTAAAAACCTTGGAAAGATGGCCTAATAATATTGTTGCATTAATTGGTATTGGTGATATTGCTTATGTACATCGCGATTACAAAGAAGCATTAGTTTATTTTCAGAAAGCAGTTAAAGAAAACCCATCCTCTGGTGATGCTCTAAATAATTTAGCAGAAACTTATTTGGCTCTTCATCAACCCCAACTAGCCTTAGCAACAATACAAAAAGCTGTTAAATTAAAAAGTCATCATCATCGTACTTATTTAATGACACAAAAAAGAGTTGAGAGTTATCTTAGAAAACACAATCAGAAGTGATTGGAGGCGGGGGTCGGAATCGAACCGGCGTAGACGGCTTTGCAGGCCGCTGCATGACCACTCTGCCACCCCGCCTATGAAGGAAATAATTGAGTAAATATTTGGAGCGGGAGACGAGTCTCGAACTCGCGACCTCAACCTTGGCAAGGTTGCGCTCTACCAACTGAGCTACTCCCGCAATAAGACGTAAATGATAAACTGATAGTGTTAATACGTCAATATTTTTAGTAAAAAAACACACAATAAAAAACAAAAAAAACTTTTAAAAACCGACTTTTATCGCGACACGTAAATAATAAAACATCGAGATTAAAGTAAGGAATGCGGCAATTATTATGCATAAAGTACCGATTATATGGCAAGGAATAAAACCTAAGAAAGTTTGGTTATATAGTAAAAATGGTATAGCTAACATTTGGGCAATTGTTTTAACTTTACCTAATGTGGACACAGCAACGTTAGCACTCTTACCAATTTGTGCCATCCATTCTCTTAAAGCGGAAATGGTAATTTCTCTACCAATAATTATTAGTGCAATGATTGAAGAAATTCTTTGCAAATCCACTAAGACAATTAATGCAGCCATTACCATAAGTTTATCGGCAACGGGATCTAAGAAAGCACCGAAGGCAGTTGTCTGATTTAATTTTCTGGCTAAATAACCATCAAATGCATCAGTTATAGCCGCTATGATAAAAATAATAGCCGCTAGTAATCCAGAATGTTCTGAAGTCATCCATGGGTCTGGAAAGTAGACTACAGCAACAAACATGGGTATTAATAACACCCTGATAAAAGTAAGTATATTGGGAACTGTAAATTTCATAATAATTTTCTTAATGTAGATGATTATATATTTTTTTTGCTAGTTCTAGGCCAATTCCCGTAATAGCAGAGATATCATCCACACTGGCACTTTGCAATCCTTTTAATCCACCAAACTGTACCAATAGTTGCTTTCTTCTTTTAGGACCAATTCCTTCAATTTCGTCAAGCACCGAATGCTGTGTTGTTTTACTTCTTTTCATTCTGTGACCAGTAATAGCAAATCGATGGGCTTCATCACGTATTGCTTGTATCAAATGAAAGCCTGGTGATTCCTGTTTTAAGAATAACTCAGTATTGTCTATGGGGAGTATAATTTTCTCAAGTCCAGCCTTTCTTCCCTCCCCTTTGGCAACACCAATAACATAAAGATCAGTAAGATTAAGTGTTGCAAGAATCTCTTTTGCAATATTAAGCTGCCCCTTGCCGCCATCAATAATGAGCAAATCAGGAAGCTGTCCTTGTTCTTTAACGATTCTTGAATAACGTCGCTCTAAAGCTTGAGCCATAGCAGCGTAATCGTCTCCAGGGTTAATATCTTTGATATTAAATTTTCTATAATACTGTTTTGCAGGTGTACCATGATCAAATACAACACATGATGCAACCGTATCCTGGCCTTGAGTATGACTGATATCAAAGCATTCAATACGAATAGGTGAAAAGTCTAAAGATAAGTCGTTTTGTAAACTTTGCAATCGATTTTCTGCAGAACTGATTTGATTTAGTCGATTATTAAGTGAGAATTCTGCATTTTTGAAGGCATTGTTCCACCAAGTTTTTTTCTCACCAATCGGATTATTAATAATTTTAACTTTATGTCCAGCAACTTCACTTAACCACACACTTAAATTATCAATATCTTGTAACTGATTAATGATTATTGTGTCTGGAACTATGTTATTCACATAATGCTGCGTAATAAAGGCTTCATAGATATCATCAATAGAAACTTGATCTGTATTAGACGGATAAAATGTTTTATCGCCAATATGTTTTCCAGATCGAATCATCACCCAATTTACAGTATAGTAAAACTCGCTATGTGCGACTGCAATAATATCAATATCTTCTGTACTGTTTTTTGAGACAGACTGTTTCAGTAATACTTGTTGCATTAAGGCAATTTGATCCCGAATTAATGCAGCCTTCTCAAATTCAAGATTATTCGAATATTCATTCATCTGAAGTCTTAGATCATCTAATACATGTTGTTCATTTCCTGATAAAAAACTTATTGCATTAATAATTTGTTTTTCATATTCCTTTTCAGAGATGTGATTAACACATGGAGCAGAACAACGTTTGATTTGATATAACAAACAAGGCCTAGATCTATGCGCATAAACACTATCATCACAAGTTCTTAACATGAATAGTTTTTGTAAATGTTGAATAACCTCTCTTGCAGCCCATGAGTTTGGATAAGGACCAAAATAATTATTCTTATTATTTGCAGATCCCCGATAAAGTTTTATTTGTGGAAATGCATGACTAGATATTTGAATATAAGGATATGATTTATCGTCTTTGAATAATACATTATATTTCGGTGTATATTGCTTGATAAGGTTTCCCTCAAGCAATAAGGCCTCAGCCTCAGAAGCAGTGATAGTAATCTCAATATGATGAATATGACTCACCATAGCTGCTGTTCTTATGGGTAACTGTGTTTTTTGAAAATATGAAGATACTCGTTTTTTTAGATTTTTAGCTTTTCCAACATAAATAACTTCATTGCTCTCATTACACATCCGATATACCCCAGGTAAATTTGGTAATGATCGAATGAAATTATCTAAATCATTTGTACTCATGGCGCCTATCTAACAATAAGTTAATTTCTTTAAATATAGAATAAAACATATCCTTGGTTAACCGATTGGTTTGCGTATTGTAACGACTACAGTGATAACTACTAATAAGGGTATATTTTTCTTTTAATTGATATACACTGCCGTGTTTAAATGGATACACAGATTTTTTTTCATTAAATACTGTTAATACCGCATCATGTGCAATCTTCCCTAACGCTAAAATTACTTTTAAGGAATGACTGTCTAAAATTTCATGTGCTAAGTATCTATTGCACTCTTTTATTTCTGTTGGCAAGGGCTTATTTTGTGGTGGTAGACACTTAACTGCATTAGTGATTTTTACATTTTGTAGCAACAAACCATCTTTTGTATTAATCGATTCAGAATGATTACAAAATTTAAAGTCATGTAATGTTTGATAAAGTAAAATACCTGCATAATCACCCGTGAATGGCCTACCAGTTCGATTAGCACCATGCATTCCTGGTGCTAGACCTACAATGAGTAATTGAGCATTATCATCTCCAAATGGAGGGACAGGCTGACAAAAATAATCTGGATGGTGTTCTTTCGTTTCTAATAAAAAAGTAGTTAAGCGAGAGCAACGTGTACAGCTAAATACCATTTTCACTCACTTCTGGTTGTAAAGTAACATGAACAATTCCATGTTCACGTTCAAGCATTGCTAATGTACGAGATAAAATCTGTGGCCAATCTGTTAAAGATTTAATTTGAAGATGAGCAGATAATGCCACCATACCTGAAGTTAGCGTCCAAATATGTAAATCATGTACAGAAATAACGCCATCTAAATGAGCAAGTTGATCGCCAACTTGTACGAGTGAAACCCCATCTGGTACCCCTTCCATGAGTACGTGTACAGACTCATTTAAAATTTTTAATGTTGAAAATAGCATAATACCTGCAACAACCAATGAGAGAATTGGGTCAATAGGCATCCAACCTGTCCACCAGATAACAGCACCTGCTATTAATGCTGCAAGGGATCCAAAAAAGTCGCCAATCACATGGATCATTGCAGCACGCGAATTTAAGCCATGCTCCATTTTAGATAAAAATAATGCATTTACAGTATTCATTATCATGCCGATAATAGACACGATTACTACAGTCATTGCATGTACCTGATGGGGTTGAGAGATTCTTAAAATAGCCTCTACAACAATACCTAAAATCACAACTAATAATAATATCCCATTAAATAATGCAGCAAGTACTTCTGCACGTTGTAATCCATAACTGTGTTTTTGGGAGGGGGGACGTTTACCCATCCATACTGCTAAAGAGCCTAAAGCTAAAGATAACGCATCAGAGACCATATGACCTGAATCAGATATCAATGCTAATGAATTAGAAAAATATCCAGCGACGAGTTCCAATACAGCAAAACCTACGGTAAAGATGAGTGCAGAGAGCATAGCCTGTGTGGTTTTAGGTTTATGCGCATGATGTTCATGACCTGCTGGATCATGATGTACATGTGGCTCGTGTTTATGATGCACAATCATTCTTTTTTATATCCATGTTTTAACAAAATCTAAACTATTATTATAATGTTCTTTTGAGACAGAAGATTGACTGCTAACAGCCATCATTTTTTCTAATCTGGTTAAACTTAAAGAATTGATTGATGTATTTTTAAGTCCATCTAGTAGAGCTTCTGTTTCACTTGGTTTATTGCATATCAATACCATATCACACCCAGCTTTAAACGCAGCTTGGGCGCGTTGTGCTGGAGTACCTGTGCTAACAGCACCTTCCATAGCCAGATCATCGCTAAAAATAACACCATCAAAATGAAGCTGATCACGGAGAATAGATTGTAGCCAATAAGAGGAAAAACCTGCAGATTGTTGGTCCACTTGAGAGTAAACAACATGAGCCGGCATTACCGCATCTAAGCCGCTATCAATTAATGCTTTATAAGGCAATACATCCTGATTTATGATTAAGTCAAACTGCCTATCATCTACTGGAAGTGTTAAATGAGAGTCAGCATTAACATAACCATGACCAGGGAAATGTTTACCAACAGAAGGGAATCCACAAAAATGAAGACCTTTAATAAAAAATTGATTTAATAGAGTGACAATCTCAGGCTTTCTATGAAAAGAGCGATTACCAATTACTTCACTATGCCCATAATGAAGATCTAAAACTGGTGTAAACGACAAATTAACACCAATCATTTTTAATTCATACGCTAAAACAACTGCTAGGTGAAATGCTAAATCACATGCTATAGATGAAGATTTATCAAAAAGATCGCCCAAAAAAGACATGGGTGGGAGTGCTGTAAATCCTGTTCTAAATCGCTGTACCCTACCACCCTCATGATCTATAGCAATGATTAAATCATTTTTTACACTTTTACAGTCGTTAATAAGTGATTGGATTTGTTCAATATTTTCAAAGTTTCTTGTAAAGAGTATTATTCCACCTACTAGAGGATTTGCGATCATCTGCTTTTCAGTCGCATCCAATTCAAACCCTTTAATATCAATCATTACCGGTCCCATCTAATCCCTCTCTAAAATTACAAAAGCAATAGCCATATTTTCTTCATCGGTAACTGTTAAATGAGTATGTGTAATTCCTCTACTTTTTACTAATTCTTGTAAAGTTAGTGAAAAATCTAATCGTGGTGCCCCACTTGGATAATGTGTAGTACCTATATTTTTCCATGTTACAGGTGATCGAATACCCGTCCCCATTGCTTTAGAAAAAGCTTCTTTAACTGCAAATCGTTTTGCAAGATATCGCGCTGGTTGTACATGTTTTTTAAAACGATCCATCTCATATTCAGTTAAAATTTTTTCAGCAAATCGATGGCCAAATCTAGTTAAAGCTTGATGTATACGCGATATTTTTACGATATCTGTACCAATACCAATAATCATGATTTATAGGCTGTACTGGTGATAATTTGTTTCATTTCACGCACGGCATTTTCCCAACCTACAAATAGTGCATGGGCAACAATTGCGTGACCAATGTTGAGTTCACTTATACCAGGAATTGAAGCCACAAAATGGGTGTTTTTATAATTTAGACCATGTCCTGCGTTTACACGTAAACCTAGTTGATTACCAAAGGTGACGGCTTGTTTAATTTTTGATAACTCTATTTGTTGTTCTGACTCATGTTCCAGCTCAGCAAATTGCCCCGTATGCAACTCAATAACAGGAGCCCCTGCTTCCTTTGCGGCTTGTATTTGGTTTTTATCAGTATTGATAAATAAAGATACCCTAATACCTTGCTCCCTTAAAATAGCACAAGCTTGTTGTACTTTATCAAAGTGCTTAATCACATCTAAACCACCCTCAGTCGTGATTTCTTGTCTTCTTTCAGGAACGAGACAAACATCATGAGGTTTAGTTTTAACTGCAATATTTAACATCTCATCTGTAACTGCCATTTCAAGATTCATACGTGTAGTTAACACTTCTTTTAGAATTTCTAAGTCACGATCTTGTATGTGTCGTCTGTCTTCTCTTAGATGTAAGGTAATTGCATCAGCTCCTGCGTATTCAGCAAGCAAAGCAGCTTGAACTGGGCTGGGATATTTAGTTCCTCGCGCCTGTCTGATGGTAGCAATATGATCTATATTCACGCCAAGTTGTATCACAATAAAGGTAACTCCTGTAAAACACGTCTTGATTGAAGGTCTTTATCACCTAAGCATTGATTTAACAGAATTCTCATTAACAATTTACTTTCAGTTAATGTTGTCGTGTCTGTAAAATCATTATTACTTAAATCCAATAAAGTTTTCCCAAAAAATTGTACTCGATTTTCACTCCCTGAACGACATTCAATTAATCCCTTTTCAAGATCAAAAATGTATTTCTTGTTTGGCATAATAGGAGTATCAGATTCTCCATCATGGGTTAATAGTGGTGAATACCCTAACTCTTTTAATAGGGTTAATTCGAGTGATCTTAATAATGGTTCAATTTTATCTTTATATGACAAAGATTGAATTGTCCTATAATACTTTTCAAAGAGTAATTGATGCGGGTCATCTCTTGGTAATAGTCTCATTAATAATTCATTAAGATAAAAACCACAATAAATGTATGCTCCAGAAAGCTGCGGAATTCCACCGATCCACTCTGCATTTCTCAATGTTCGTAATTCGTTATTACCAGACCAAGAAATACGCAGTGGTTGAAAAGGCTGTAACAAACCTCTCATTGGCGAGCGTGGTCGTTTTGAACCTTTGGCTATTAACGGAATCTTGCCATAGTTTGTAGTGAAGACTTCAATAATTTGACTTGTCTCACGCCACGGGATGGAATGGAGAACAAAAGCTACTTGGTCATCAATCTTTAAAATACTAGACTTCATATCCAAGCTGTTTCAAGGATGTTTCATTATCAGCCCAACCGGATTTTACTTTTACCCATAATTCAAGATATACCTTTGTGCTTATGAGTTTCTCAATATTAAGACGAGCATGCATACCAATTTCTTTTAATTTATCTCCTTTGTTACCAATAACAATAGCTTTTTGATTTGCATTATTAACCAAAATCGTTGCATATATTCTGGTAAGATTAGGAGTCTCTTCAAATTTATCAATTACCACTGTTGTTGCATAAGGTAATTCATCACCCAAGAATCTAAATAGTTGTTCTCTAATAAACTCTGCAGTTAAAAACTTAATTTGTGCATCCGTTATATCATCCTCAGGGAAAAAGGGAGGTGAATACGGTAATTGATATTTTATTTCATTTAATAAAGAGGCAAATGCTTTATCTTTTTGTGCACTAAGAGGCACTATAGAACTAAATAAATTTAAACTGGTTATTTTTTCTATGAAAGGTAAAAGTAAATGTTTGTCCTTCAATAGATCAATTTTATTAATAATTAAGATAGGTTTTTTGTCTTTTACTTTAGATAAAATTATTTCATCTTCATAAGTCCAATCTAACTTATCAATTACAATAAGAATAACATCAGCATCTATCAACGTATTAGTAACTGATCGGTTCATTGAACGATTTAGAATATTCGTATATTTATTTTGATAACCAGGTGTATCAATAAAAATATATTGACAGTCTTCAGTGGTTAAAAAACCTCTTAAACGATGTCTTGTTGTTTGGGCTTTTCTAGATGTAATACTGATTTTCTGACCGATAAGATGATTAAGTAGCGTTGATTTACCAACATTTGGTCTACCTACAATAGCAATCGAACCACAGCGGTATTGGTCTATATTCGTCATATCATTATTCATTTGTTTTTCCAATTTTTTGTAAGGCTAAATTAGCAGCGTTTTGTTCTGCAATGCGGCGACTTTTCCCAATACCAATAGTGGATATATGTAACTCTTTAATTTGACATTCAATCTTGAACGATTGATCGTGAGCCATACCTGATGTTTCGATCAAAACATATACGGGTAAATGGTAACGCTTTGACTGTAAATATTCTTGTAAAGTTGTTTTAGGGTCTTTTGTTGATGAGTATTTAATTTCAGAAACAATATATTGTTCTAACAAACTGATAACAATGCGGCGGGTATTTTCATAACTTGAATCAAGATAAATTGCCGCAATAACCGCTTCTACGGCATCAGATAAAATGGAGGGACGATTCTGCCCTCCTCCCATTTTTTCTCCAACACCTAATTGAATATAATCTTTAATTCTTAGTGAATCAGCAATTTTAAATAATGAATCTTTATTAACACATTGCGATCTAAGTCGACTTAATTCTCCTTCAGGTAAGTCTGAAAATTTTTGAAAGAGAAACTCTGCGGTAATTAAATTTAAAAGACTGTCACCAAGAAATTCAAGTCTCTCATTATTTTTATTTGAAGCGCTACGATGTGTGAGTGCTTGTACTAATAAATATTTAGAGTTAAATTGGTACCCGAGTAAGTTACAAAAATGATTAAAGTTAGCTTTTAATTTAGCCATTTTTCATTATTGAATTTTCTTACCCATACGTCCAAAGTCACTAAAGTTCATCCAGATCAATACCGCTTTTCCAACTATATTATCTTCAGGTACAAATCCCCAGTAACGGCTGTCTGAGCTTCTATCACGGTTGTCACCCATCATGAAATAGTGTCCTGCTGGCACTTTACATGTAAACCCATCTAAATTATAAGTACAGTTTTGTTTACCATCAAAATTTAACACTTGCGTATTAAATATGGCGGGTTGAGTTGGTACTGTAATAAATTCATGTATATGATTACCAATTTTTTCTCTAAATTGGTCAAACTGAACCATGGTAATATCCTCTTCCATAGAGTTATATACTCCGTCAGTTTTAGTGGGTATTGGTTCGCCATTAATTGTTAGACGTTTGTCCTGGTACGTTACAACATCACCTGGTTTTCCAATAACTCGTTTTATGTAATTTACAGAAGGATCTTCAGGATAATGAAATACCATTACATCACCTCTCTGAGGCTCTTGAATAGGAATAAAGGTGTGATTAGTGAAAGGTAAGCGTAATCCGTAGATAAATTTATTAACGAGTATAAAATCACCAATATGTAACGTTGGAATCATCGATCCTGATGGAATTTTAAACGGTTCATAAAGATAAGATCTAACTACAAATACAGCAAGTATTACTGGAAAAAAGCTTCTGGAAATCTCTACTAATGGTGTTTCAACCTTTGCTTCAGCACTTCTATTTCTAGTTCTCAACCAATGCCATAGTAGTACTAACCCGGTCAAAAATGATGCGGCAAGAAGAATTTCTGAAAAGCCCGTTATTTTTAACAACAAACCAAAACCAGAAACAAATAAAACTAGCCAGGCTGAATGAACAATAAAGTAGATAGGGTCTTCTTTTACTCTATTTCGTTTAGAGAACATATCCCAAATAATTATTGGTATCGAAATAGCCAGACCTGCATACCCAATTTTTACTAAATCCATTTATTTATTCTCCACTTGTAGGATAGCTAAAAATGCTTCTTGAGGAATCTCAACGCTTCCTACTTGCTTCATTCTCTTTTTACCTGCTTTTTGTTTTTCTAACAATTTTCTCTTACGTGTAATATCGCCACCATAGCATTTGGCTAATACATTTTTTCGTAAAGCTTTAATAGTTTCACGTGCAATGATGTGTGAGCCAATGGCAGCTTGAACTGCCACATCAAACATTTGGCGAGGTATTAACTCTCTCATCTTTGCAGCCAGTTCACGTCCTCTATATTGGCTGCTAGAACGGTGTACCACCAGAGAAAGTGCATCAACTTTTTCACTATTTATTAAAATATCGAGTTTTACTAAGTCTGAAGCTCTAAATTCTTTAAATTCGTAGTCTAAGGATGCATAGCCTCTACTAACAGACTTTAGACGATCAAAGAAGTCCATAACGACTTCATTAAGCGGTAATTCATAAGTTAAAATAACCTGTCTGCCGGAGTACTGCATATCAACTTGTACACCTCTTTTTTGATTGCACAATGTGATTACCGGACCCACATAATCCTGGGGTAGTAGAATTGTCGCTGTAATAATGGGTTCGTGAATTTCTCTTACTTTAGAGGGTTCAGGTAATTTTGAGGGGTTCTCAATCTCTTGAACTGTACCATCATTCATTACCACTTGATAAACCACAGTAGGTGCTGTGGTTATTAAGTCCATATTATATTCGCGTTCTAGTCTTTCTTGGACAATATCCATGTGCAATAGACCAAGAAAACCACATCTAAAACCAAATCCTAGTGCTTGAGAGGTTTCAGGTTCATATTGTAATGATGAATCATTTAATCTTAGCTTCTCAAGCGCATCCCTAAGTGCATCATATTGATTGGATTCAACAGGGTATAAACCCGCAAAAACCTGAGGTTTAATCTCTTTAAAACCAGGTAATGGATCTTTCGCAGGGTTTTGAAGCAATGTAATTGTGTCACCTACCTTTGCAGAATCAAGCTCTCTGATGCCTGCAATAATATAACCTACTTGCCCTGCTGAAAGCTGTGACTTAACTTGTGATTTAGGAGTAAAAATACCAACCTGTTCACATAAGTAACTAGCCTGCGTCGACATTAACAGAATTTTATCTTTAGGTTTAAGAATCCCATCAACCAATTTTACTAACATAACCACACCAACATAATTATCAAACCATGAGTCGATAATTAATGCTTTTAATGGAGCATCTGGATTACCTGTTGGTGGAGGGAATCGGTGGATGATTTCTTCTAATACATCAGTAATACCTAGGCCAGTTTTTGCACTTACTTTTACTGCTTCATGTGCATCAATGCCAATAATATCTTCAATTTCACCAATAACCCTTTCAGGTTCTGCAGAAGGTAAATCAATTTTATTCAGTACGGGGAATACTTCAACACCCTGCTCTATTGCGGTATAACAATTTGCTACAGTTTGCGCTTCAACGCCTTGTGAAGCATCAACAACTAAAATTGCTCCCTCACACGCAGCTAATGACCGAGATACTTCATAAGAAAAATCTACATGTCCGGGCGTATCGATTAAGTTTAACTGATAAACTTGTCCATCTTGTGCCTTATATTGAAGTGAGGCGGTTTGAGCTTTAATAGTAATGCCACGTTCTCTTTCTAGATCCATGCTATCAAGAACCTGTGCTTCCATTTCTCTATCTGAAAGGCCACCACAGGTTTGTATAAATCTGTCTGCTAGAGTAGATTTACCATGATCAATATGTGCAATTATTGAAAAATTTCGGATTAAATTCATATGTGCAATTGAGAAGGGACACTAAACTGTGTGTCCATATACCGTTCTAGTAGCTTATAAACCATTGTATTTTATATTAAAGTGCGAGTATCTGCACTACTTAAAAGCTGTAGCAAACATTATTAGTAAGTTAGAGACTCTTCAAAGCGGTGACTATCAAAGAAACTTTCACAAATGATTTTTTCGTTTAGTAATAAGACAGGGATTTTATCAAAGAAAAGTTGGTGATAATAATTGTTGTTATCGATATCAACTAACTCAATAGAGAATTGATTTGATGACAAATAAACAGAAAGGGCTGCCTTCATTTCATCACAAAGATGGCAACCCTGTCTGATCACTAGTTTATAGTTAATCACCTAATTTCAAGGTAACAAATTGAGATGTGTCACCACGTTTAATTAGCAAAGCAACAACCTTTTTATTACCTAGCTTAGACAAAATAGCATCAAATTCTTTTGTGCTTTTTATATTGACATTGTTTAAGGATAAAATGATGTCTCCTGGTTGCATACCTATATCTGCAGCGAGTCCAGTAACGTTGTTTACAATAACGCCATGACTAACACCATACTGACTCTTTTGTTGTTGTGTTAAATTGGACAAAGATAAACCTAGCTTATTTACCGCTTGTGAAGGTTTAGAGTCCGTACCTTCATCCTTGCTACTTGCAACCGACGTGTCAGCAGGCATTTCCCCTAATTTAACTTGTAAATCAACCAGTTGTCCTTGCCTCCATACAGTAATATTTGCAGTTGATCCTGCCTTAGCCTCACTGACGGCACGGGGTAAGTCTGCATCTGTAATAATGGCTTTGCCATTGAATTTAAGAATAATATCGCTTACCTTAAGACCACCTAATTGAGCGGGTGATCCCTTCTGAACGTTTGAAACTAAAGCACCCTTAGCATCTTTTAGACCAAATGAATCAGCAAGTTCTTTGGTCACCTCTTGAATTACAACACCAAGCCAGCCTCGACTAACATGTCCTGTTGCTCGTAATTGTGTAGATACTTGCTGGGCAACATTTATAGGAATTGCAAAGGATAGCCCCATGAAACCGCCTGTTTTACTATAAATCTGTGAATTAATACCTATCACTTCACCTTTCATATCTATGAGTGGCCCACCAGAGTTACCTGGATTGATTGGTACATCTGTTTGAAGAAAAGGAACTAAAGTTTCGTCTGGTAGTGAACGACCCTTTGCGCTAATAATCCCTTTTGTCACAGTACTTTCAAAGCCAAAGGGAGATCCTATAGCAATCACCCATTCACCCACTTTCACATTGTCAGAATTACCTAACTTAACTGTTGGTAAATCCTTACCAGAAATCTTTAGTACAGCCACATCAGATTTTGCATCTGTTCCAACCACTTTCGCTTTAAGCTCTCTTTTATCATTTAGAGTAACTAATACTTCGTCTGCGCCCTGCACAACGTGTGTATTTGTTAAAATATATCCATCTTGACTAATAATAAAGCCAGATCCCATCGAGTGTGATTCAGGGATTTCACCTTGTCCGGGTACCCCAGGCATTCCAGGCATCATTGGAATACCGAAACGTCTAAAAAATTGAAACATAGGATCATTGGGGTCAATATTACCGTTCATACCATTGTTATGAACTACTTTTGCTTTTGTCGTAGTACTAATATTTACTACAGCAGGAGAAAGTTGTTCAACCAGACTTGTAAAATCAGGTAAAGACTCCGCATTTACTTGAAAAGTAAGAAATAAAGTAATGACAACATAGAATAAACGCTTCATTGATTGGAACTCCGTGAAAATGAAACAGAAGATACAATTTGTTTTACAGAATTTAGTGGTAAATCACCAACTACAGTGATTATATGATTATCTACCTGAGCCGAATAAAAGCTTAGAGAATTTTGTAACATTTTACTCACTATTAATTGTTTTGTTTTCGAACCAGGAGCAGATTCTTCCACAAAAACAGAAAATGATGACAATCCATCAGAGTACATTTGATGAATCATAATACCTTTATTATGTGGGCTATTCCTTGTGAATTCAGAAATCCTTTCGAAACCGGGTGGTAACTTACCAATTATCAGATTTGTATTTGTTTTGTTCTGATTTTCTAGGCTAACATTTTCTACCTGCCAATTTTTAGTATCCTTGTATGATGGGGACAAGGCATTATTAGATACGTTTTTCTCTAATTTAATTTCAGTAAAAAAGGAGGTTAATAAAGGTTCGCCATTCGTTCCAAGTGTAGATGAGCGTAAAACTAAATTACTAGTATTATCAACACAAAAAACATGAGGGTAACGTAAGTTATCTTTAGGTAGAAACTCAACAACATGGCAACTTCTTGTAGCCACACGATCATCACCTATATAACGAAGATTGTAATTCTTAAGATAATTATCAACAGGTTCAGTAATTAAATTTGGAAATAATCTACGTACTTGCCCTTGTTCTAGTCTTATTGAGTGAAATGCCGGAAAGAAAGACTTAACCACTTCGTCTGTACTAATAATTTCTCTAGGTAAACCATCTAAGGTATTGATTTTAGTAGTACCTTTACCGTTTGAACAATGTACTATTTTAGAGGCAAGCATTTTAGTATCATGCTGGACTACAAAAACACCCTCATAGTTTAACTGGTGTGATGAGTTACTGATTGCCTCTAAAAAACTTTTAGGGTCATTAAGTAGTTGCTGTCCATCTATAGAATCATTAGCCTGGGAAAAACCAGTTAGTAAGACAGAGAAAAAGCATATTGTTGTTATTATGGACTTACGAATCATCTCGATACAACCACTCCACTGTTATAGTCTACAGTTTGAATATCAGTAAAAGGCGACATTTGACGATGTAAATTAACATAAGAATTTACATCTTTGTTAGTAAGTGACGCTGTTGAATTCGCTAAGTTTTGTGATGATAAATTATCGTTAGTTGATGACTCAGCAACCTGGGAAGAATTGAGTTTAAAAGAACCTTGTTTAAAGGTTTGGGTTGAAATGATTACAACAAATATTGCAGCAGCAATAGCGACCCATTTACTGACATGTGAGTCTTTAGCGGATTTTAAACGTTTATTTTGAGGTACGAAAATCGTCGGCTCATCAGCTAAAGCACTAAAAATTTTATTAGTTAAGTCCACATGACGCACTTCACGGTCACGGATTACCTCACCAACTAAATGGTACTCATTCCATCTTTCTCGAACACTACCGTCAGTTTTCCATTGATGCAGAATTTCTTTTTCAACATGAGATTCTGCTTCGTTATCCATAAAGGCAGATATATTCTCTGACTTCATTACCATCTCCTATCTTTTGCTATGTCTAATTGGGGTCTTAATTTTTCAGCAATTGCTTCTCTAGCTCTAAAAATACGTGAGCGTACTGTTCCAATAGGGCAATTCATGATGGAAGCAATTTCCTCATAGCTTAAACCCTCAATTTCTCTTAATCGAATAGCTGTGCGGAGCTCATCAGGTAGTGCATCCATACTGTTATTTACAGTTTCAGCTATTTGACGACTCATTAGCTCAGCTTCAGGCGTGTTTACATCCTTTAACAAATCACTTTCACCGTAGCTCTCTGCTTCATCATTATCAATTAATGTGCTTGTAGGAGCGCGACGCCCCATTGAAACCAAATAGTTTTTGGCGGTATTCACACCAATACGGTAAAGCCAAGTGTAAAAAGCACTGTCACCTCTAAAACTAGCCAAAGCTCGATATGCTTTAATAAATGACTCTTGAGTAACATCTTCAACTTCACCTGGATCTCGAACAAGACGACTAATCAATCGAGATAGCTTTCTTTGATACTTGACAACAAGCATCTCAAAAGCTCTCTTATCACCCATTTGAGCACGCTCAACGAGTTGTTGATCTATATCTCTTTCAGTCATCAAATTCCCATTATCTTGGGGGTCACTGGATGTTAGTAATTTCTTATCCAAAGACATGTCCATTAAACCTATTGTATTAGGTATAGTATACAGTGATACTGGGCTTTTAAGAGATATATTGTTTTTCATATACATAAGGCAACAATATTAATTAAAAGTTCATTATTTGCTTTTTTATCAATTATTTAGACTTAGTTTAAATTGACCGTGACCCCTATCTTAAGAAAAAACACAATTAGGCAAATAGAACAAAACTTTCTGTTAACTAACCCTGCTATTGACTTGACTCAAATAGCTGGTCATCACCTTGCACAGTATATTGCAACCAAATTTAAAAAATATTCAACAATTCTCCTGTTGCTAGGACCTGGCGCAAAAGGGTTAGATGGCATTCACGCCGTGGAAAAACTAAGTGCCATATCAATGAAAATATGGATTCTAACTACTCAACAAATAAGCAACAGTAGATGCTTATCAGAACGTGTAAAAAACATTGAAAACATTAAAATTGTTTATGAATGGCCAAACATACAATTTGATTTGATCATTGACGGACTATTTGGTATTGGATTAAATAAAGAACTACAGTACCCCTATACCGGCTGGATAAAACACGCAAATTCAGAAGTATCACATAAAATTGCTATAGACATCCCGACAGGAGTAGATGCTGACACAGGAATGGCTGATGCTTATACATTTAACAGTGATACAACATATACACTTATAAGTGGCAAAATAGGTCTTTTTACCAATGATGGCCCTGATTTTGTTGGTCAAATAATTCTTGATAAATTAAATTTAGACTATTCAGCAGCCGGTTATGCTTATAACCAACCGATATACTCAACTTATTTTCATACTTTTAAAAAAAACACTCATAAAACTATTTATGGAGATGTAGGTATTATTGGTGGCGCTAATAATATGCTTGGTGCGTTACTATTAGCAGGTGATGCAGCTTTACACTCTGGTGCAGGAAGAGTTTGGTTGTCCCCCATTGAGCAAAACCACCTTCAAACAATACCTATTTTTAATCCACAGTTAATGTCAAAAAATTCAAACGAATTGATCGCTTCACATCTAGATTGTTTAATCGTTGGGCCTGGAAGTAATGCAGATAATTATCAGGATTCCCTATTAGAGGCTATAACCCAGGCACCCTACCCTATTATTTTAGACGCCGGTGTATTAGACAATCTTACTATTCCTAAAATACGAGATATAATCAAATCAAGATCTAGCCCGACGATACTAACACCACATCCTGGAGAGGCTAGCCGTTTATTAGGTTACCCAATCACCGATCGTTTTAGTGCAGCACAAGATCTGTCGCAAAGTTATAATTCATGGGTGATTTTAAAAGGACAAGGCACAATTATTTATGCTCCTGATGGTCGTTGGTGGATAAATCAAACAGGTAACTCTGCATTGTCTATACCTGGTTCTGGAGATATATTATGCGGTGTAATTGCTTCACTAATTACCCGATTTAATAGTGTGGAACTTGCACTACTCAACGCTATTAATATTCATGGACAAGCTGGTGATAGTTTTCAAAAAATGTATCTTGGTACAATAGGTATGACTCATAGTGAGTTAATAAAATTTATTCGTTTACAACTTAATAAATTGCAATCTTCAAATTTTGAATAACTTGATATAAATAAAAAAGTACTGAGGTATTAAATTGTCTGATAAAGAATCGATGTATTATGATGTTGTAGTAGTTGGAGCAGGTGTTTCTGGCTTAGGCTGCGCAATAAAATTAAAACAATTAGCAGAAAAAAACAATAAAGAAATCTCTATTTGTGTTATTGAGAAAGGTAGTAGCGTAGGCGCACATATCTTATCTGGTGCAGTAATGGAACCTACAGCATTAAATGAGCTTTTTCCTGATTGGCAAAAAAGAGGTGCTCCATTACGAGTTCCTGTCACATCTGACCACTTTTTTTACTTTACAGGCAAAAATACTTTTTCGCTTCCTATACCAAAGACACTTGATAACACTGGCAATTTTATTGGTAGCGTGAGCCAATATTGCCAATGGTTAGCAGAACAAGCAGAACAATTAGGCGTAGAAATCTACCCTGGATTCTCCGCGACACAAGTTTTGTATAATGATAACAATGAAGTAATTGGTATTACGACTGGGGATATGGGACGTGATAAAGAAGGTAATCCCACTCAACAGTTTCAACAAGGATTAGATATTTTTGCTAAACAAACAGTATTCGCAGAAGGGTGTCGCGGATCTCTTAGTGAGGAACTAAAGAAAAGATTCTTACTTACCAATTATTCAGACCCGCAAACTTACGCATTAGGATTTAAAGAAATTTGGGAAATAGATGCAGGTGTTCATCAAAAAGGTAAGGTTATTCATGGTATAGGTTGGCCATTAAGTTCAGATACTTATGGTGGATCATGGATTTATCATATGGATGATAGACAAATTTCTATTGGACTAGTAGTTGGTTTAGATTATAAAAATCCCTATTTAAACCCCTTTGAAGAATTCCAAAAATTAAAAACACATCCGTATATAAAAAAAATACTAACAGGTGGAAGGCGTCTTAGTTATGGTGCACGTGCGCTATCTGAAGGTGGTTGGCAATCCTTACCAAAGTTAAGCTTTCCCGGTGGATTATTAATTGGTGATGCTGCTGGGTTTGTAAATGTAGCAAAAATCAAAGGTACACATACAGCGCTTAAAACAGGAATGGTTGCAGCCGAGGAGATATTTAAGCAAATCACTATACATAGTAATTCTCCAACTGAAATCACTAATTTTACAAACACAATTAAAGACAGCTGGGTAGGAAAAGAATTATTTACAATAAGGAATATTAGGCCTTCCTTTAAATTTGGAAGATTATTTGGACTAATATATAGCGCATTAGAGTTTTATTTGTTCAAAGGAAATGTTCCTTGGACATTTAAGAACCACAGTGATCACTTACAATTACTGCCCACCAAAACCCAACAACCAATACATTATTCAAAACCAGATGGTATAATCACCTTTGATAAAAGTAGCTCAATTTATCTTGCCAATATACATCATCAAGAAAATCAACCCGTGCATTTACAATTAAGAAATCCTGATGTAGCGATTAATACAAATTATTTTATTTACGGATCACCTGAAAGTAAATATTGTCCTGCAGGGGTATATGAAATAGTAAAAGAATTAAGTGCACCACCAAAATTAATTATTAATTCGCAAAATTGTATACACTGTAAAACTTGTGATATCAAAGACCCAACACAGAACATAAAATGGACCTGTCCTGAGGGGGGAAGTGGGCCTAATTATTCAAATATGTAATATTTTAAGATTTTAACTTGTCTTTCACATTTTCAAAGACTTGTTCGGCAATAGATGAACCTCTAATCATAAGTTCATCTATTTCTTTTAAAGCAACTTCTTTAAAAGTATGGTCTTTTATTGATGGCGCATTAATAAATACATTTAAGGCAGCACTTTTAAGTGCTGAAAGAAGCATTTCCACTGCTACACCTGCATCGCTAATAACCATTGTATTCCCAAATTGAGCAGATCGTTGCGCAAGTAAGATACCCTCAAGTGCGGTTTTTGCTATACTTAATGGTGTAAGAGTTGCGTCTTTTAACCTTAATTGAATAGTTGCAGATCTTTCTAATTTTTGTTCATCTGTATCTTTGGGAAGTTTATAAGCACTCATTAATTGATTAAATGTGTTTATATCTTCATCTATTAAAGAAATAAAGATTTTTCTTAAATTTTCTGATTGGGTAAGTTGCTCGTTCATTTCATTTTCAACAGATTCATAACCTTTTTTTCCAATTGTAAGATTAGCAACCATTGAAATTAATGCAGCACCCATAGCACCTGACACAGCAGCTGCGCCCCCACCTCCGGGAGTGGGTTTGGCGCTAGCAAGATCGCTTAAAAAAGATTGTAACGTTTGATTTTCAATCATCATTATTCCCTTATCATATCTTTTGCAAGAGCGTAAATTTCGTTGGCATCAAGAACAATGTTATTAGCTTCAAAAAGTTTTTCAATACATTTTCGATGTAAAGCTAACTTTAGAGAACCAAATCCAATAGAGCCAAAGGTTTTTTTGCCGAATCTGTCTATACCCTTATCCATTATTTCTATGCCTTCGATTCCAGCTGGAGGTGAAGCGTTAGCATCTGCAAGTAATTTTATAGTAGATGAATTTTGCCAAGTTGAAGCATCTAAAAGTACTACTCCAGAGGCACCTGTTGCAATAACAATGTCCATATTTTCAACAATTTGCTGTCGATCATGTAATTCCGGTGCTGCTAAGGGAGAAATATCTACAGAAAAACGTTTGTGAATGGTATCTGTAATATTCTTTGTTTTCTCAAATTGACGTCCAGTTATACTCACCTGAGCACCTTCTTGAGCCAACATAATAGCAGCGCGTTGACCTACTGGACCTGTTCCACCTAAGATTACAGCATTCATACCTTTAATATTGTTATCTTTAGTTAACATTGCAATACAAGCAGCAGCGGTAGTATTAGCACCATTACTATCGAGCATTAAAGACACACGAAAATTTGAAAAGAACTGTTTTTGTACTGCTTCAAATAATTGTTGACCTGCTTCTAGATCACTTCCACCTATAAATAATGCTGTATTTTTTTTATCCTTAGGTGCCCTAGTAAAAATTGAACCTTCTATAATAGGTTTAACATTTTCAGGCGTAATTGATGAGTAGGAAGAAACATGATCAGCACCGCCATCATATGCTACTACTATATCAAAAGCACTTGGTTTACTATCTGTATCTAATTGAAATAAAAGTTTTTTCATAATTGGAATTAACGTATAAATTGGTCAACTAATGTACCCCATATTTTACCTTGAGAGAGGTTTTGATGACCAAAGGAAAAATTATTATCAGGATCAATAATATTAATTGTTAAATTACTATTTCGTTTAAGTAATTCTTGAATATTCATTACTTCAAGTGGTGTTAAAAGATCATCCTTAAAATTAATCATCAAAAATGGAATATCTAATTTCTCGATATGTGGTTCGGGGTTATAATCAAAGGAAGCTGACAATCGATACATCATATCAACTGCGTTTAACGTACTTGAGTTATTAATTAATTGAGTGTGGTGTAATAAGGATTTTTCACGGTTTGGAGCTATACGTTGGAGATGTGTTGCACTATCTGTCATTACAGAAAAAAGCGGCCAAATATTTTTAAAAACTGAATCAATTACAACTGTATCATTTGCACACTCTGTAACTATTGTGTCCATTGTGCTAGTAATGATTTTTCTCCATAATAAATTTCTTCCAGAAATCTCATAAGGCATACAGGCAATAGCGACAGCTTTTCTAATAAATCTTTTAAACTCAAGAGCCATAAGCCAGGTATGCATACCACCCATCGATGTGCCAATCACTGCAAATAAACATGTAATTGGAAAGGTTTTACAAATGGCTAATTTAACTAAGTGCACCATATCAAGATAACCATAATGCGGGAAGTTCATCCCAAATTTGTCACTAGGTTTACTTGATCTACCATGACCCAGGGAATCTGGAACAATAAAAAAATAATCTTTTTGATTTAATGGGTTGTTAGACGTAAATAAGAATTGAGTTAATGAAGGTATAAACCAACTCTCAGCTGTACCAGAGGTTCCATGAAGTAATAAGATAGCGTTGGTAATCTGACCATCTGCATCAAATTTAGGATATCCAAAACTCGTTATACCTATAGTTACAGATGCCAATGTCTGACCATTGTTAAACCTAAAATTATCTGTTTGAAACAGGTACTCTTTTTTATTTTCTAAATTAAATTCTAATATCATTGTTGACTCAATAAGTCATTAATATCTGTATGGTTATTAAGAATTAAATTATTAACTATTGATTTCTTAATGCTACTGCATTGTGGTACAAATTGAATAATGTAGTAGGTTAATCCACGGAGTTTTTGAGAATAATAGTTATGCACGTCTTCATCAATTGATATTTTTGATAAGCATGCTAATGACTCGTTTAATGACAACCATCCGGTCAATAACCAACCTAGCATCATTAAAAGATCCTTTGCATGGCTATATTTATTATATAAAGAGGGGTTTGATATTAGATGTTCACAGCTAATTCTGGCGTCAGTAAGTGCTTCTTCAACTATTGTGGCTATTGTAGCTAACTCTTCATATTTTTTTGTTTCTATAAGAACATCTTCTATTTCCTTAAATAATAGTTGTATTGCGTTACCATTATCGCGGAGAATTTTTCTACCTAGCAAATCATTGGCTTGTATTCCTGTTGTACCTTCATAAATTGTCGTAATACGAGCGTCACGAAAATATTGCGCTACACCAGTTTCTTCGATAAATCCCATACCACCAAATAACTGCACACTTTCATAACAAATACTATTACCTATTTCTGTACAAAAAGCTTTAACAATAGGCGTTAATAAATCTGAACGTTGAGAAGAAAATAGTTTTTCATTATCATCATGAGATCGTCTTAAATCTAACATTTTTGCAGCGTAATAGGACAAATGACGACACGCATTAATCTTTAGTCTAAGACCTAAAAGAGATTGTGCTACATCAGGATGGTATAAAATTGGCAATGGTTCCTTTGAACCAATTGGAATACCTTGTTTTCTCTCTTTTGTATATGAGTAGGCAGCTTGATAGGCCATTTCTGCAATTGCATAACCTTGAACGCCAACAGAAAAACGTGCAGCATTCATCATAACAAACATGATTTCAATGCCTCGGTTTTCTTCGCCAATTAAATAACCGATGGCCCCTTCCCTATCACCATAAGATAAAACGCAAGTGGGACTCGCGTGAATACCTAACTTATGTTCAATTGAAACTGTTTTAATGTCATTTAATGGTCCTAAAGAACCATCATCATTAACCAAATACTTTGGTACTAGAAAAAGTGAAATCCCTTTGATTCCAGGGGGAGCATCAGGTAATCTCGCTAATACCAAATGAATTATATTGTCAGTTAAATCATGATCACCATAAGTAATATATATTTTTTGTCCAAAAATCTTATAGTGATTATCTTCTTTTATAGCTTTTGTTTTTATGGCAGATAAATCAGAGCCCGCTTGTGGTTCAGTAAGATTCATGGTGCCCGTCCATGTACCTTGTATCATATTGGGTAGGTATTTATCTTTTAATTCATGTGATGCTGCGAATTCTATGGCTTCGATTGCTCCTCGTGTTAATAAGGGACATAGTGTAAAGGACATATTAGCGGCATGCCACATTTCTTCAGTTGCAGCCGACAACATAATTGGTAGCCCTTGACCACCAAAGTCAGGTGAAGAAATAAGACCGTTCCATCCTGCATTAATAAATTGTTGATAGGCTTCTTTAAATCCCTCAGCAGTTTTTACTTTGCCGTCAAGGAATGTACTACCTTGTTGATCTCCAACTTTATTTATAGGGGATAATACAGATTCAGTAAACTTTGCGCATTCTTCCAATACAGAATTACATAACTCTATATCCAATAATTCTGGATCGTAACAATTTTTCAAAGAATTGTATCCTAGTACATCATGTAATAAAAATTGTATATCTTTTAATGGGGCTTTATAACATTGCATAACATTAGATCCTAAAATATTTCACCATCTTCAAGATAACGCCATTTTCCAAGCGGTAATTTACCAAGTTTGACGTTACCAATACGTACTCGTTTCAAACCAATTACTTTTAAACCAACCAATTCGCTCATTCTTCTAATTTGTCTTTTTCGTCCTTCTACCAATATAAACTTCAATTGGTCTTCATTTTGTATTGTTACTTTAGCCTGTTTTAATTTTTTTCCATCAAGCTCAAGTCCGTAATTGAGTAGCCGTAGTTTGTCTTCAGTAATTTTACCTTCGTAACGAACTAAATACTCTTTTTCAATAATAGACTCATCACCGATAAGTTTTTTTGCGATTCGACCATCTTGACTAAAAACCAATAAACCAGTTGAATCAATATCAAGTCTACCGCAGGGAGCTAAGCCTTTAATAAAATTAAATTTTTCAGATATTTTATGATTGTCACTAGACCAATAATTACTTGAAGTAATTAATTTTACGGCAGGTGTATACCCTTCTTCCGCTTGACCAGAAACATAACCTATTGGTTTGTTAATCAGAATAGTAAGCAGCTTTTTCTGCTCTGTTTTTGCATTTTGACTAATTTCTATATGTTGATTTGGTCTGATTTTATAGCCTAACTCGTTAACTAATTGACCATCAACATAGACCCAACCTTTTTCAATCCAAACATCAGCCTCACGCCTAGAACACAAACCGCGCATTGACATGATTTTTGAAAGTCGCACTAATTCATCATTCATCTAAAAATTCTTTTATTATTTGCACATGTTCAGTAGACATCAAATGTGGGGCATGACCACAATCATCAAACTCCACAAACTTCATTGATGGTTTACTCATCTTCATCCAATTAACTGTATTTTTAGATAAGAGATCAGATTCCTTACCTCTTATTAACAATACTGGACATGTAATTTTAAGCCAAAAATAGCTTAAATCTATATCTACAATAGGTTGAACATTAAATACATTGACAATCGCTGGATCATAAGACAGTTGATAAAGACCGTCCTTGGTTTTAAAGACCCCATGTACTGTCATATGACGCCATTGTTCATCTGTTAAGTTGCCAAAGCTGGAATACGTTTTTCTAAAATAATCCTCTGCATCACGAAGACTACTAAAAGTAGGATTTAATCCAACATATTTAGCCAAACGTTGCAAAGCAGTAGCAGAAATATGAGTACCTACGTCATTAATAACTAATTTCTTTATGGGTGAATTCTCTTGCGCTGCAAGCATCATTCCAATAATCCCACCCATTGAAGTACCGATCCAATTTACAGAGTCGACATTTAAGCGGGAAATTAAGGATGCCATATCAGATAAATACAATGGATAGCCATAATCGGTTTTGTTGCGTAACCAGTCACTCAATCCACGGCCTACAATATCAGGACATATCACATGATAGTCTTTACTTAAATGCTGTGCTAAAAAGTCAAAGTCATGTGCATTTCTTGTTAATCCATGTACAGCAATGGTTGTACGATTAGGGTTAGGATGTCCCCAAGTAAAATAATTTACTTTATGAAATCCATTTAACCATAATGCCAAATAATGATGTTTATTCATTGTTAGTTATCTTTAAAATAATAAACTTGTTCTTCAGTAATTAGTACATTAATTGGCTGATCGAAACTTTCTTTAGGAACATTATTTATCATCTGACAATCAAAACTAATTGCGACTTTATAAGCATGACAAGAATGTTGTGCCAATAACTTATCATAATATCCACCGCCATAACCAATTCGGTAACCATCTTTATCAAATGCTAAACCAGGCACAAGTATAAAATTAACACTTTCTATAGCTATGGGTTCGCATTGTTGCTCATCTGGTTCTAATATATTCCATATACCAGGAGTGAGATGGTTTTTATTATTTACCAAATACAGTTTTAATTGTTTCGAAATAGGATCAACTTTTGGAAAAATAATTTGGTTAGTATATTGATAGAGATAATTAATAATTGGCCAAGTATTAATTTCTGAGCCAAAGGATGAATAAACCATAAATGTTTGGTACTTTGAAATAACGTCTAAATCCATAAAGTACTTTAAAATACGTAATTCATTCTCTTTTCTTTCTTCGTTACTAAGTAAAGATCTTCTTCTAATTACTTGTTCTCTGATAATTTTTTTCTGTTCTGTACTCATCTTAGTTAGTATAATAATGTGTTTATTAAATGGAGTTAAATAATGAGCCGTGAAAACATTTCCAGTGGGTCAACATGGGAACCAATTATAGGATACTCCCGAGCAGTTAAAGTTGGTCAAAATGTTTATATATCTGGAACAACAGGTACTGGTGCGGACGGACAAATTGTTGGAAAAAACGATCCTGAAGCGCAAACTTTACAAGCCTTAGCTAACATAGAGTCTGCCCTTAAAAATGCTGGAGCAGAATTGAAGCATGTTGTTAGAACACGTATATATGTTACCCAAATTGATGATTGGGAAAAAATTGCAAGAGCGCATGGTAAATTTTTTAGTGAAATACGCCCTGCAACAACCCTAGTTGAAGTCAAAAGACTCATTGATCCCGATATGCTTGTTGAAATTGATGTAGATGCAATCATATTTTAATTATTTCTAACGCGACTGCATTAGCGCTTCCTTAATGGACTCTAGTGCAGTCGGATCGTCTAACGTTGTCAAATCGCCTGGCTCCCTCCCCTCCACTAACGCTTGTATGCTTCTCCTTAATAATTTACCAGATCGTGTTTTTGGTAAGATAGATACAAACAACACACGAGATGGCCTAGCAATTGCCCCTAAGGATTGATCTACGATTTGAAAAATTTCTTTTTCTAAATTTAATTGTGTCTGTTGATCCATCAAGTGGGCGTTATTTTTACTGACCACAAAGGCATAAGGTACCTGTCCTTTTAAATCATCACTTACTCCAACAACAGCAACTTCAGCGATTTGTTGATGATTACTGATTGCTTCTTCAATTTCTCTGGTACCAAGTCTATGACCAGCGACATTAATAACATCATCTGTTCTACCTAATATAAAATAATATCCATCACTGTCTCGAATCCCCCAATCAAATGTTGAATATACATACTTATCTGTAAATGTAGAAAAATAGGTTTTAATAAAACGTTCATCATCACCCCAAATAGTAGATAAACAACCAGGAGGCAGAGGAGGAACAATTGCTAACAAACCTTTTTCGTTGTCTTTTGCTTTTTCTGCAGTTATTTCATTGATCAATTGAACGTTATAACCATATACTGGAAAACTAGGACTTCCAAATTTTCTTGGGGTATCTTCTACACCCAACATAGCAGATAATATTGGCCAACCAGTTTCAGTTTGCCAGTAATTATCAACAACAGGTATTTTTAACGAGTCTGAAATCCAATGTGCTGTAGGTTCATCAAGGGGTTCACCAGCTAAAAATAAATATCGTAATGATTGTGTTTTATTGGGATCAAGGTAACTTGGATCTTGTTTCTTTAAAACCCTAATTGCTGTAGGTGAGCTAAACATAACGGTGACGTTATATTTCTTAACTAAATCCCACCAAATCCCCGGATCTGGCTTTATGGGTAGTCCCTCATACACAATTGTCGTCATACCCGCGATTAAAGGCGCGTAGACTATATAAGAGTGACCAACTACCCAGCCTATATCTGATGTTGTAAAGAAGGTCTCTCCAGGTTTACCGCAATAAATATATTTAATCGAAGTATTCATTGCAACCAAATATCCACCAGTGTCTCTTTGAACCCCTTTAGGTTTACCTGTTGTACCTGATGTATACAATATATAAGATGGATGTGATGAATCTAACCACTCACAATTCACTTGTGCATTCTTATGTTTTTCCTTTTGTACAGAATAATCCACATCTCTACCCTCTTGAATAGACATGTTAGGATCAAGTCCTCTATTGACGATCAAGATTTTCTCTGGAGGGAAATGAGCTTTAATACATGCTTCATCAACTAGGGGTTTATAAGAAACCACTTTCCCACCACGTAAGCCCGCATCGGCTGTAACCATCAAACTTGGTTTTGCATCATCAATTCTTGAAGCAAGACTATGTGCAGCAAATCCACCAAATACCACAGAATGAATAGCACCAATTCGCGTACATGCGTAAATAGCGAATATGGCTTCGGGTATCATTGGCATATAAATAACTACTCGATCTCCTTTTTTAACACCAAGACTTTTCATGATTGATGCCATTGTATTTACTTCATGAAAAAGTTGATTATAGGAATAAGTTATTTCTTGATTTTTTTCTGTAGAAACAAAAATCAACGCGGCTTGATCTCCGCGCATTTTCAGATGACGATCAATTGCGTTGAAACAGATATTTGTCTTTCCACCAATAAACCATTTAGCAAAAGGTGGTTGTGAATAATCTAATACTTGTTTATATGGGGTTTCCCAATAAAGGTCTTGTGCAGCATCATTCCAAAATTGATCAGGATTGTTAATGGATAAATCATAAAATTCTCTTAATTTCTTTCCCATAATCTACTCTCTCCCCTAATATATTATGGTGAAACGTTATTAAATATTAATTAATTTTTACAACATACCTTCCTACTGTCTTACTATTAACCATATCAAAGAACACAGAATTTAATTCATGCAATGAGACCGTATTAATTTTAGTATTAAATTTATTTGGTTTCATTAAATTGGCTATTCTATGCCACACCTCCACCCTTAAATCCATGGGGCAAGCTACAGAATCGATACCAAGAAGATTGACTCCTCTCAAAATAAAAGGCATAACAGTTGTGTTTAAATTTATTCCAGCTGCCAAACCACAACTTGCAATAGAACCATGAATATCAACTGTACGGGTTAACCAAGCTAATGTATCTGAACCAACTGTATCAATTGCACCAGCCCATAACGCCTTTTCAAGTGGACGCGTTCCCATTTCAAAGTCGCCGCGTATGAGAACCTCGCTTGCACCTAATGAATGCAAATAATCTATTTCAGATTTTTTGCCGGTAATTGCCGTAACTGAATAACCTAAATGATTTAAAAATTCAATTGATAAACTACCCACACCACCCGTAGCTCCAGTTACAACCACTTTACCATTATGTTTAGTTAGAAAATTTTGCTCCATTCGGACTATAGACAATGCAGCAGTAAAACCAGCAGTGCCAACTACCATTGCATCAAATAAAGAAAGATTAGCGGGAAGTTTCACAACCCAATCAGCAGGAACGCGGACATACTTAGAATATCCCCCATCATGGCCGACTCCTAGATCAAAGCCTGTGACTAAAACATTTTCTCCTTTCGTGAAACGTTTATCTGATGATTCTAGAACCACACCAGATACATCAATACCACCAATCAATGGTAAAGATTTCATGATTTTGCCTTTGCCCGTAGCAGCAAGTGCATCTTTATAATTAATACTTGAAAAATGAGCCTCAATCAAAACTTCACCAGCAGGCAAATCATTTATATCAATCTCACAAACTTCACCAACAATTTGATTGTTGTTTTGTGAAACACGAAACGCTTGAAAAGACATAACAGTTCTCCCCTTTAATTTATGTCTGTAAATATTCTACAGTTTGCATTTCCACTAGTCTGCTTATTGTTCTATTAAATTCATTAAAAAAAGGACCCTCTGTATAGAGTTCTTCAGGAGTACCAGCAGCACTCATAATTAACTTAATCTTACGATCATATAAGATATCAATCAACATGGTAAAGCGCCTTGCTTCTTCTGCGTGAAAGGCATTCATAATTGGTACATTAGAAATAAGTACTGTATGGTAATTGTCAGCAATTTCTAAATAATCCAATTGAGAGCGTGGGCCGTGGCATAAAGCATCAAACTCAAACCAAATTACGCCATTTCCAAACCCATTAGTGGGTATTAATCGACCACAAATCTCTATTTGAGGATGGTAGTTTCGATTAGTACATAATTCATTAAAAATGGCTTCCATTTGTTTTGAAACATCAACTGATAAAGGAGACAAATAGTAGTGAGAAGACTCATTTGAACGTTGACGATGATCGATGGATCCAGAAAAATTAATAATATCTAATTTTTGTTTTATTAATTCAATAGCAGGAAGAAAACGTTCACGTTGTAATCCATCCGGATACAATTCCTCGGGAGCATAATTTGAAGTGATAACCAACACAACGCCCCAATGAATCATGTTTTGAAATAATCTCTCGAGTATCATTGCATCAGCAATATCACTTACATGAAACTCATCAAAACATAATACTCTGTTTTGAACAGCTATTTCAGCAGCCACAATCTTTAAGGGATCTTTTTGGTGATTAACAACACGTAATCTATCCTGAATAGACGCCATGAACTCATGAAAATGTACGCGTTTTTTTCGTCTATAGGGTAAGGTATTAAAAAAAGCATCCATTAAGGCACTTTTTCCGCGACCTACACCACCATATAAATATAATCCTTTTGGTGGTGGTCTATTACCGAATGTTTTAGCTAATAAAGTTTGACGATACTTTTTAAAAGCCATCAACTCATCATGTAACTGCTGAAGCTTTTGAACAATACGTAATTGATCAGAATCAAACTCAAAGTCACTGCGTTGACTAAAATGGTTATACCAATCTAGTGGTCCTAAAAACTTTGCTGATGTCGTATTGTCTTTGCTATTCACGTTTACATATTTAAGGCTCTACCATCTACAGCTAAAGCTGCTTCATGAATTACTTCACTTAATGATGGATGAGCATGAACAATACGAGCTAAATCTTCACTTGATGCTTTGAATTCCATGGCCACAACGGCTTCAGTAATTAACTCTGATGCAAATGGTCCGATTATATGTATACCTAATATTTCATCAGTTGCTTGATGTGCAATAATTTTTACAAAGCCACGAGTTTCATTTAAACCCTTGGCGCGGCCATTGGCAGCAAAAGGAAACTTTCCTACACGATAGGGAATATTATCTGATTTGAGTGATTGTTCAGTTTTGCCAACCCAAGCAATCTCAGGGGAAGTATAAATTACCCATGGAATGGTATTAAAATTCACATGAGCAAATTGACCATTAATTGACTCAGCAACTGCTACTGCCTCTTCCTCAGCCTTATGAGCCAGCATAGGACCACGTACTACATCACCGATAGCCCAAATTTTTGGATTGTCAGTTTGACAGTTATCATCTACTTTTACAAAGCCTCTCTCATCAATGGCAACACCAACCTTGTCACAGTGTAGATTATCGGTATTCGGAATACGACCTATTGATACTATTAATTTATCAACAACAATCTTTTTAGGAATATCACCAATTTGATAACTAATAGTAATTTCCTTGTTTTTTATAGAAATATCACCTAATTTTGCAGAAAATTCAAAATTAAGTCCTAGATCCTTAGTAAATATTTTTAGTGCTTCAGTGGCTATATCTTTATCTGCAGTAGCTAATAGTGAATCCTGTGCTTCTAGAATAGTTACTTGGCTACCTAATCTTTTCCAAACACTACCCATTTCTAGACCAATTACACCAGAACCGATAACACCAAGACGTTGTGGTACAGATGAAAGTGAAAGTGCTCCTTCATTATCTAAAATGGATTTATTATCAAAGGGAAGATTTGGGAGTGAACGAGGTTTAGATCCGGTAGCAATAATGACTTTTTCACCACACACTTCTTCACTATTACCGTTATTATCCACTTTGATAATAACACCAGACTCGTTTTCACCTACAAATGAAGCATGTCCATGAATGGAAGTGACCTTATTTTTTTTAAATAAGTAAGCCACCCCACCTGTTAATTCATTCACGATCTTTTGTTTTCGGGACTGCATCTTACTAATATCAATATTTGGATTGCTAACTGATATACCGTGATCAATAAAATCGTGACCTACTTTTGCAAATAATTCAGAAGACTCTAAAAGTGCTTTTGATGGGATACAACCCACATTTAAGCAAGTTCCTCCCAAGCTTGGCTTACTCTCTTGATTAACAAATTTATCGATACAAGCTACATTCATACCAAGTTGTGCTGCACGAACAGCAGCAATATACCCGCCAGGGCCGGCGCCAATGATTACCAGATCAAAATTTTTCATGTTTATATATCCAATAATAGTCTTGCTGGATCTTCTAAAGCATCTTTAATTGCAACCAAGGTTAATACGGCCTCACGTCCATCAATAATACGATGGTCATAAGACATTGCTAAATAATTCATTGGGCGAATTACAATTTGCCCATTTTCGACAACAGCACGTTCTTTTGTTGCGTGTACACCTAAAATAGCGGATTGAGGCGGATTAATAATAGGTGTTGATAACATTGATCCAAATACCCCACCATTTGAGATGGAAAAAGTACCACCAGTTAGCTCTTCAAGGGTAATTTTTCCATCCTTTGCACGATTACCAAAATCAGCAATTTGCTTTTCTATATCAGCAATACTAAGTTGATCAGCGTTTCTTAAGATAGGCACAACCAATCCTCTTGCACTACCAACTGCTATACCAATATCGTAATAACCATGATAAATAATATCGTTTCCATCAATAGACGCATTAACAATAGGATATTTTTTAAGCGCTGCAACAGCTGCTTTCACAAAGAAAGACATAAATCCTAATTTAACACCATGCTCTTTTTCAAATTTCTCTTTATATTTATTACGCAAATCCATTACAGGTTGCATATTTACTTCATTAAAAGTTGTTAAAATTGCTGCTGTGGATTGTGATTCCACAAGACGTTCCGCTACACGTGCTCTTAGTCTTGACATAGGAACACGTTGTTCAATCCGTTCACCGCTTAAAGTGGCAACTTGAACTGGGGCTGTGTTTGTTTTATTTTGTGCTAATTGACCGATAACATCAGCTTTAGTAACGCGACCACCTCGCCCACTACCCTCAATTTGCTTAATATCTAAATTATTTTCAACTATAAGTTTTTTCGCGGCTGGCATCGCGACAGTAAGTGATGAAGTTTGCGTATCTTTTGAAGACTCAATTTGCTTTTCTGAAGAAGAATCTTTTTTATTTGCTAAAGATTCTTTATCAGCAACCGCGTCTGTATCTATAGTAGCAATGACTTCATTGCTGGTTACTTGATCACCTTGTTTTTTTAGGATTGAAATTAATTTCCCATTTACAGGAGCAGGTAATTCTAAAACCACTTTATCTGTTTCTACATCAATCAAATTTTCATCTCGAACAACCATATCACCAACAGATTTATTCCATGTTAGCAATGTTGCCTCGGAAACAGACTCAGACAGTTGAGGTACCTTTACTTCAATAATCATAATATTCTCCGCATTTTTCAGGCAGTAATTGTTAATGCCGCATCTATTAAGGCTTTTTGTTGTTCATTATGTTTTGCTAAATAACCTACAGCAGGTGAAGCAGATGAAGGTCTTAACGCATAGGACAGTTTTTGATGTTTCAGTAAATGTCTATTCAAATAGTGTTGAATTCTATGCCATGCACCTTGATTACCAGGTTCTTCTTGTGCCCAGACAACAGATTTGGCATGGCTGTATTTTTTGATTTCGTCAGCAAACTCGTTATGAGGGAAAGGATAAAGCTGTTCAAGGCGTATGATTGCTATATTCTCAATATTACGCACCTTTCTCTCAGCCACTAAGTCGTAATAAACCTTACCACTACATACAACAAGACGCTCCACTTTATCTGCTTTCAGTTTTTCAACTTCAGAAATTACAGGTTTAAATCCACCAACAGACAGTTCTTTTAATTCAGATGTTGCTTCTTTACGACGTAAGAGACTTTTTGGTGTAATAACAATAAGTGGTTTCCTCATCGGTCTTACCATCTGTCTTCTTAAAAGATGGAAAACTTGCGCAGGAGTACTTGGTACACAAACTTGAATGTTGTACTCGGCACATAGTTGAAGATATCTTTCTAAACGAGCTGAAGAATGTTCAGGTCCCTGGCCCTCATAACCGTGTGGAAGTAATAATGTAAGCCCACATAATCTGCCCCATTTGCTTTCACCAGAACTGATAAATTGATCAATTACTACCTGTGCTCCATTTGCAAAATCGCCAAATTGCGCTTCCCAAATAATTAATTGTCTAGGTTCCGTTGTTGCATAACCGTATTCAAAACCTAACACTGCCTCCTCGGATAAAATTGAATCAATTACCGTAAATTCAGGTTGATTGTCTTTTATGTGTTGTAGAGGAACATAAATTCCAGAATCCCAACTTTGTCTATTCTGATCATGTATCACCGCATGGCGATGGGAGAAAGTACCTCTTCCACAATCTTGGCCAGATAGACGTATACCGTACCCTTCATCTAATAATGATGCGTAGGCTAAGATTTCCCCCATACCCCAATCTAGCGGTAAATCTCCCTTACCCATTAACTTTCTATTATCAATGACACGTTGTACCGTTGGGTGTAATTTATATTCAGAAGGAATAGACGTTACCTTCTCGCCAAGTCTTTTCAAAACTTTGAGCGGTAAAGCAGTTGATGAATTAGCACGCCAATCTGATTGATTATAAATACCCCAATTAGCAGTAAAAGGACTTTGATAGCCATGAATTACTGTCTGATCGAGCAGTACACCCGCATCAAGAGCATCACGATAGGCTTGTACGTATTTATCACCGTCTCCTTTTGCAATAACATCATGATTCTCTAATTGGTCAGCATAAAGTTTTCTAGTAGTCAGTCGAGAGTTAATCTTTTTATACATCCATGGTTGCGTGACCATAGGTTCATCTTGCTCGTTATGACCTAAGCGTCTGTAGCAAACCAAATCAATTACCACGTCAGAATGAAAGGTGTTTCTAAAATCTAGTGCAACTTGTGCGACTAATAAAACACTTTCAGGATCATCACCATTAACATGAAATACGGGGGCTTCAATCATCTTGGCAATGTCAGTACAGTATGTAGTAGAACGTGTGTCTCGTGGGTCAGAGGTGGTAAACCCAATTTGATTATTCACAACAATGTGTAATGTTCCACCTGTTGCATACCCTCTTGTTTTAGAGAGAGCCATGGTTTCCATAACAACACCTTGCCCAGCAAAGGCTGAATCACCATGTATGAGTACGGGTAAGACCTGGTCACCACTTATATCATTTCGTCTATCTTGCCTTGCTCTCACCGACCCTTCAACCACAGGATTAACAATTTCTAAATGAGAGGGATTAAAAGCGAGCGTTAAATGCACAGGCCCACCTGAAGTTTTGATATCTGAAGAAAACCCTTGATGATACTTCACATCACCAGAACTTAATTCTGAAGAATGCTTTCCTTCAAACTCTGAAAACAAATCTCTTGGCATTTTTCCAAGACAATTTACAAGTACATTTAAACGACCTCTATGAGCCATTCCGATAACGATTTCCTTTGTTCCCGATGCCCCTGCTCGCTGAATGGTTTCATTTACAATAGGAATTAAGGATTCACCACCTTCCAATGAAAAACGTTTTTGTCCTACGTAACGAGTATGTAGATACCTTTCCAAGGTTTCTGCAGCCGTAATATGTTGCAGTAAACTTCTTTTGTCATCTGGGCTTAAATTTATTTTTGACCTAGACCCTTCAAAACGACTTTGAATCCAGCGCTTTTGTTCAGTACTGGTTAAGTACATGTATTCAATCCCTACATGCTTACAATAAGTCTCTTTAAGCGCTTCAATAATACTTCTTAAAGTTGCACGGTGTGGACCGACTAACGAACCTGTATCAAACTCTGTATCAAGGTCAGTGTCCTCTAAACCATAGTGTTTATAATCTAGCTCAGTAACAGCTTCGGATAAATGTCTTTGCAAAGGATCTAAATCAGCAATTCGATTACCCAAAAAACGATAGGCGTTAATTAACTGAAGTACACCAACTTGTTTAGGATTATGGCCTTGTGGAGGTGTAGAAATTGGTGCTTTATGTTTAGCATATAGCGCAAATTGTTCAATGATTTCACTGTGATTTATATCTTTAGACTTTGAATCAGATATTTTTTGTAATTCATCGAAATACTTACGCCAATCAGGATCTACGCTATCAGGATTCTCCAAATAATGTTCATATTGTTCTTCAATAAAGGGGGCATTCGAACCAAACAAATATGAGCTTTTAAGATCATCCTTAAACATAATTTTTCCTCAATATGTTAATCAATATTTTTTATTATTAACCACGTTTTGATACAGGCACCCAATCTCTTTGTGTTTGACCAATATAGAGTTGTCTTGGACGGCCAATTTTTTGTTCAGGATCAGAGATCATTTCATTCCATTGTGAAATCCAGCCAACTGTTCTACCTAAAGCAAATACTGCAGTAAACATACTTACAGGTATTCCTAAAGCTCTTAGAACAATGCCGGAATAAAAATCAACATTAGGATAAAGTTTTTTGGAAATAAAATATTCATCTTCAAGTGCGATACGTTCTAATTCAAGAGCCAATTTAAACATTGGGTCATCGTGTAAACCTAATTCATTAAGGACTTCATGACAGGTTTTACGCATCACACCAGCTCGTGGATCCATATTCTTGTACACACGATGTCCAAACCCCATCAATCTAAAGGAGTCGTTTTTATCCTTAGCACGTGCTATGTATTTACCCACCTGAGAAACATCACCGATTTCAGCGAGCTGTTTTAATACCGCTTCGTTTGCTCCACCATGAGCTGGCCCCCATAGTGCGGCAATACCTGCTGCTATACATGCAAATGGATTAGCACCACTTGAACCTGCCAATCTAACTGTAGAAGTGGATGCATTTTGTTCATGATCTGCGTGTAGAGTAAGGATACGATCGAAGGCTTTCACTAATACGGGATTAGGTACATATTCCTCACAAGGCGTTGCGAACATCATATATAAGAAATTCGCTGCATAGCTGAGGTCATTTCTTGGGTACATAAAAGGTAAACCCGTATTGTAGCGATAACACATAGCAGCAATAGTAGGTACCTTTGCAAGAAGCCTAGTGGCAGATATGGCTCTATGTTCAGCGTTTGTAATATTCAAAGAATCATGATAAAAAGCAGATAAAGCCCCCACAACACCTACCATTACCGCCATGGGATGGGCGTCACGTCTAAATCCCTTGAAAAAGTTGGTTAATTGATCATGTACCATCGTATGGCGTCTAATATTTTGCTCAAAATCCATACGTTGTTTTTGATTTGGTAACTCGCCATTTAATAGTAAATAGCAGACTTCCATAAAATCGGATTGTTCGGCTAATTGTTCAATAGGGTAACCACGATAGTAAAGTAGACCTTGATCACCATCTATATAAGTAATTTCTGACTTACAGCTTGCTGTGGCTAAGAAACCTGGGTCATAAGTAAACATTCCCGTTTGGCCCAAACCACGGATATCAATCACATCAGGACCAATTGAACCAGAATAGATTGGTAACTCCACAGTTGTTCCATCTGGTGTTGTTAACTTTGCACTTTTATTGCTATCCATGATTTGCTCCCTACACTAAATATAATTTATAAAACTTAAGAATTTCTTATCTTATTCATTAACTCAATTTCTAGAATTTCTTGTGGATCCTTTCTTCCCATAGCCATATCTAAGAAATCATTATCTGAAAGTTGCAAGAAACCGTCGTAGACTGTAATCTCTTCTTCAGTTAATGTATCTAAGTGTTTAGATAAAAAACGTTCCAGAAGCAAATCCATCTCCAGTAAACCTCTTCTACTACGCCAGAGAATTCGTTCTTTTCTGTTTTTATCTAATAGCATGGCTTATACAGATCTTTTGAGTAAGGCATCCTTAATCTTGCCAATAGCTTTAGTTGGATTAAGACCTTTTGGACAAACATCCACACAATTCATAATCGTGTGACAACGGAATAAACGATAAGGGTCTTCTAGATTATCAAGTCGTTCATTGGTTGCCTCATCGCGTGTGTCTGCAATAAAACGATACGCTTGTAATAGTCCAGCTGGCCCAACAAACTTATCAGGATTCCACCAAAAAGATGGACATGAAGTACTACAGCAAGCACAAAGTACACACTCATATAACCCATTTAACTCCTCTCTGTCTTCAGGAGATTGAAGTCTTTCTTTCTGAGGAGGTGGATTATCATTTATTAGATAAGGTTTAACTGAATGATATTGCTTAAAAAACTGTCCCATATCGACAATCAAATCCCGAATTACAGGTAAACCTGGCAAAGGACGTAATACGACTGGTTCTTTTAAATCCTTTAATGGAGTAATACAGGCTAACCCATTTTTTCCATTAATATTCATACCATCAGAACCACATACGCCTTCACGACAGGATTTTCTGAGACCAATACTATCATCTAGGGCTTTAATTTTTAAGATTGCATCAAGTAACATTCTGTCTGTTGGAGCAAGCTCAATATCATAATCTTGCATATATGGTTTTTCATCAACTTCTGGATTGAAACGGTAAATACTGAATTTCATTGTTAACTCCAAATCAATAGACTCTGACTTTTGGTTCAAATGATTCAACGGTAAGTGGTTTTAAGTTCACTGGTTTGTAATCCATTCGATTACCTTCTTGATACCATAAACTATGTTTCAACCAATTCTTATCATCACGTTCTTTAAAATCATCACGTGCATGAGCGCCACGACTCTCTTTTCGTGCTTCCGCAGAAACCAGTGTAGCCTCAGCAACAATAATAAGGTTTTCTAGTTCAAGCGCTTCGATACGCGCAGTATTGAAGACTTTACTTTTATCTTTAACATGCGTGTGTTTTACACGTTCAGCAACCTCTTTGATTTTATCAACTCCCTCGGAGAGAAGTTGTTCCGTACGGAAAACGCCTGCGTGGTTTTGTACAGTCCGACGTAATTCTTGGCCAACCTCATGAACGCTTTCACCACTGGATGAATTATCAATTCTGGCAAGTCTAGATAAAGAGTAATCACCAGCATCTTTTGGTAAATCACGATGCTGCGGATTGGTTTTTAACCATTCAACCAAATGGTCACCAGCCGACTTTCCAAACACCAATAAATCGAGCAACGAGTTAGTTCCTAAGCGGTTGGCACCGTGTACTGATACACAAGCACATTCACCAATTGCATATAAACCCGGTACGATTGAATTTGGATTACCATTTTTAGGAACAACCACTTGTCCATAATAATTTGTTGGGATACCTCCCATTTGATAATGGCAGGTTGGAACAACAGGAATGGGTTCCTTGATAGGATCAACATGTGCGAATTTAATAGCGATTTCACGTATTCCTGGTAAACGCTTATTAATAACTTCTGGACCCAAATGGTCTAACTTGAGCAAAACATGGTCTTTTTCAGGTCCAACACCACGACCTTCTTTAATCTCCTGATCCATAGCACGAGATACTACATCACGGCTTGCTAAATCCTTCATCGTTGGCGCGTAACGTTCCATAAAGCGCTCACCCTGAGAATTCAACAATATCCCACCCTCGCCCCTCACGCCCTCTGTAATCAGAACACCGGCACCAGCAACTCCAGTTGGGTGGAATTGCCAAAATTCCATATCTTCAAGAGGAATTCCTGCACGAGCAGCCATACCCATCCCATCACCAGTATTTATATAAGCATTAGTACTTGAACGATAAATACGTCCAGCTCCACCAGTAGCTAGCACAACGGCTTTAGACTGAAATAACATTACTTGACCAGTTTCCATCTCCATAGCAACTAGTCCTACAACTGCCCCTTCGTAGTCTCTAATTAAGTCCAGGGCTATCCATTCAACAAAAAACTGACAGCGTGCCCTTACATTACGCTGATATAAGGTATGCAACATTGCATGACCGGTTCTGTCAGCGGCAGCACAGGCTCGTTGTACAGGTTTTTCACCAAAGTTTTGTGAATGACCACCAAAAGGACGTTGATAAATGGTTCCATCTGGATTTCTATCAAAAGGCATACCAAAGTGCTCAAGTTCATAAACAACTTCAGTGGCTTTACGGCACATGAACTCAATTGCATCTTGATCACCTAAATAATCTGATCCTTTAATGGTGTCATACATGTGCCAAAGCCAATTGTCTTCTTGCATATTTCCAAGTGAAGCGCCTATGCCTCCTTGTGCTGCAACTGTATGAGATCGAGTAGGAAAGACTTTTGAAAAAACAGCAACACGATGTCCTGCTTCAGCAAGTTGTAAAGCAGCACGCAAACCAGAGCCACCACCCCCAACAATTAACGTATCAAAGATTTGTTTATTTAAAGCCATTCATTAACTCCAAAGAATTAGTAATGCCCAAATACCATAACCAGATAAGGCAATAATGACACTTACTTGTAAGAAAAAACGTAAAGAAGTTGGTTTGATATAATCCATGAAAATATCACGAACGCCAATCCAAGCATGTAATAAAAGTGAAACAATAAATAACAAAGTAGTTATTTTTACAAAGCGATTTGAAAACAACTGATGCAAATCTTGATAACTAAATTTATCATTAATTAGTACAGTTAATGAAAAACCAATTGTGTACAGGGCCATTACAACAGCACTTACGCGCTGTATTACCCAGTCTTTCAAACCGTAATGCGCACCTACTACTACTCGTTTCACCATAATTTAACTCCAAATAAAACGGTAAGGATAATACTCACTGCCAAAACAACCATGCTAGATAAACGAGCGCCAGCTAGCTCAATACCTATATGCATATCTAATAATAAATAGCGTATACCGGCACAAAAGTGATGCAAGAATGACCACAGGATCATTATAAGTACTAGTTTGATTAAGAAATTGTCATATAGTGTTTGGATAATCTGGAAATCTGAAGGATTACCCAATACAGATTGAAGAGTGATGAGTAAAAGTGGCACGCCGATTAAGAATAACAAAGCGCCACTTACTCGATGCAATATTGAAACAATACCAGGTACAGGTAATTTTATAGTGGTTAAATCAAGGTTTTTGGGTCTTTTTTTAGTCATAATACTCATCGCAGTCCTCTCAACTCATTTCTGTCACATAAGAGAATTGGTCGGTATGACACAATCCCCTTCTCCATTCTACTGGACGGTCGCCATATGTGAAAGCTACTCGATCAACCTGAAGTAAAGGATATCCCTCAGGTACGTTCAAAAGCTTGGCTACTTCAAGGGTAGCGGACACGGCTTTAATATGTTCTTCCGCCCGAATCATGGCAATCCCAAATCGCGTTTCAAAAAAACTATACAAAGAGCCTGAATAACTTTTCACCATATTTTCATCCAAACCCTTAAAGTAAGTGGCAGGGATATGAAGTTCGTCATAAATTTGCGGTGTATTTTGATACATTAACAAGCGTTTGATACAGTAGATGCCAGCTCCAACTCTAAGTTCAAGTAAATTGGCAGAAATTTCTGGTGCCTTTTCTCTGGTTACAGATATGAAATGACTGGCAGGATATTCAATTTGGCCATCGTCACGGTTAATTCTTAAAAATCGTGTAGAAGCTCTCTCTGTGGTGTGGCTGGCAACGTATGTACCTTTGCCTTGACGTCGAATAAGGATATTTTCAGCAGCAAGCTCATCAATAGCCTTTCTTACTGTGCCTTGACTGACTTTGTATCTTGAAGCCAAATCCATTTCACTAGGTATGGCGTCACCTGGTTTCCATTCCCCTGCTATTAAGCTTTGTGTAATGAGTATTTTTATTTGATCGTATAGTGGTCTATAACTCGGTGATACTAGACTATTCATAACATCTCCTCTGTTACTTTTTTAATATAGCATGCTTGAGTAGCCTTTACTAGCAAAATATATATCTTATATAAGATATATATTAATTGACATAGAAAACTATATTACATTAATATAAAGTTTAAAAAAAATCCATCATTTTTTCTCACAGGACCAATCATGGAAATTATCACCCCAGGTAAGAACTTACGTATGGCTGTTAAAGCAGAAAGCCCATTACAGATGGTCGGTGCAATTAATGCATTTACTGCGAAAATGGCTGAAAAAACTGGCTATAAAGCGCTCTACTTATCTGGTGGTGGTGTAGCAGCAAATTCGTTGGGCTTACCTGACTTGGGAATTTCCACATTAGAGGATGTATTAACAGATATCAGACGAATAACAGATGCCACGACCCTACCTTTATTAGTGGATGCAGATACTGGATGGGGTGGTGCTTTTAATATTGCTAGAACCGTTAAAAGTATGACTAAAGCTGGTGCAGCGGGGTTACATATAGAAGATCAGGTACAAACAAAGCGCTGTGGACATAGACCCAATAAAGCTATTGTAACGCTTAGTGAAATGGTTGATCGTATAAAGGCTGCTGTCGATGCAAGAATAGATGAAAGCTTTGTTATTATGGCACGTACTGATGCACTGGCTGTTGAAGGGATCAATTCAGCACTTGAGAGAGCACAAGCTTGTATAGAAGCTGGAGCAGACATGTTGTTTCCAGAAGCTATTTCTGAATTGTCTATGTATCAGGTATTCAAAACTAAAATAAACAAACCTATTTTAGCTAATATTACAGAATTTGGTGCAACCCCTATGTATACCACCACCGAACTCAAAACTGTAGGCGTAGATATTGTTCTTTATTGTTGCGGAGCTTACAGAGCGATGAATAAGGCTGCACTTACTGTATATGAAGCTATACGACGCGATGGTACGCAAAAAAACGTTATCGACATAATGCAAACACGAGCTGAATTGTACGATTTTCTAAATTATCATTCATATGAACAAAAATTAGATGAGTTGTTTTCGAAGGAGGAGGAGAAATAATGAGTGCTGATAATAACAATACTACAGGTAAACCTAAAAAATCTGTTGCACTATCAGGAGTTGTTGCAGGTAACACAGCTATTTGTACAGTTGGAAGAAGCGGTAACGACCTTCATTATCGTGGCTTTGATATTCTTGATTTAGCCAAACATGCTACGTTTGAAGAAGTAGCACATTTGTTAATACATGATCATCTCCCCTCGCAAGCAGAATTAAAACAATACAGAAAAAAACTAAAAGCATTACGAGGTATCCCTGCTCAATTACAAATTGTTTTAGAACAAATCCCCGCCGCCGCTCATCCAATGGATGTTCTTAGAACAGGTGCATCCGTATTAGGAACACTGCTACCTGAAAAAGAAGATCACAATATTACAGGAGCACGGGATATTGCCGATAAACTAATGGCTTCATTTGGTTCAATGTTGCTTTATTGGTATCACTTTTCACATCACGGGCGTCAAATTGATGTGGAAACAGATGATGAGACAATCGCCGGACATTTTCTACATTTGCTACATGGATTAAAACCAAGTAATTCTCATGTTAAAGCCTTAGACACATCACTTATTCTTTATGCAGAACATGAGTTCAATGCGTCCACTTTCGCTGCTAGAGTAACTGCCGGAACATTGTCGGATATGTACTCATCAATTACATCAGGTATTGGTACTTTAAGAGGTCCGAAACATGGTGGCGCAAATGAAGTTGCTATGGATATTATTCGACGCTATCACAGCGCCGATCAAGCAGAACAAGATATTAAGCAACGTATTGCGAATAAAGAAATTATTATCGGATTTGGCCATCCAGTTTATACAATCTCAGATCCACGAAATCAAATTATTAAAGAAATTTCAAGAACTCTTTGTAAAGAAGCAGGCTATCTCACTTTATTTGATATTTCTGAAACCATTGAAAATGTGATGTGGTCCGAGAAAAAGATGTTCCCGAACCTGGATTGGTATAGTGCATCAAGTTACCACATGATGGGTATTCCCACCCCCATGTTCACACCTATATTTGTCATAGCAAGAACTGCCGGCTGGTCCGCTCATGTTATAGAACAACGGATTGACAATAAAATTATCAGACCAAGTGCAAATTATACTGGCCCAGAACCCAAAACTTTTACCCCAATTGATCTTCGTTAATATTTAGGAAAAGCAATTATGTCAGCACACATTTCAAATGAACGTCCCGCACCTGACCAAGTACTCGTAGATATTGCCAATTACGTAGATCAATTTATTATTTCTTCGGATGAGGCACTTGTTACAGCAAGAAACTGTCTTATTGACACATTAGGTTGTGGATTAGAGGCTCTCTCTTATCCTGCATGTACTAAATTAATGGGGCCAATTGTACCGGGGACCATTGTTCCCAATGGCGCAAAAGTACCAGGGACACAATTCCAATTAGATCCTGTTCACGCTGCGTTTAATATTGGCTGTATGATCCGCTGGTTAGATTTTAATGACACATGGCTTGCAGCCGAATGGGGTCACCCGTCAGATAATCTAGGAGGCATCTTAGCCGTTGCAGATTGGTTATCCAGAAACAATGTCGCTACTGGCAAAGCACCATTAACTATGCGTACAGTCCTGGATGCAATGATTAAAGCGCATGAAATACAAGGGATCCTGGCACTTGAAAATAGCTTTAATCGCGTCGGACTTGATCATGTTGTATTAGTAAAAGTTGCTTCAACTGCTGTTGTAGCAAAACTCTTAGGTCTTAGTAGAGACGAAATCATTAATGCAGTGTCTTTAGCATGGGTAGATGGCCAAAGCTTAAGAACATATAGACATGCCCCCAATACAGGCTCTAGAAAATCTTGGGCTGCAGGTGACGCTACCAGTCGTGCTGTAAGATTAGCACTCATGGCACAAAAAGGTGAAATGGGTTACCCCTCTGTACTGACAGCTAAAACTTGGGGGTTTTATGATGTGTTATTTAAAGGCAATGCTTTTGAATTTCAACGACCATACGGTAGTTATGTTATGGAAAATGTATTATTTAAAATATCATTTCCAGCAGAGTTTCATGCGCAAACTGCTGTGGAGTGTGCATTAAAACTGCATCCTCAAATCAAGGATCGTTTACATGATGTAGAAAAAATTGTCATCACCACTCATGAATCAGCTATTCGTATAATTGATAAAAAAGGCCCCCTTAATAATCCGGCCGATAGAGACCACTGTATTCAATACATGACTGCTATCGGTTTGATTTTCGGTCAACTCACCGCAGCTGACTATGAAGACTCGCGAGCACAAGATCCACGCATTGACGAGTTACGCGCTAAAATGGAGTGTGTTGAAAATAGTCAATATAGTAAAGATTATTTGGATCCTGAAAAAAGATCGATTGCTAATGCTATACAAATTTTCTTTAAAGATGGATCAAAATCAAATAACGTAGAAGTTGAATATCCTGTTGGCCATCGTCGTCGACGTGCAGAAGGTATTCCTCTACTTGAGCAAAAATTTAAAGTAAATCTAGCGCGTCGTTTTCCACAAAAGCAACAACAAACAATCCTAAATATCGCGCTCGATCAGGAAAAACTAGAACAAACCCCGGTTAATGAATTTGTTGACCTTTTTGTCATTTAATAATGTTGTCAATGGAGTATCCCATGTTACATAACACATTTAATACACTCAAAGAATTCCCAGTAAAACAAGGCATTGGAAAATTTTATTCTATTCCTGCCCTAGCTGATGCAGGCTTTAACAATATCAATCGTTTACCTGTTTCAATTCGTATTGTTTTAGAAGCAGTTCTCCGTAATGTTGACGGCAAGCGAATAACCGAAGAGCATGTAAGAACTCTTGCTAATTGGCAACCGACTGAGTCAAGAACTGAAGAAATCCCTTTCGTTGTAGCTCGTGTGGTTTTACAAGATTTCACAGGAGTTCCCTTATTAGCAGATTTGGCTGCGATGAGAAACGTTGCAGTAAACCAAGGAAAAAATCCTAAAGCTATTGAACCACTTGTCCCGGTTAATCTAGTAGTCGATCATTCCGTACAAGTTGATCATTACAATACAAATACTGCTATACAAGACAATATGCAGCTTGAATTTGAACGTAATTCTGAACGTTATAAATTCATGAAATGGGGTATGCAAGCATTTGATACCTTTCAAGTCGTTCCACCTGGAATTGGTATTGTTCATCAAGTAAATCTAGAATACCTTGCACGTGGGGTCATTAAAAAAGATCAGGTTTTCTATCCAGATACATTAGTCGGTACCGACTCACACACAACCATGATTAACGGTATTGGTGTTGTAGGATGGGGGGTTGGCGGTATTGAGGCTGAGGCTGGAATGCTTGGGCAACCCGTTTATTTTCTCACTCCAGATGTTGTGGGTGTAAATCTAACTGGAAAGTTAAAAGAAGGTGTTACCGCAACAGATTTAGTCTTAACTATTACAGAAATGCTTCGTAAAGCAAAAGTTGTTGGTAAATTTGTTGAATTTTTTGGTGATGGCGCCACTTCACTCTCACTGCCTGACAGGGCAACTATAGCCAATATGGCACCTGAATATGGTGCAACAATGGGATTTTTCCCAGTTGATGAAGAGACTGTTGCCTATTTTAAAAATACGGGTAGAACTGAGGAGGAAATTGATGCTTTCGTCAACTATTGGAAAGCACAAAATATGTTTGGTATACCCCAAAAAGGACAATGTGATTACAGTCAACAATTAGAACTTGATTTATCAACAATTGAACCCTCAGTTGCCGGACCAAAACGTCCACAAGATCGAATTATCCTGAAAGGATTAAAAGAAAAAATCAATCAATTACTTACCACTACTGTAAAAGAAGGTGGTTATGGAAAAGAAGAACACAGCACAGAAAAAGTGTTCCATAGTGTAAATAAACACATTCCACTTAAAGATGCCGACGTACTAATTGCAGCAATTACCTCATGCACCAACACCTCTAACCCAGGAGTACTTCTTGCAGCTGGAATACTAGCTAAAAAAGCAGTTCAACTAGGTTTAAGCGTTAACCCATGGGTTAAAACTTCACTAGCACCAGGATCTCGTGTTGTGACGGAATATTTAAATAACGCAGGACTACAAGATTCGCTTGATCAATTAGGTTTTAAATTGGTTGGTTATGGATGTACTACCTGTATTGGAAACGCGGGTCCATTAGATGGGGATATTGAAGATACCATCGTTAAAAACGATCTAGTTGGTTGCGCGGTACTATCCGGTAACAGGAACTTTGAAGCACGTATTCACCCCAATATTAAAGCTAACTTTTTAATGAGCCCTCCACTAGTTGTGGCTTTTGCCATAGCCGGTCGTGTAAATATTGATATGACTACAGAGCCCATTGGTCATGGTAAAAATGGTCAACCTGTTTACTTAAAAGATATATGGCCTACACAGCAGGAAGTAGCTGAGGTCATGCGTTACGCTACTGATGCTAATACATATAGAAAACTTTACGCAGATTTCACTAAAGATAATCCATTGTGGAACAATATCCCTTCATCTACAGGTATGGTCTATCAATGGGAAAAATCAACTTATATCGCTGAGCCACCATTTTTTAAAGACTTTTCGATGACCTCAGGTCATATACAAGCCATTAAAAATGCACGTGCTTTAGGTATTTTTGGTGATTCAATTACAACAGACCATATCAGCCCTGCAGGTTCAATTAAGCCCTCCTCTCCTGCTGGAAAATATTTACAAGAAAATGGAGTGGAAATACGAGACTTCAACAGCTATGGTTCACGAAGAGGTAATCATGAAGTCATGATGCGTGGTACTTTTGCTAACGTAAGAATTAAGAATCTTATGATTCCAGGTTCAGAGGGTGGAGTTACTGTTCATCAACCCAGCGGTGAACAAATGGCTATCTATGACGCAGCAATGAAATATCAGGCAGAAAAAGTACCTACCATGATTTTTGCTGGTGAAGAATATGGTACAGGCTCTTCTCGTGATTGGGCTGCTAAAGGAACACAGCTTTTGGGCGTTAAGGCAGTTATTGCTAGAAGTTTTGAGCGTATTCACAGAAGCAATTTAGTTGGAATGGGAGTATTACCTTGTCAATTTATTGGAGAGACTACCCATCAATCATTACAACTAGATGGTAGCGAAACATTTGATTTGGTAGGAATTGATGACGGTGTAAAACCTCAACAAACTATAACATTAATTATTCGTAGAGCTAATGGACAAACACAAGAAGTACCATTATTACTTCGTATAGATACGCCAATTGAGGTAGACTACTACAAAAATGGTGGTATTCTGCCTTATGTTTTACGTGAATTGTTGAATTAGCATTTAATCTGGAGTGTTTTATGAAAAAACCTGTACGCGTTGCTGTAACTGGATCAGGCGGACAAATTGGGTATAGCCTGTTATTTCGCATTGCAAGTGGAGAAATGTTAGGGCCTGACCAACCTGTCATTCTACAACTTTTTGATATTACTCCATCATTACCTGTGGTTAAGGGTGTGGTCATGGAACTTGAAGATTGTGCATTTCCATTGTTACACGGTATCAGTATTTCAGACGATGTCCGAGTCGCTTTTAAAGACGTAGATATTGCATTACTGGTTGGTAGCAGACCACGTACCAAAGGGATGGAAAGAAAAGACTTATTAGAGATGAATGGCGCCATTTTTACAGAACAAGGACGTGCTTTATCTGAAGTTGCTAGTCGTCAAGTGAAAGTCTTGGTTGTAGGCAATCCCGCTAATACTAATGCGTTAATTGCCATGAAGAATGCACCTGATTTGTCACCACAAAACTTCTCTGCCATGATGCGTCTTGACCATAATCGTGCACTCTCACAAATCGCCAGTAAGTTATCTGTACCTGTAACAAGTGTTAAAAAAATGACGATTTGGGGAAACCATTCCGCAACCCAATATCCGGATTTATTCCAAGCGAATGTTGATGGTAAACAAGTTTCATCATTAATCAATGATCAGGCATGGGTCGAAAATACATTCATCCCAACAGTACAGAAACGTGGAGCTGCTATTATTGAGGCGCGCGGTTTGTCATCTGCTGCGTCAGCTGCCAATGCAGCAATTAACCATATTCGTGATTGGGTAATGGGTACCCCTGCCAATGATTGGGTTACCATGGGTATTCCATCTGATGGAAGTTATGGCATTCCAGAAGGGGTTATATTCGGTTATCCAGTTACCTGTCACAATGGTAACTATTCAATTGTTCAAGGCTTAGAGTTAAGTCAGTTCAGTATTGAAAAAGTAAAAGCCACACATAATGAGCTATTGGAAGAAAGAACAGCTATTAACCATTTATTAGGTTAACCGTTTGTCATTTCAGAAATAAAAAAAGGGAGGTATCTGTTGATCCTCCCTTTTTTATTTTCTTGATCATTTATTACGCAGGATACACACCCGTCGAAAGATAACGATCTCCCCTATCGCATACAATATGTACGATAGTTGCGTTTGATACCGCTTTAGAAATTTGTAATGCAGCCCAACAACCTCCTCCCGAGGACACGCCAGCAAATATACCTTCTTGCTGAGCAAGTTGTCTCATTGTTTCTTCAGCGTCAGATTGAGATACTTCAAGCACTTGATCAACTAAACTGTCATCATAAATTTTTGGTAAATATTCTTTTGGCCATTTTCTAATACCTGGAACATTTGCGCCTTCAGCAGGATGTACACCAATAATTTTAATATTTGGATTACGCTCTTTAAGATATCGAGATACACCCATTATGGTTCCTGTAGTACCCATGGTAGCAACAAAATGTGTCACTTTTCCTTGAGTAGCATGCCAAATTTCAGGACCAGTAGTTCTATAGTGAGCAAGTGGATTATCGGGATTATTAAACTGATCGAGTATTCTACCCTCACCATTCTCCATCATTTTGTTAGCTAAATCCCTAGCGCCTTCCATACCACTTTCTTTTGACACGAGGATGATATCAGCCCCAAATGCTTTCATAGTCTGTCGTCGCTCAATACTAAGATGCTCTGGCATAATCAAAATCATTCTATAGCCGCGTATTGATGCAGCTAAGGCTAATGCAATTCCGGTATTTCCACTAGTCGCCTCAATTAAAGTATCACCAGGTTTAATTTCACCTCTACTTTCGGCACCTAAAATCATTGATAACGCAGGTCTGTCTTTAACAGAACCGGCTGGATTATTACCCTCAAGCTTTGCTAATAATAGGTTTGTAGTAAGGCCCGGTAACTTCTTTAATGGCACCAATGGTGTATCACCAATACATTGTTCTATAGTTTTAATTGTCATTTTATTCTTTAATAAGTGCACCACGTCGTATGGCTACATAATGAGCTACACCTTCATTCACATCTAAGAAATCCTCTGCATAACCTGCTGCACGTAAACTCGATATATTGGCTTCAGTAAAACTCTGATATTTACCCGTTAAAGCCTCAGGAAATGGAATGTACTGGATTAAATTTCTCTCACGCATTTCTTCAAGAGTGATTTCATCCTCTCCGTTGGTCGCTCTAATTGCATTTAAGGTTGCAACAGCCATATCATTAAAGGTACGGCTTACACCAGTTCCGACGTTAAAAATACCAGAAACTTCAGGATGATCTAGGAACCAAAGATTAACTTTAACAACATCCTCAATGGAAATAAAATCACGACGTTGCTCGCCATTATCATATCCATCACAACCTTCAAATAACTTTATATAGCCATTTTCAAAATACTGGTTATAAAAATGATAGGCAACTGAAGCCATACGTCCTTTATGTTGTTCACGCGGACCGTATACATTAAAGTAGCGTAAACCAACACATGGAGCTGTTAGCCCAGTTTCTTGAACATGACTTCTGAAATATTGATCAAAAGCAAGTTTAGAATAGCCGTACACATTAAGAGGTGACTCACAGGATGGATCCTCTTTAAAAGTGGTGTTACCACCATAGACTGCAGCAGATGAGGCATACACTAAAGGAATTTCATGGTCCTGACAGTACTGAAACAATTTTACTGTATATCTAAAATTATTATCCATCATATACCGGCCGTTATGCTCCATGGTATCTGAACATGCACCTTGATGAAGAATTGCACGAACGTTTTTATCCAACGAATCCGATTCAATTAATTGAATAAACTCTCTTTTATCAAGATAATCTGCAACGATACAGTCAGATAAGTTAAAAAACTTATCTTTTTTTTCTAAATTATCTACAGCAAGAATATTAGTAAAACCACTCTCATTAAGGGTTTTAATAATATTTGAACCAATTAATCCAGCCGCACCCGTGACAATAATTACCATTTCAAATCCTTAATTTTCAATTAGGAATAACATGACACAATTCATCTGTATTCACAACCGCTGTGCCTAGTTTACCGACTACTACGCCAGCAGCAAGATTAGCTAATTTTACTGCATCTTTAAGTGAATACCCTGCAGCCATAGCTACACCAAGCGTTGCTATAACTGTATCACCTGCTCCGGAAACGTCATATACTTCTTGCGCTCGTGTAGGTTCATGAAATACCTCATCATTTTGATATAACGTCATTCCTTCTTCAGAGCGAGTTACCAGTAAAGCAGACAAAGATAGTTTGTCTTTTAATTCTTGTGCCTTTTTAGCTAATTCACGATCATCTTTCCAAGAACCTGCAACTTGTTTGAATTCTGAGCGATTAGGAGTAAGTAAAGTGGCGCCACGATAACGATAATAGTCCTCTCCCTTAGGATCAACCAAAACAGGTATACCCCTTTGATTACATTGACTAATCATATTTTCAATATGCTTTAATCCACCCTTTCCATAATCAGAAAGGATAACCAAATCTATACTATCTAATAAATTTGAAAATTGAGTAAGTTTTGCTAATAGAATTTCATGGCTTGGTTGGGTTTCAAAATCAATTCTCAATAACTGTTGTTGTCGTCCAATAACACGTAACTTTACTGTGGTATCAACTTGTTCATCACGATAAAGTTGGGTGTGTACTCCATCCTCTTTTAACAATTCCTCCAAACGCTGTCCCGCTTCATCATTACCTGTTACAGACAAAAGAATACAATTAGCACCGAGTGCAGAAACTCCCCGTGCAACATTGGCAGCTCCACCAGGTCTTTCTTCAGATTTATTAACTAACACAACAGGTACAGGTGCCTCTGGAGAAATACGGCTTACCTCCCCAAACCAATAGCGATCAAGCATTACATCACCCACTACTAATATTCGAGGTGATTTAAAACGATCTTTAATGTGTTGGCTGTCTAACATTACAATCTTCCTATACCTGAGTATTGTAATCCTGCTGATCTAACTTGTTGAGGATCATAAATGTTACGACCATCAAACACATAGGGTTGTCTCAGTAAGCTTTTAATCATGGAAAAGTCTGGACTTCTAAATTCTTTCCATTCAGTAAGTATTAGTAGTGCATCAGCATTGTTTAAGGCATCTTCAGGAGACTGACTAAAGAATATATTTTGCTGATTTTTATAAATATGTTTTGCTTCATTGATAGCCACAGGATCGTATGCCACAACACTTGCTCCCAAACTCAATAGACCATCAATAATCACTGTTGACGGTGCTTCACGCATATCATCTGTATTTGGTTTAAAAGCCAAGCCCCAAACTGCAAATCGTTTATCAGCTAGTTTAGTTCCAAATGTTTGCGTTACTTTATCAAGTAAAACAGTTTTTTGTCGTGCATTCACCGCTTCAACTGCAGTTAAAATTTTTAAATCCAACTCACATTCATTAGCAGTTTTCATTAATGCTTTTACATCTTTGGGGAAACATGAGCCACCATAACCACAACCAGGATACAAAAATTGATAGCCAATACGTGGATCAGAACCAATACCTTGTCTAACTCTCTCAATATCAGCTCCTAACCTTTCTGCCAGTAAGGCAAGTTCGTTCATAAATGAAATACGTGTTGCCAGCATGGCATTCGCAGCATATTTGGTTAATTCAGCAGATTTAACATCCATTAATATTAAGCGTTCATGATTGCGTTGGAATGGTGCGTAAAGATGTCTCATTACTTCTATAGCGTGAGTATCATCCGCTCCAACCACAATGCGGTCAGGACGCATAAAATCCTCAATAGCAGCCCCTTCTTTAAGAAACTCAGGATTAGATACAACACTAAATGGTATTGATAGTTGTCGTTTATTGAGTTCTTCTTGTATAACATTCTGAACTTTTAGTGCTGTACCAACGGGAACGGTAGATTTATCTACAATTACTTTTGCACTATTCATATATTGCCCGATATTACGAGCTGCAGCTAAAACATGTTTTAAGTCTGCAGATCCGTCTTCATCCGGTGGAGTCCCCACTGCGATAAATTGAACCTCACCATAATCAACACTTTCATTGATATTAGTTGTGAAATGTAGTCGGCCTGCAGCCACATTTCTTTTTACCATTTCTTCTAGACCGGGTTCATATATTGGAATACCACCATTTTTAAGAATAGCAATTTTGTCGGGATTTAAATCAAGACATAACACATGATTACCAACATCTGCTAAACAAGCACCGCTAACTAGACCAACATACCCTGTACCTATAATTGAAATTTTCATGATTGTAATAACTGTAAAGAAGTATTTATCGATAAAAGTGTAGCTATAGGATCAGCACTTTGTGTAATGGGCCTACCTATAACCAAATAATTTGAACCATTGGCCACAGCATTCTGCGGAGTAACAATACGCACTTGATCATCTGATTTATTTGAATCAAGTCGTATACCAGGTGTAACTAGCAAGAAATTATCGCCCAATTGAGAACGTAATAATCGAGTTTCTTGAGCAGAACACACCACACCATCAAGTCCTGCAGATTGCGTTAATGAGGCTAAACGTAAAACGTGCTGATCTAAGGAATAATTGATCCCTATTTGTTCGAGATCTAGCTGTGACATACTGGTTAATACTGTCACGGCAATAAGTTTTGGTTTATTTTTCCCATACTCAGAAAGTGCATGTTGTGCTTTTTCCATCATGGATTTACCACCAGATGCATGAACATTTAACATCCATACTCCAAGATCTGCTGCAGCGCGACAAGCAGAGGCCACAGTATTTGGTATATCATGAAATTTAAGATCTAAAAAGACATCAAAACCTTGTGCAATTATTTTTTTAACTAACTGCGGACCTGTACTGGTAAACAGCTCTTTCCCTACTTTTAAACGACATAAATTGGGATCACATTGAGAGACAAAATTTAAAGCGTCTTTTTCGTTGGCATAATCTAGTGCAACTATAATAGGTTTATTAACTAAGGAGGTCATTGTTTTACATACTTAATCTAGGTTGAACTTGGTTGCCACTATCACTATTTCGTTTAGGAGGATAAGTATCCCATCCTCCGCAAGCTGGACAATGCCAAAAATAAGTTTTTGCTTTAAAGCCACAACTTGTACATTGATAATAGGATGTCTTTTGGTTATGTTGATGAACAAGATCTCTAATCATTTGTAAATCTGAGCGTTGTTCGGGTGACACCACCACCAGCTGTGCTTCAAGATATTTATCAAGAGAACCAAGTGAGGGGTTACGTTTAAACTCATCTTTTATTACTTGGTAAGCTGCCTCTGGGCCACGACATTCTAGAATAGTTTTAAACAGCACCGATAATAAATCAAGCGTTGGAAAACGTTCAGTCCAACCTCTTAATAATTGGATTGACTCATCTGTGCGATTTAACTGCTTCATAGTGTCAATAAAAGAGTCAGCAATTAAAAAAAGATAATCTGGTGATTGATTTTCTATCAATAGCCATAAATGAACTGCCTCATCCAACTGTCCATTTTGTCTAGCCCACTGACCCTGTAAAATATTAGCTCTAACACATTTCTTATTTACTGTTAATGCTTTTTGGGTAAGATCTTTAGCAGCATCAAAATTAGATCTACTGTGCTCAATAACTGCAAGTTCGCAATAAAAGTTTGCTATCTCTTTACTACCAATTTCAGTACCAATCGATTCTAGTTCCTTAGTAATCTCAATTGCTTTATTCCACTCTTTTTCTGTAACATAAATGTCTAATAGTGATCGAGTAGCAACCTCTGAAAAACTGATTACTTTTTTTAGATCTAAGAATAATGATTCTGCTCGATCTAAAAGACCTGCCTTAAGATAATCCTGAGCTAACTCATATAGCGCTTGAGACTTTTGCTCTGCAGATAAATCTGTGCGTTCTAATAAGCTTTGATGCATTCTAGTTGCACGGTCAACTTCGCCACGTCGACGAAATAAGCCACCCAATGCAAACTGTAATTCAACCGTTTGTTGATCTGTCTGAGCAACTTCAATAAATGACTCGATAGCCTTATCTGTTTGCTCGTTTAAAAGAAAATTTAATCCTTTAAAGTAAGAAGCAGGTAATGCTCGGGATTCAGTTAATAGATGTCTAATATCAACACGAGCAGCAAGCCAGCCTAAACCAAAAAATACAGGAATAACTAATAACCAATAAGCCTGAAAATCCATAATAATTTACTATATTTTATTTAAACAGCATCAATGTGAGCGGCAGTTGATATGTCACGAATGGGTTTGGGTTGACTAGTTAACTCATTAACCTTTTCTAACTGATTGAGTTCACGTCTTAATCGTTGTAATTCTCGACGTTGTTTAAATAAACTCCCCATGGCAACTAATAAGCCAACGACAACACCTGAGATAAAAAACACCAGCAAAAAGACGATCAAGGGGCCTTGCCACTGATAATTTAGAAAATATTTCACTGTCACCGGCTCTACATTTTTAATAGCAAAGCCTAACAGCAAAATAAACACAAGAATTCGTATAATCCATTTTAAGTAAAACATTATATATTCCCTATTTTTCTACATTTTAAATTAAAAACGGGTGTTTAACACCCGTTTTTAATTTAGTCCGTAGACAGAGTATTACTCTTAGGAAAATCCACTCGATCACGTAGTTCCTTTCCTGGTTTAAAGTGTGGTACATGTTTTTCAGGAACCAACACTTTTTCACCAGTTTTAGGATTCCTACCTTGACGAGGGGGTCGATGGTTCAACCCAAAACTTCCAAACCCTCGAATTTCGATCCGCTCCCCGGATACCAATGATTGACTCATGGCATCCAGTATTGTTTTTACAGCCAATTCTGTATCTTTAGATACCAACTGGCTATATTTAAGAGACAACAGATCAATTAATTCTGATTTAGTCATTTAAAGATTAACCTTCAGAGGATTGGTTTTCAAGTTTAGCTTTCAACAACGCGCCTAAGCTTGTAGTACCTGCATTAGCAGGATTATCAGCTGTAACTCGTTGCATTGCGGCGCTCTCTTCAACTGCATCTTTGGCTTTGATCGACAAATTAATAGTTCTATTTTTGCGATCAACATTAAGAATAACAGCTTCCACCGCATCGCCTTCATTAAAGTGAGCTTTAACATCCTCAACTCGATCACGTGAAATCTCTGAGGCACGTAAGTAACCTTCGATGTCATCACCTAAATCAATGACCGCACCTTTACTATCTATCGATTTAACAGTACCTTTTACAATGGCACCTTTATCATTAACTGCAGTAAAGTTGGTGAAAGGATCTCCAGAAAGCTGTTTAATGCCTAAAGAAATTCGTTCTCTTTCCACATCAATTGCAAGAATAATGGCTTCAACTTCATCACCTTTCTTGTAATTGTGTACTGCCTCTTCACCAGTCTGGCTCCAAGACAAATCAGACAAATGAACTAGACCATCAATGCCACCTGGTAAACCTATAAAGACACCGAAATCAGTAATTGATTTAATTTGGCCTTTAACATGATCATTCTTATTATGGGTTGCAGCAAACTCTTCCCATGGATTAGGACGACATTGTTTCATGCCCAATGAAATACGACGACGTTCTTCATCTATCTCAAGAATCATTACTTCAACTTCATCGCCTAGTTGAACAACTTTTGATGGATGTACATTTTTATTAGTCCAATCCATTTCAGAAACGTGCACTAATCCTTCAATACCTGGTTCAATCTCAACGAATGCACCGTAGTCTGTGAGGTTGGTTACCTTACCAAATAAACGGGTTTTTTCTGGGTAGCGACGTGCAAGACCAACCCAAGGATCATCACCTAACTGCTTAAGACCTAATGAAACACGGTTTTTATCTTGATCGTATTTTAATACCTTCGCTTCAACTTCATCACCCACATTTAATACTTCAGATGGATGTTTTACTCGTCTCCATGCTAAGTCCGTAATGTGTAACAGACCATCTATACCACCCAAGTCAACGAATGCACCGTAATCAGTTATATTTTTAACTACACCTTTTACGATAGAACCTTCTTTCAAGTTTTCTAATAGGTTCTCACGGTCTGCACCTTGTGATGCTTCCATAACTGCACGACGTGATACAACAACGTTATTACGTTTACGATCGAGTTTAATAACTTTAAACTCCATCTCTTTACCTTCATAAGGTGAAGTATCTTTAATTGGACGTACATCCACCAATGATCCTGGTAAGAATGCACGAATACCGTTAACCATTACTGTTAAGCCGCCTTTAACCTTACCACTTACAACACCAGTAACAAGTGTGCCTTTGGTCATCGCATCATCTAAATCAAGCCAGGCAGCTAAACGTTTAGCCTTTTCACGAGATAGTTTGGTTGAACCATAACCATCTTCAAGAGTATCAATAGCTACTTTTACGAAGTCACCAACTTGTGCTTCCAGTTCACCACGATCATCTTTAAATTCTTCTATGGGAATTAAACTCTCTGATTTCAACCCAGCGTTTACAATTACAAAGTTACCGTCAATACCAACTACTTCTGCGGTGATTACTTCACCTATGCGCATTTCTTGATGGGATAAGCTTTCCTCAAACAAGCTAGCAAAACTTTCAGTTGTAGAGGTTTGTTGATTGGTTGTATTCATGAAAAACAGTTACCTATAAAAATCACCCGCCGCGTATCGGGGTCAATTAAAATACTCATAATTTGTATTAACGTCTTAATAATCAATAACGCATTAGATTATTACTACAAGTAATGAGTCCAAAGTTATTTAGATACGCCAGAAAACCACTGTAAGACTTGATTAACTGCCTGATCTATTGTTAATGCAGAGGTATCGAGAAAATGCGCATCAAGAGTCTGTTTTAATGGTGACTCTTTACGAGTCAGATCTCGATGATCACGTTCTACAATATCTTGCAAAAGGGCTTTTATGTTAGCAGATATTCCCTTATTGATCAACTGGTTATAACGTCTTTGCGCTCTTATTTCAGAACTGGCTGTAAGAAAGATTTTTAAAATTGCTTCAGGAAAAACAACACTTGCCATGTCTCGACCATCTGCAACCAAGCCAGGTTTTTGTTTAAATTGATGCTGAACTGTCATCAACGCATCACGAACAGATTTAACTGCAGCAATTTTTGATGCAAATATACCACACTCTTCCGACCGTATTAAATCGGTAACATCTTGATTATTAACAATAACTTTACTTTCTTTAAATTCAATATGTAAGCTTTTAGACAAATGACTCAACGCTTTTTCATCCATTTCACTAATACCACGCAACTGCGCAGACAGAGCAACAATTCGATACAAAGCACCACTATCTAAATAATTAAAGCCTAGTTTTTCAGCGACACGTTGAGCTACCGTACCTTTTCCTGACGCAGAAGGTCCATCAATCGCAATAACAGGAATCATGATACAGAAATCTCTAAACCTGTAGATTTTGCAAGCTTGTCAAACCCTGGAAATGAAGTGGCAACATTTTGACAATCAAGAATTGTAATCGAGGAAGTGGCGTTGAGTGCTGCTATAGAAAAACTCATAGCGATACGATGATCACCATGGCTATTGATTGTACCACCATGATATGAACCACCCTCAATGATCATCCCATCAGAAGTGGGGACAGCGTTAATACCAAGAGACATTAATCCATCAGCCATAACTTGTATACGGTCACTTTCTTTAACACGGAGTTCTTCCGCTCCAGAAAGAATCGTTGTCCCCTTTGCATTTGCAGCAGCGATAAATATTACCGGAAATTCATCGATGGCTAGGCTCACTAATTCTTCAGGGATATGAATCCCAGTTAGTGGCTTGTATTTGATATGTATATCAGCAACTTTCTCACCACCTACGTAATTTACATTTAAAAGACTAATCTCAGCCCCCATCAACTCCAATATTTTTATTACTCCATCACGAGTTGGGTTTATCCCTACTTCTTCAATTATCAAGTCAGAACCTTCGGAAATAGCTGCACCAACCATAAAAAAAGCAGCAGACGATATATCTGAAGGAACTCTAATCGAAGTGCCATGGAGTACTGCAGAATTATCAACTGTAATGCTATTCCCATTAACTTTTGGCTTATAGCCAAATGCTTCCAACATTCTCTCAGTATGATCACGTGTGACTTCAGGCTCAATTACTGTTGTTAAACCATTGGCGTAAAGACCAGCAAGCAACACAGCTGATTTAACCTGCGCACTGGCCATAGGTAAAGTGTAAGTAATGCCATTTAAATGGGAATTTGGATGAATAGTTAAAGGAGGTTTCCCTGAATCTTTGGTCTCAATTAATGCTCCCATTTGTTTTAATGGATTAGCAACTCGAGCCATAGGTCTTTTTAACAGAGTATCATCACCTGTTAAAGTGACTTCAAAACCTTGTCCCGCAAGTAAACCAGATAACAACCTCATAGTTGTCCCTGAGTTACCACAATCGATAACTTGATTTGGTGCAGTTAAACCATGTTTACCAACACCATAAATTGTAACTCGCCCAAGATCTGGTCCATCGATACGTACACCCATTGCTCTAAAAGCATTCATAGTAGATAAGGCGTCTTCACCCTCAAGAAAGCCACTCACTTCTGTTATACCCTCAGCTATTGCGCCAAGCATTATACTTCGATGAGAAATAGATTTATCACCTGGTACTTTGATTTTTCCAGTGAGTTTTCCACCTGGTGAAATACAGTAAGTTACATTCATAGCTTATCTCTAAATTATTTATTCAGACCAATCACGCCTTGCATCACGCGCAATTTTAAAAAAATTTTCTATCGCTTCACCATCATCAGACTCAAGCGCATCTTGAAAATAGCGTAGTAAGTCTTGGTAACGTTGTAATTCAAGTAATAATGTTGACTTATTGGCAAGTGTGATGTCTTTCCACATTTCGGGATTGCTTCCCGCTATTCGTGTAAAGTCTCTGAAACCACTGGCTGCAAAATGAAAAAAAGTCTCAGCATCGACACGTGTTGCTATGTCATAAACCAAGGTAAAGCTAAGTATATGAGGTAAATGGCTCACGACACCAAACACACTATCATGGCGGTTTACAGACATGGTTTCAATGTTAGCACCACAGGCTTGCCAACAACGTTTAATAATCTCAAATGGAAGCGAATCGGTAAATTCAGTCTCAATCATTACAACTGACTTTTGATTAAATAAATCTTTACGCGAAGAGCGGACACCACTGTGTTCGGCACCAGCTATTGGATGCACTGGAACAAAACGTTGTACAGCCGTACCTAAAGATTTTTTTGCAGCCTCAATTACATTGGCTTTTGTGCTACCTACATCGGTAATAATTGCAGTGGGACTTATATGTCTCGCAATTTCATTTAATACAGGTTCAATCTGTCCAACAGGAACTGCTATTTGAATTACATCTGCGTCTTTTACAGCGGCAGATAGTGAGTGAACTACACTATCAATTACACCAAGTTGTTTTGCTGCTGCGAGATTAACTTCATCCCGGTCGTAGCCCACTATACTAATATCTCTGGCTGCTTCACGCATCGCTAAAGCAAAGGAACCACCTATTAAACCCACACCAATAATGGCAATTCTTCTAGGATGAGTTTGAAAAGGATCGGCCATAAATTAGATATTAACGACTTCGATAAGTTTATCAATAAAGTATTGGTTTTCTTCCTTTAGCCCCACTGACACACGTAAAAAATTTGGCATGTTGTAGTTAGCCACAGGACGAACGATAACACCACGTTTTAGTAGTTCTTGGTAAATCGTGGGTGCATTTGCACCAACTTCAATTGCTAGAAAATTTCCAACAGAAGGAATAAATGATAACCCCAACTGCGTACACGCTTGCGCTAATTGTTTTAGACCGTCTGTATTAACGCTCTTTGTTTTCTCAAGAAAATCCTTATCATGAAGTGCAGCCTCTGCAGCAACAAGCGCTAATTGGTTCACATTAAAAGGTTGACGTACACGATTTAATAATGCGATAACATCCCTGTGGGCAAAACCACAACCAACCCTTAAACCTGCTAATCCAAATGCTTTTGAAAACGATCTTGTCACGATTAAGTTATCGTAATCATATAACCAAGAAATAGCATTGTAGGAAAGATTAGCATCTAAGTACTCTGTATAAGCCTCATCTAGTACAACAAGCACATGTGAAGGAACTTTTCCTATGAATTCTTTGAGTTTGTCACCAGGAATAAAATGGCCTGTGGGATTATTGGGATTAGCGACAAAAATGACACGTGTATTAGCTGTGACTGAATTCAACATAGCCTGTAAATCGTGACCATAATCCTTTGCCGGCACAACAATCCCTTTAGCCCCAACTGCTTGAGTAACCAATGGATAAACCGCAAATGCGTATTGGGAATAGATTGCTTCAGTACCAGGAGACAAAAATGCTCTTGCAATCAACTCCAACACATCATTGGAGCCATTACCCAAAATAATATTTTCAATTTCAATATTTCTTAGCGTTGCTAAAGTATGTTTTAACTCAAAACCATTGCCATCTGGATATAAAGCTAACTCTTTCAAGGACTTGTTAATAGCAGTTAATGCCATTGGACTTGGCCCAAGTGGATTTTCGTTGGAAGCTAACTTTACAATATGAGTTAAACCAAGTTCCCTTTGTAGCTCAGACATAGGTTTACCTGGTTGATACGGGGCAATGCTTTTAATATATTGAGGTGCTAATTCACATAAATCTATCATAATGGAGCTACCGGATAAGAACCTAACACACGACAAACTAGAGCAGATTGATTCACTTCAGCCAACGCTTGTTTTACTAAATTATCTTCACAATGACCTTCTAAATCTATAAAAAAGACGTACTCCCACAACGTAGTTTGTGAGGGACGTGATTCAAGGCGAGTCAAACTTACACCATGCTTTGCAAAAGGTGCTAATAATTCATGAATGGCACCAGGTCTATTTCTGGCGACTAAAAGTAAAGAAGTCTTATCATGACCTGAAATAGACGATTTGCTATTACCAATCACAAAAAAACGAGTAGTGTTATTGGACCTATCTTCGATATTCTTTGCAAGAATTTGAAGTTGATATAATTCAGCAGCCTGTGCGCTGGCGATAGCTGCAGCATTTCTCTTCTCACTGACAATCTTGGCTGCTTCAGCGTTACTACTGACAGAATTAAGTCTCACATTGGGTAGTTGATTAGCTAGCCATGAATGACATTGAGCAAGTGATTGTGCGTGAGAATATACTTCTTCGATCTGTTCAAGTGTAACTCCTTGTTGTACTAATAATTGATGATGAATTCTTAACTGAACTTCACCACAAATTTGTAAAGGTGTATCAACCAACAAATCAAGCGTACGGTTAACCGACCCCTCTGTAGAGTTTTCTATCGGAACAAGTCCAAAGTTTACTCTACCTGACACAACACTTTGAAAGACGTCATCCAGTGAAGATTGTTCTTCGCGTATCGCAGCATGTCCAAAGTGCTTCATCACCGCTGCTTCAGAGTAGGTTCCTCGCGGTCCTAAATAAGAAACTGTCACCGGTCTTTCATGAGCAAGACATGCTGACATTAACTCACGAAAAATATATAAAACAGACTCATCACTTAATGGGCCTTTATTAAGTTCACGTATTCTTCGTAAAACCTGAGCCTCTCTTTCCGGGCGATATAAGATTCCTTCTTTTAGCTGCCCTATTTGACCAGCTAATTGGGCACGTTGACTGATTAACTCAAGTATTTGAGTATCAATGTTGTCAATTTGATTACGTAAAATTTCTAATTCTTTCTGATTAGAATTAACCATAACGTCGCTCAAAATCTGCCATAAAGTTAATTAATGCTTGGACTCCCTCAATAGGCATAGCATTGTAAATTGATGCACGCATACCACCAACTACTCTATGGCCTCTTAACTGTTTAAGCCCAGATAACTCAGCTTCTTTTAAAAACACTTCATCAAGAGCTGGTTCCCTTAAATGAAAAGGGACATTCATTAATGAACGGTCTTGAACTTTTACAGAATTTCTATAAAAAGCGCTCTTATCCAGAAAATCATACAATAAACGTGCTTTTTCTGCATTCCTTACAGCCATTTGAGTCAACCCGCCATTTCGTTTTATCCATTTAAAAACGAGACCGGCAACCCAAATAGTAAAAGTAGGTGGAGTATTTAGCATTGAATGAGCATGAAATTGCCCATGATAATCCATAAGAAATGGTGTGCCAGGTGCAGCAGGTTTTAATAAATCTTCGCGTATAATTGCCAAACTTAACCCAGCCGGGCCAATATTTTTTTGCGCGCCAGCGTAAACCATCCCAAATTTAGTTATATCCATTGGACGTGATAAAAAGTGTGACGACATGTCTACTACCAAAGGGACGTTACCCACATCTGGTGTCCAAAAAAACTCTAATCCATCGATTGTTTCATTTGAACAGTAATGTACGTAAGCGGCTTTGGGGTTGAGTCTCCACTCTGCTCGATCTGGTAGTGCGCTAAAGTGATCGATACGATTTGAAGCGGCAATATTTATATTACAATAACGTCTACCCTCTTCAATGGCACGGTACGACCAATAACCTGTTTCAATATAATCTGCTTGATGATTCCCTTGTAACAAATTAAGGGGAATCATATCCCAATGTGCACTTGCACCTTCTTGACAGAAAATAATTCTATAGTGATCAGGAAGTGCCAAAATATCACGTAAATCTAGCTCTGTTTCATTGAGTATACCGGCAAATTCAGGGCTTCTATGACTAAGCTCCATCACTGACATACCTGAATTTTGCCAATTCAAGAGCTGTTCTTGGACTTCAAGCATTACTTCAGTGGGAAGGGTTGCAGGTCCTGCTGAGAAGTTAAATGCACGCATATAATTACTCCTGCGTACCCATTAAATCATCTCTATCCGCTATATTGTCAACATCAGGAGTGTCTGACAAATCAATCATTTCACTATCATCTTCACTTTCGTCGATGCGACTAAGCGATACCAGAGTCTCACCAGTATCCAGAGAAATCAAAGTAACCCCTTGAGTAGCACGACTCATTTCACGAATTTCTTGCACTCGCGTCCTAATCAGTACTCCACCACTGGTAATCAACATTAATTCATCATTGGAGTTTACAAGAGCAGCACTCACTACAGGACCATTTCTTTGAGTTGTTTGTATCGCAATAACACCTTGACCACCACGCCCATGTCGTGTGAACTCAGAAATGTGAGTTCGTTTACCGTACCCATTTTGCGTGGCAGTTAATACCGTCTGCTCTTCATTATCGGCCACCAACATTGAAATTACTTTTTGCCCGTTAGCAAGCCTCATTCCTCTAACGCCACGTGCAGTTCTACCCATTGGTCTTACATCATTTTCATCAAAACGTATAGCTTTTCCATCATCTGAAAACAACATTACATCATGAGCTCCATTGGTAATGGATGCGCCAACCAAGTAATCATTCTCGTCTAAGTCAACAGCAATAATTCCAGCGGAACGGGGGCGTGAAAAATCTGTTAATGGCGTTTTCTTAACAGTACCAAACGCTGTAGCCATAAACACAAAATGTTTATCATCAAATTCTTTAACTGGTAATAAAGCATTTATTTTCTCACCAGCTTCTATTTGCAATAGATTATTTACTGGTTTACCTCTACTTGTGCGGCTACCCACTGGAACATTAAACACTCTTAACCAGTGAACTCGCCCGAAGCTTGTGAAGCATAAAACATGATCATGTGTATTAGCCACAAACAAACGATCTATAAAATCGTCTTCCTTTGTAGCCGTAGCTTGTTTACCGCGACCGCCTCTTTTTTGAGCTTTATAATCATTAATCGATTGAGCTTTGATATAACCATCGTGAGAAAGTGTCACTACCATTTCTTCTGGAGTAATTAAATCCTCCATATCAATGTCTTCGGTATTAATAACAATTTCACTTCTACGTTGGTCACCAAAAGTTTCTTTGATTTTTACAAGCTCATCCGAAATAATTTTTGTAATACGGTGCGAGTTAGCAAGGATATCTAAGAGGTCAATAATTCTATCCATCACCTCTTTATATTCATCAATTATTTTTTCTTGTTCTAAACCCGTTAATCGTTGAAGCTGCATTTCCAAAATAGCTACGGCTTGGGTATCGGATAATCGATATCCATCATCAAAAAGGCCTACATGAGCTGATATACCTAGTGGTCGAGAAGCATTCTCGGGCGCACGCTCAATCATCTCTTTAACTAGTTGAGATGGCCAATACTTAGCCATTAATGCGTCTTTTGCAATTTGACGGTTTGCAGAACTCTTAATTAATGCAATGATTTCATCAACATTAGATAGGGCTACAGCAAGCCCCTCTAAAATATGTGCTCTTTCACGAGCCTTACCCAACTCAAATACCGTTCGACGGGTAACTACCTCACGTCGATGGCGTAAGAAAGCATCTAAAAATTCTTTTAAATTTAAAAGCTTTGGCTGATTGTCTACCAAAGCAACCATATTCATACCAAATGATTCTTGTAATTGAGTTAATTTAAAGAGATTATTTAATACCACTTCGGGCATTTCACCTCTTTTCAACTCGATTACTATTCTCATACCAGACTTATCAGATTCGTCACGTAAATCAGAAATACCTTCAATTCTTTTTTCACGAACTAAATCTGCAATTTTTATAATCAAATTAGCTTTGTTTACCTGATAAGGTAACTCATCAACAATAATTGCCTGGCGACCATTACCTTTTTCAATATCTTCCACGTGAGTGCGTGAGCGCATTAATACGCGACCACGACCCGTTAAATACCCTTGCCTTACCGAGGCCGTTCCGTAAATAATCCCTTTTGTCGGAAAGTCTGGGGCCGGTACAATATCTATTAAAGTCTCAATAGAAACGTCAGGATTGCTTAAGAGGCATAAACACGCATCAACCACCTCATTTAAATTATGTGGAGGAATATTAGTTGCCATTCCCACTGCGATCCCTGATGATCCATTTACCAAAAGATTTGGAAAACGAGCTGGAAGAATCAGCGGCTCTCTCTCGGAACCATCGTAGTTTGGTCCAAAATTGACCGTGTCACGATCAATATCCGCAAGTAACTCATGCGTAATTTTTGCCATACGAATTTCTGTATAACGCATAGCAGCGGGGTTATCACCATCAACTGAACCAAAGTTACCTTGCCCATCTATTAAAGGATAACGAAGCGAAAAGTCCTGTGCCATACGAACGATCGCATCATAGACGGCTGTATCTCCATGGGGATGGTATTTACCAATTACGTCACCGACGATACGAGCAGATTTTTTGTAAGGCTTGTTAAAATCGTTAGAGAGTTCATGCATGGCAAACAATACACGTCTATGTACTGGCTTTAAACCATCACGAACATCTGGTAAAGCACGACCCACAATAACACTCATTGCGTATTCCAAATAGGAACGACGCATTTCGTCTTCTAAACTAACCGGCAATGTTTCTTTGGCAAATGAGGACATAGGAACTAACACTAGGTATTTATAATTAAAATATCATCCAATTTTAACACAAAATTACATATCAAAAGGTCATTTCAGCTGATCATTATTCACAGTACAGGCCATATTTCATCTATAATTAAATTTTTAAACTGAACAGGAGCTTCCTATGAAAAACAGCAAACGCTTTGTGGTTACCATTGCATTATTAGGATCAGCAGCAGGAGCATTTTTTTCCTATTCCACACAAGCCAGTGAAGACATGGGCTACCCCGCACATTTGCAATCAAGCTACGGTTCGGTCGTGACAGATAATTTCAACAACTGCGTTGGATTGGGTGCAGGTGAAATGTCCTCCTATAATCAATGTGGCGTAACCCCTGCCCCTGAAATGAAAAAAGAGATGCCGGCTGTTATGCCTAAGCCTCAAGCACATGCGCCAATGGTTATGCATCATCCTGATATCACTCTATCCGCAGATGCATTGTTTGATTTCAATAAAGCAATACTAAAACCACAGGGAAAGACTGCAATTAATCGAGAATTAGCAAAAATTAACCATCGCTCTAACAGAGCCATTAAAGGCATTAAAATTGTCGGATACACGGACAGTGTAGGTACCAAACAATACAATCTAAAACTGTCCCTTAAACGTGCTGAAGCAGTGAAAGCCTATTTAGTTCAAAAGGGTATTAATGCCCAAATAGTACGTGTAAATGGCTTAGGTATGGCAGATCCTGTAGCTAGTAACAGCACAAAAGAAGGACGCGCCAAAAACCGTAGAGCAGAAATCTATATTACCTACAAATAATTGGTTATAAAATGAATTTAAATCAAGATCCGTTAGAACTGCAGAAGTTTAGTTCACTTGCGCATCGTTGGTGGGATCCAAACAGCGAATTTAAACCACTTCATGCCATCAATCCAATTCGTTTAAGCTGGATAAATAACATTGCATCGTTATCTGGGAAACGTGTTGTAGATGTAGGTTGTGGTGGTGGAATACTGTCTGAATCCATGGCCAAACTTGGTGCCCAAGTAACGGGGATTGATTTAGCTGAAAAACCGCTTTCAGTGGCAACGCTCCATGGCCTTGAAAGCGGTATTAACGTGAATTACCAACTTATTTCAGCAGAATCTTTAGCGGAACAAAAACCTCAAAGCTTTGATGTGGTGACTTGTATGGAAATGTTAGAACATGTCCCAGATCCTCAAAGCACCATTGCGGCTTGCTCTAGATTAGTAAAACCTGGTGGTCATGTATTTTTCTCAACCATTAACCGTAATCCCAAATCATATTTATTTGCGATTATTGGTGCTGAGTACATTTTAAAATTGTTACCTAAAGGCACTCACGATTACGCAAAGTTCATTAAACCTTCAGAACTGACTCATTTCGCTCGAGTGGCAGGTTTGGATGTTAAAGAATATACAGGTTTAACCTATAATCCACTAACTAAAATTTATTCAGGTACATCTGATATCAGTGTGAATTATGCAATTCACTGTGTAAAATCGTGATAAAAGGTATTTTATTTGATCTTGATGGTACTCTAGCCGATACTGCTCCAGATTTGGGTAGAGCTCTCAACACACTTTTAGAAAGATACGGCAACTCTCCATTACCCATTGAACGATTAAGACCGAGAGCCTCACAAGGTGCTAGAGGATTAATTGAAGAAGGGTTCAATATAAGTACTTCAGATCCATTTTTTGAAGAATTGAGAGACCAATTTTTAACCATTTATGAAAGTAATTTATGCCTTGATACTAGATTGTTTCCAGGGGTATCAGAACTATTAAATTACTTAGATCTTCATCATATACCATGGGGTATAGTAACTAATAAATTCGAACGCTTTACTAACCCTTTGGTAGAACTTCTAGGACTATCTCAACGAAGCGGTTGTGTTGTAAGTGGTGATACGTTTCAACGACCTAAACCTTTTCCCGATCCTCTGGTAGGCGCGGCCAAATTACTACAACTTTCACCTCAAGAGTTAGTTTATGTTGGCGATGATGAGCGTGATATGTTGGCGGCTCAAGCTGCACAAATGTCAGGTATCATAGCAGGTTATGGCTATTTAGGTTCATCAACACCACCCAATGAATGGCCTCATCATGCCATCATACAAGAACCTGAAGAACTAATTCGTTTTATACATTATTTACAATGAGATTTATGAATAACACACCAGAATTATTAGCTCCCGTTGGCTCCATGGAAATGTTGGAAACAGCATTTCGTTTTGGAGCAGATGCCATTTACGCTGGACAACCACGTTATAGTTTAAGAGTTAGAAACAATAGTTTCGGAAAAATTGAAAATTTAGCTCGAGGTATAGAACGCGCTCATGAGCTTAATAAAAAATTCTATTTAGTTAGTAATATTTTGCCTCACAACGCCAAAATTAAAACATATCTTGAAGATATTGCACCGGTAATTGCATTAAAACCGGATGCCTTAATTATGGCAGACCCTGGCATGATTATGATGATCCGTGAAAACTGGCCCGATATGCCTATTCATTTGTCTGTTCAAGCCAATACACTTAATTATGCTGCAGTTAAATTCTGGCGAACCATGGGTATAAGTCGTATTATTCTTTCTAGAGAATTATCGATAGAAGAGATAGAAGAAATACGACAGGAATGTCCTGAAATGGAACTTGAAGTATTTATTCACGGCGCTCTCTGTATAGCCTACTCCGGACGTTGTTTACTGTCAGGATACTTCAACCATCGCGATCCTAATCAAGGAACTTGCACCAACTCATGCCGTTGGGATTACAAAGTTCATACTGCCGAAGAAAACCCTGCTGGTGATGTCTATCTTATTGAAGAAGCAAATCGACCTGGTCAACTAATGCCTGTAGAAGAAGATGAACACGGCACTTATATTCTCAATTCAAAAGATTTAAGAGCCATTGAGCACGTCGAACGTTTGGCTAAAATTGGTGTAAATTCATTAAAAATTGAAGGGAGAACTAAATCACCTTATTATGTTGCCAGAACATGTCAGGCCTATCGACAAGCAATAGATGACGCTGTAGCAGGAAAATCTCTTGACCCTAACTTGTTAAGCTCCCTTGAGGGATTAGCAAACCGTGGGTATACAAATGGTTTTTATGAACGACACCCTGATCAAGAAACGCAAAATTATTTACGAGGACACTCAGAATCAAATCGTAACTTGTACGTTGGCGATATTGTAGGTTATGACACAAACGGATGGGCAAAAATTGAAGTAAAAAATCGTTTTGTAGTGGGTGATAAAATTGAGGTTGTTGCGCCACATGGCAACCAAAGCTATATAATAAATGAAATGAAAAATAAAGACGGGCAACAAACAGATGCAGCACCTGGTAGTGGTCACACTGTATTTATACAACTTCCATCAAACTTAGAAAATTGTTTTGTGGCTCGTTTTGTTTAAATATATAAAATTATAACTACGTATACACATTAAAAAAATCAATTTGTGTTTAGATAGATGGTTTAATTAAATCAGAATTAAACCACCTTCTACATTAAGTTATAAAGGATCTAGTAATTATTCTTTGTTTAACGGGCAAGTTCTAATACCAATTAAACTATACAAACCACACCAGCCTAAAAGACCAGTTAGCATTACTGGTAATCCTAACCAACCCCAAATACCAATTTTCCCAGTAGCAGAGGCTGCTAATAGTACTGCTCCAATTATGACTCGAGCAACTCTATCTAAAGTACCTACGTTAGTTGAAAACATACTTTATCTCCATGACATATTAATTGGTTTTCAAAGAACTATTAAACCAACTTAATTTATTATGTAACTCTACTACAGAGCCAATGATTATTAAAGTAGGTGATTTTAGTTGATGGGTTATACTCATTTCATGTAATTGTGAAACCTGAGTAATAACCACTTGTTGTGTATCAAGCGTACCCTGCTCAATCAAAGCCGCAGGGATATGAGGTGCCATCCCTGCTTCAAGTAACTGCGATACCAATCGATCTAATCCATGTAGCCCCATATAAATAACAACGGTTTGTCTAGGCCTAATAATGGCGTGCCAATCTAAATCAAATGAGCCATCTTTTAAATGAGCGGTAACTAATAGACAAGATTGCGCATGCTCTCGGTGAGTAAGTGGTATTCCAGCGTAAGCTGCAACACCATTAGCAGCAGAAATACCTGGCACAACCTCAAAGGATATTCCATGATCAGTTAGCGTATCGATTTCTTCACCGCCACGACCAAAAATAAATGGATCACCACCTTTTAATCTTAATACCGTCTTTCCTTGAAGAGCTAAATCAACCAGACGTTGATTAATATGTAATTGAGGTACAGGATGGAAACTACGCTGTTTACCTACGTTTTCAAGGACCACATGTCGTGGAATTAAATCAAGTATGTCCTGCGATACCAATTGATCGTACAAAACAATATCGCAGGTTTGTAGTAATTTTAACGCACGGAGTGTTAACAAATCGACATTGCCGGGACCAGCGCCAACCAAATAGACCACTCCCGTTTTGTTACTCATAAATTACTAAATGAATAAACTAACGTTAGATTCACCAGCAAAGTCTAAGTAAGTTGCTGCACCGCCGAACTCAATCCCATCAATTAAGTCTTCTCGTTTAAAGTCAAACAAGTCCAATGTCATTTGACAGGCGATTAGCGTTACACCTGCTTCCAAGCACATATCCCGTAACTCTTCTAAACTTGCCACACCTTTTTTCTTGAGTTTATCTTTCATCATGACAGTAGCCATAGATTCCATTCCAGGCATAACCTGAACAAGACTTGGCATTGGAATAGGCATTGGCATTGCAGGATTACCCAAGGGACTAATCTTTACATCAGACAAATCTTTTTTTAACAGTTGCAAGCCATAAAAAGTAAAAAATACTTTCACATCAAAGCCAAGGGCTGCTGCAGTAGAAGCCAGAATAAAAGGCGGATAAGCCATATCTAGCGTGCCTTTACTGGCAATAATAGCCATTTTTTTCATAATTTTATCTCTTATTTTTTCTTAAACACAAACGTATATTCACCATTTGCTTCAGAATGATTAACCAATTCATGCCCTGTTTGATTAGCAAAAGCTTGCATATCTTTAGGAGCACCGCTATCAGTCGCAACAACTTTTAATAGTTGCCCTGACGTCATATCAGATAAAATTTTCTTTGTCCTTAAAATTGGTAATGGACAACTTAACCCACGTGCGTCTAATTCTTTATCAATATTCATTTTGTTATACCGTAAAAATTGTTGAACCAGTTGTTTTTCTCGCCTCTAAATCGCGATGAGCTTGTGCAGCATCTTGTAATGCGTAACGTTGGTTTACATTAATTTTAACAATACCTTTACTCACCACATCAAATAATTCATTAGCACCATTTACTAAATCCTCACGTTTAGCTGTATAGGTTGCTAGTGTTGGTCTTGTAATAAACAGTGAGCCTTTAACAGATAGTTGTCCTAAGTCAAAAGGAGGTACATTACCCGATGATTGGCCAAACAAAACAAGTAAACCTAATGGGGAAAGGCAATCAAGAGATTTTAAAAACGTATCTTTACCGACAGAATCATAAACAACAGGTACTTTCTTACCATTGGTGATTTCAAGTACTTTCTCCTGAAAATCCTCTTTTGTATAAATAATAGGATAATCACAACCAAACTGTTTGGCTAATTGGGCTTTCTCTTCGCTACCTACTGTACCAATTACTTTTACACCAAGATGTCTTGCCCATTGACATAAAATCAACCCTACCCCACCTGCAGCAGCGTGAACGAGAATGGTATCACCGGCTTTGACTGGATAAGTACGACGTAATAGATACTGGGCCGTTAAACCTTGTAACATCATAGCCGCACCTTGTTCATCTGAGATACTGGCAGGCAATTTTACTACTCGATCCGCAGCCATTGTTCTTTCTTGTGAGTAAGCACCTAACGGTCCAGAGGCGTAAGCAACTCGATCCCCAACTTTCAGATCGGTAACCCCATCACCAACCGCTTGGATCACACCAGCTGCCTCTAAACCTGGAATAGCGGGTAATGGCGCGGGGTAAAGTCCAGTTCTATGATAAACATCAATATAGTTAAGACCAACCGCGGTATGTTTTAAGAGAACTTCTCCTGCCTTAGGTTGAGCAACCTCAACTTCTTCCCACTTAAACACTTCCGGACCGCCAGGTTGATGGAAACGTATAGCATGTGGCATAACAACCCCTTTAGAAACGCATAATTAATTGTTAAATATTATACTATTTTAAGGACATCTTACAGGTAACTCTTTAGTGAGATAAACGCTATCATCATTTAAATCAGCAGCTAGCGCATATAGCTCAACACCCGCCTGTAATGCTTCACGTATGGCTTTACCATATTGCGGATCAATATGATCAGCCGGCTGTACAAACTCAACATCATCTCTTTGAACGCAAAAAATCATAGCTGCACGGTGACCCTCACCGACAATTCGGATTAACTCACGACAATGTTTGACTGCCCTATCACTAGGCGCATCAGGAAAAAATCCAACTCCAGAATCAACTGCTGCTGTGACATTTTTAACTTCTACAAAACAACGTTGATTCTCATCATTAGTTAAAAGCCAATCAATACGGCTATTTTCATGGCCATATTTTACTTCGGCTTGCATGCTGTTATAGCCTGTTAGTGAATTGATCAAACCCTTTTTTAAAGCTTCTCCAACTAAATGATTAGCAATATGTGTATTCACACCAACACGACCACTTGGTAAAATCACTTGCTCTAGAGTAAATCGATATTTTCTTTCCTCATTAAGTGAATCAGATAATCTAACAGGGAGCCCTGGATCAACACAGCCTAATAGGGAGCCAGTATTAGGCACATGTACGGTAAGACAACTGCCGTCTGTTAACGTAACATCCGCAAGAAATCGTTTGTAACGCTTAATTAACGTGGCAGAAATTAAGGTTTGTTGATAATTCATTTTAATTTGGTAAATCAAAAAAGATACATTCTGAGTCTGTATCCGCAATTAATTCTAATGAAGCTTCCTCAGATATTTTTAAGGCATCTCCTGTTGTCAAGGAAATAGTTTTGTTTACCTTAATTGCTCCATGAATAACATGTAAATACCCTTTTCTTGTAGAAGAAAGAGGTTTGATTAACTCTGTAGAAGCGCTTAATTTGGCTCGATAAAGACTTACATCTTGATGGATTAATACAGAACCATCACTACCTTGATGAGAGGCCAATAGAGCAAATTGATTGGTATAACTTTCCTCAGAAAAAGATTTTTGTTCATAACTGGGTTCCAATGAACGTTGTTCAGGAAGCAACCAAATTTGTAACAAATGAACAGGATCAGTGGAAGATGGATTAACTTCACTATGGGTGACGCCACGCCCGGCAGTCATTCTTTGTACATCTCCAGGTCGGATAATGGAGCCATTACCCATACTATCTTTATGTTGAAGCGCGCCAGAGAGAATAATAGTAATAATTTCCATATCACGATGTGGATGAGTGCCAAAACCGGTTCCCGCAGCCACTCTATCCTCATTAATAACTCTTAAAACACTAAAGCCCATGTGTTGTGGATCATAATATTCTGCAAAGGAAAAACTATGGAAAGTATCCAACCAACCATGATTAAAGTGCCCACGCTCACTACTTTTACGAATGTTATACATAACGGTATGATTCCTAAATAATTCTTATCATTTTAAACGAATAAATGATGGTTGATAAATAAGGTTACATAACAATAATCCTATTTGTATAAGTTATTCAATATACTCATTATTAAGGTTTTTTTAAAATGAAAAAAAACTCATTACGCTATCGAGGACGTTTTGCACCAAGTCCTACAGGAGAACTACATTTGGGTTCCCTGGTTTGTGCGCTAGCAAGCTACATAGAAGCAAAGCAAAATAAAGGGGTATGGTTAATTAGAATTGAAGATATTGATAAGGAACGATGCAGAGATCACTTCGCAACAACCATCATCAATAAATTATTAGAATATGGATTAGAAAGTGATGAACCAGTTGTTTATCAATCGAAAAGACTAAATATTTATTATGATGCTATTGAACAACTTAAAATAAAAAACTTACTTTATCCTTGCGTTTGTAATCGTGAAAATAGAAAAAAATATAGAAATATAGATTGTCCTTGTCTAGTAAACCCAATCAAGCATACCAATCAATGTGCTTGGCGTTTGCTAACCAATAATGAGGCCTGTAGCTTTAATGAGGTTAATCATCGTCACAGTAAAATACTTTCAAAAGAAGACCGAATCAACATAATAAGAAGAGACGGACTGATTAGTTATGATTTGGCGGTATGCGTTGATGACGCCACACAAAATATAACGCACATAGTTCGTGGTGAAGATTTATTTAACCACACCTTTGTACAACGTTTTATACAGGAGAGTTTAAGATATCATAAACCAATTTATCGCCACCTACCTTTAGTTTTAGATGATAATGGTGAGAAATTAAGCAAACAAAATTTAGCAAAACCCATAGATGTCAGTTTTGACTGTCTTACTCTAGCGTTAACACATTTAGGTATATACAAACCACAGATATATTACGGTTCAACAATACAAAGCAGTATACAAAATATTATAAAAAGTACATTAATTTACAAATTAAATGAATTCGACTAAACATACTCAATCAGCGATTGTTATTCCCTCTGTATTTGTTTTCCTCTGGGCCACAGGCTTTATCGGTGCCAGATATGGCTTACCTTATATGGAACCCATGACCTTTCTTGCAATTAGAATGGGATTTGCTTCAGTTATCCTACTAATCATGGCACTCATATCAAAAGCCAGTTGGCCACCTACTCCACTAGCAGCAATTCATGTCATTGTTGCGGGTTTATTAGTACATGGAGGCTACCTGGGTGGGGTATGGGCAGCGATTGCAATTGGTATGCCAGCGGGCATGGTATCTTTAATCGTTGGCATGCAACCCATTTTAACTTCAGTAGCCGCTTTTTTTATCTTAAATGAGCGTTTAACATTAAGGCAATGGGCAGGGCTACTGATTGGTCTAATAGGATTATTTTTAGTGTTGGGTCATCGTGTATCAGGTCATGATCTAACCCCTTTGTCTGGTTTATATGCTTGTATTGGATTAGTCAGTATTAGTGCAGGAACTGTATATCAAAAGAAATTTTTTGCGAGCGTTGATATAAGAACAGGAGGGGTGCTTCAGTATATTACCTCTGGTTTATTATTTTGGTTACTCGCCATTTGCTTTGAACATAGAACAGTTCATTGGAATACGTCACTCATTTTCGCCATGGCCTGGTCAGTATTGGCTTTATCGGTGGGCGCGGTAGCGTTACTTTATAAATTAATCCGTGATGGTGAAGCCTCTGAAGTGTCCAGTTTGTTGTATCTAGTACCCCCCGTCACTGCGTTGATCGCCTACATCTGCTTTAATGAACGCCTAACTACCATGGCCATGTTTGGCATGGCCTTGGTAGCACTGGGCGTGGCACTAGTTGTATTACGATTCCAAACGAGACGCTAACCATTCAATCCAATGAATTACTGGTACTGAACTCACTCCATGTAAGTGAGTTTGACAACCGATATTGGCGGTTAAAATTAAATCGGGTCGACCACTTTCTAATGCTTTAATTTTATTAGCCTGTAATTTCTTAGAAATCTCAGGTTGTAAAATCGAATAAGTTCCAGCAGAACCACAACATAAATGCGCATCAGGAACAGGGGTTAATTGTGCTCCCCATTGCTGCAATAACGACTCCACAAAACCTTTTAACTTCTGGCCATGTTGTAGAGAACATGGTGCATGAAACGCAATACGCTCATCAATTTTTTCACCACTTAACAGAGATTCAATAGGTAATTGTGCTATGACCTCAGATACATCCTTTGCTAAATGGGAAATTTGTTGTGCACGATCAGAATAAAGAGGGTCATGCTTTAAATAATAACCATATTGTTTAATTTCTGTCCCACAACCGCTAGCTGTGATAACAATCGCTTCCACCCCACCTTTTTCAATATGTGGCCACCAAGCGTCTATATTTTGTTTCATTGCTATTAATGCCGATTCTTCATCATTTAAATGATGAGTCAATGCACCGCAACAACCACTGCCGGTCACTCGTAGTAATGATATACCTAGTTTATCGAGAACCTTTGCTGCTGCAAGATTGGTTTCTGGTGTCAATTTAGGTTGTACGCAACCCTCTAAAACAATCATCTTTCTTACATGTTGATCAGTAGGCCATTGTCCTAACTGATTTAAGTCAGGTAACACTTTCGTCATTGAACGAGGTAATAAGGGTTTAAGTTTTTGCCCTACATCAACCAACGGATTAAATAGCTTGGGATTTGGCAGAACTGTTTTAAGTAGAGATCTTTTAACTCTTGAACCAATACTTCGTTTAACAGAATGTTCAACTATTTTTCTACCGATATCCACTAACTTACCATACTGAACCCCTGACGGACATGTGGTTTCACAGGCACGACAAGTCAAACAACGATCCAAGTGAAGTTGTGTATTTTCTGTAACAGGCTCACCTTCTAACAGATTTTTAATGAGATATATTCTGCCACGCGGACTATCCAATTCATTACCAAGCAATTGATACGTCGGACAGGTAGCTAAACAAAAGCCACAATGTACACAGGTTCTTAGAATTTTTTCAGCTTCTTCACCAAACTCTGCTTGTTTATATTCAGGTATTATATTTACATACATACTAAAAGTTTCCTGGTAATCCTGGATTAAAGATCCCTTTAGGGTCAAAGTTTTTCTTTAAACGCTGATGAATTGGAATCAATGAACTGGCAAGTGGTGATCCCAGTGGATGTGCTGGATTACCCTGTCTAAAAAGCTGCGCATGACCCAAGGCTTCTTGTGCGACTTTAAAGATTTGCGATGAAGTGTGCTCACTATTAATCCAACGTTGAGCTCCTCCCCACTCGATTAAGCTTTGACCTGATAATCCAAGTGGTTGAGCAGTACTTTTAACAGATAGTCGCCATAATGGTTTTGTTAAATCAAAACAAGGTGCAGTTTGATTTTGCAAGGATTGCCACCATTGCTCAGCATTCTCAATCGTATCTCCCCCTAATTCTTTACACGCTGCGCGAACAGCCACTTCAGCACCAGATAAACGAACTCTCAACTCTCCTTGATAAAAGCTTGTTGCTGATAAAGGGATGGGTTTACTAGCCGCTTGATTCATAAACTGAATCGCTTGCGTTTCATTCATTGACAGGCTTAAGGTTGTTTCATACTGAGGTTTAGGCATAACTTTGAGTGAGACCTCTGTAATAACCCCAAGAGTGCCAAGCGCACCAGCCATTAATCTTGATACGTCAAAACCTGCGACATTCTTAATGACTTTGCCACCGAAGTGGAGATCTTGACCTACGCCATCAATTAGCCGAATACCTAAAACATAATCTCTAACAGATCCAGCATAAGCTCGTCGTGGTCCAGATAAACCGGTTGCAACCATCCCCCCAATTGTCCCTCTATCTCCAAATGTAGGTGGTTCAAATGCTAAAACTTGTCCCTCTTTCTCAAGGATTCGGTTAACTTCAACCAACGATGTACCAGCTTTAACTGTCATGACTAATTCACTAGGTTCATAGTCAATCACACCCACATAGTCTTGCATTGTTAGTAGCTCATCAGCATGGCTATCTACCCAAAATGATTTAGAGCCTGTGCCGCTAATTTTAACTGTACGATTCTGTGAAGAGCATTTTTTTACAAAATCTGAAATTTGTTCAATTGAATTCATATGATTAGAAACGGGGTAAATGAGGATGTGGGAGTTGATTGTGGTGTACGTGCATTCTACCAAGCTCAGCGCAACGATGTAATGTTGGTATCAATTTACCTGGATTAAGTAAACCATCTTGATCAAAACAGGCTTTCACTCCATGGAAACAAGTTAAAGTTGGATCATCAAATTGACTACACATTTGATTTATTTTCTCCACACCAACCCCGTGCTCACCCGTGATTGTGCCCCCTACTTCTACGCATAATTCTAAAATTTTGCCTGCGTAAGCTTCCGTTCTTTCAAATTCACCTTCTTTCGCAGCATCAAATAAAATCAATGGATGAAGATTACCATCACCGGCATGAAACACATTGGCCACTTCAAGCCCATATTCCTGACCAAGCTCATAAATTCTTTTCAAGACATATCCCAATGTTTTTCGTGGGATTGTCCCATCAATACAATAATAATCAGGAGACAACCTTCCAACAGCCGGAAAAGCAGCCTTACGACCTGCCCAAAACTTTAATCGCTGAGCTTCGTCTTGTGAGTAACGTAATTCCAATGCGCCTGAAGACTCTAAGATGGCCTTCATGCGGTCCATTTCATCTGCTACCTCTTCTGGTGTACCGTCTGACTCACAAATCAGTACAGCTTGAGCATCCACAGGATAATTAGCATGAACAAATGCTTCAGCGGCACGAGTTGCGGGGCCATCCATCATTTCAAGACCAGCTGGAATAATGCCAGCAGCAATTATATTGGCCACTGCAGAACTCGCTTTTTCCACATCGTCAAAAGCAGCTAGAATAGCTTTAGCAAGTTGAGGTTTTGGTAATAACTTTACTGTTACTTCGGTTACCACACCTAATAAACCCTCACTACCTGTGACTAATGCCAATAAATCATATCCAGCAGCATCCAGGGATTCTCCCCCTATTTCTAAAATATCTCCTTCAATGCTCACCACTCTTACCTTAAGAAGATTGTGAACAGTTAACCCATATTTAAGGCAATGCACCCCTCCAGAATTCTCAGCAACGTTACCACCAATACTACAAGCAATTTGTGAGGAGGGATCAGGCGCGTAGTAAAGACCTAGTGGTGCTGCTGCTTCTGATACCGCTAGATTTCTAACGCCTGGCTGAACCACAGCGGTACGTGATAGAACATCAATGTTTTTAATTTTAGTGAACTTAGATAAAGATAGAAGTACACCTTGTTCATGAGGCAATGCCCCACCAGAGAGTCCTGTCCCTGAGCCACGTGCTACAACAGGAATTTTGTTTTGATGACACACTTTCATGATAGCTTGAACCTGACTTTCTTCAGTAGGTAATACCACTATCCAAGGTAACTGTTTATAGGCAGAAAGCCCATCGGTTTCAAAGGGCTTTACATCCTCAGATTCGGTCAAAATAGATTCTTGAGGGAGACACTGACGCAGTAGGTTAACCAGATGATTTCTATCCATAGGAGAAACTTATTAAAAGTTAAAGTTAATCTTATATTCTACTCAATTTAAAAGATCTTGCAGACTAATTACAGATTTTTTTATAAAAAAAAGCCCGGGGGAGCCGGGCATTCAACACATCAAGGGAGGTAACTATCAAATAATTGACAGTTAAACTCATTCTAAACGTGTAACAAACATTAGTACAATTGAATAAATTTATCTTGGCGATAACAAAAGTTGATGAATTTTAGGGGAACTTTTATAAAACTTAACTCTTTTGAGTCGACTTTGCATGCCAGACACAATTTCAATGTCTTTTTTTGGAAGATCTAAATGCTCAGCCAAAAAGTCAATTAACGCTTTATTGGCTTGCCCCTCAACGGCAGGTGCTTTGAGACGAATTTTAATGTTGCCATCAAATAAACCTGACAGCTCACTTTTTGATGCGCCAGGTTGAACGTATACCATTAAAAAAAGCGATTCATCCTTCATACCTGTTAATTATTTACAGGTTTTCTTAATAAAGCCGGAATTTCTTTTTCTTTTTTAGAATCAGAAATCAAATAAGAACTATGGCTTTTTGTATAAAACGAAGAAGTTTCGTTTGTGGATTTTTGGTGTTTATTTAATATGGATTCACCAGACCTTAATTCATAACGCGTATTAGTAACTTTTTCTATAGCAGCGAGTAATCGTCTATCACTTTCAGATACAAAAGAAATAGCTTGGCCGGGACTTCCCGCTCTCCCCGTCCTACCAATTCGATGAATGTAATCTTCAGCAACGCTCGGTAGATCAAAGTTGAATACTAAAGGTAATGAGTCAATATCAAGGCCTCTTGCTGCAACATCTGTTGCTATTAACAACTCAATTTCACCACTTTTAAATTTATCTAATATCTCAATTCGTTCGCGCTGACTTCTGTCGCCATGAAGGGCATCACATTTCAAACCTTCACGTAAAATGGCTTGTGATAATTTTGAAGCATCGAGTTTTGTGTTAGTGAATACAATAGCTTGACTTGATTTTGTACCTAGAAAAAGATCAACCAACAAATCTTTTTTCCTATGTTCAGAAATTCCGTAAAAAATTTCCACGATTGACGAAGCGGTGGTATTTCTCTGTGTTGCTTGGACTTGTACAGGTTGATTTAAAAACCCCTTAGCAAGCTTATTGATTTCATCAGAAAAAGTTGCTGAAAACATTAAATTTTGTCGCTGGGTTGGTAATAGTTGAATAATTTTTTTTATATCGGGAATAAAACCCATATCCAACATTCGATCTGCCTCATCTAAGACAAAAATACTTACTTGCGACAACTGTATTGTTTTTTGATTAACATGATCCATCAATCTACCAGGGGTCGCAATAACAACTTCAATACCACCTTGCAGTAACTTAATTTGATCCTGAATATTAACCCCGCCATAAATTGCGCATGAACGTAGAGTTAAATACTTACTATAGTTTTTAACGCTTTCTTCAACTTGAATTGCTAACTCTCTTGTTGGGGTAAGTATTAAAGCTCTAACAGGATGTTTAGCTGGGGACATACTAGAGCTTGCAAAACGGGAGAGATGTTGTAACAAAGGCAGCGTAAAACCAGCTGTTTTGCCTGTACCAGTTTGAGCCATAGCTTGAACGTCTTGCCCGGAAAGAATGGCTGGAATGGCTAGCGCTTGAATTGATGTAGGCTCAGAATATCCCATCTCATCCACCGCTTTGAGCAGAGGATCAATTAAATTTAGGTCTTGAAATGTAGTCATAACACCCTAATATAGCATTAAACAGTGACAATTACCTTATAACAGAGGATAATTAATTGAAATTGGGGGGCGACCTGGCTTCGACGGGGGTTGCAAAACAGTTCAGTGCATATCGAGGACCAGTTGACCTCGTAAATCCATCTGGAAAACTTATAGTTGCCAACGACGACAACTACGCCCTAGCCGCTTAAGGCTAGGCTCCACACCAATTGTTCTCTGGGTTGGAGCTTGGGAAACCAAGCAGTGGAGTCATATACAGAGAATCGTTCTATGAGGGGTCACCTCTTACAGAATTAAACTTATGGTGAATCGTTTCTGATGCGTTTGTCCATTGACGTAATTAGAAATTAAATTCAACAATGTGACTAAATATGTAGAACTGACTGCAGAGGACTTTCGGACGCGGGTTCGATTCCCGCCGCCTCCACCAATATTCAAACCTCAACCGCTCTCGGTTGCGGTTTTTTCTTATGTGCTCCTGCGCCAGCCCCCTCGAACTCGCGCGGACCGCTGAGTAAGCCTGCGGACTCCGCCAGCCTGGTTAGCTACGCATCTGTGGCCACATTGCACTCTCTCCTGGCCAATTCTCTCCCTTTTCTTCTTGGCGCAAAACCACCAGAAGTCCGCAGGTATTACGAGTTGATTGATCAAGCGGTTGTTTTTTGGCATTGGTAAGCAATCGATGATTGCGTCCTTGGCTGGTACGTTCGCGCGCTCTTTTATAATTTGCTGTTTGGGCTTCCCTCAATATTACTGACACCCCTATAAGCTCAAATAGCGTTTTTCAAACTCTACTTGGCTAATACCACCTAATGTTGAATAACGTCTTTTTAAATTATAAAACTGATCAATATATTAAAAAATGAAGGCATACTTCACAGCGGGTCTTTCGCGAAGTAGCTGAGCGCCTTTTTTATAATGTCTCGCTCCATTCGTAAATTGTCATTTTCTCGTCGAAGTTTAACGATCTCTTTCGTCAAAACAGACTCAGGCATATGAGGCTTTGAACTTAACTTATCCCCTTCAGACTCTTTGACCCATCGCCTTTATAAACTATCGTGAATTCCTAAGTCTTGAGCAACGGTAATAATCGCTTTACCTGATTGTTGTACCAACTTCACCGACTCAACTTTGAACTCTGAACTGTATTTCTTGCGTGAAACCATTCTTCTCTAAATCACAAACTCCTTTCATGTTTATACTCTTAATGAAATTATCCGTTTTATTGAGGGAAGCCCATACGACATCCGCGAGTTGGTGCCGGACCTGTTGCGCGATGGCAATCCCATTCCGGCGTCAGCAAGCCAGGAGAAAAAGATCACCAGTGTGGAATTCCCGGGGTTTAGTGAACACTTTTTTTGGTAGTTTTAAACGCTTTTTCAAATTATTCCGGACTTACCCCAGATAGAAATGAATGCCTATTAGTTTCATTGTAAAAGCTATCGATATAGTCGGCAATATCGTCTCTAGCTAATAATCTTTTTCTAAAAATATGTTTTTTAATTCTTTCTTTACTGAGAAATCCTGTAGCAGAGCGCCTATCTGCATCATTCATCAACACAATGAGCAACATGAAACACCACAATGTGGAGAGTTTGCTAACTAGAAGAACACCGTTGGCGTCTGTGACTTATATCCACGACCTGAACGGCGGGGGTTTTATGGCGCAACGGATAAATTCGTGATTACACTCTTTTAAGTTATGATTTCAATTATAATTGATAAACATATTTCTCTAAGCATCAAATCAATAAAAATTACTCAAGAAATCATTAAGTCAAATAACACAAATTTAGGTGTTTAGTGAGTTTTTGATATGAACTATTGGTAAGCTCTGTGGAAGATTACATTACATACTTTAATAGTTTAAACAAATGATTACACTTAACCAAGTTACTTTGCATCGCGGTACGAAAACCATTCTCGATCAAGCGAATATTACAATTAATCCAGGTGAACATGTTGGCGTCGTGGGACGTAATGGTACTGGTAAATCTACCCTGTTTGCATTACTAGATAAAAGATTGCATGAGGATGAAGGGATATGCCAGATTCCCTCTCATTGGCGCCTGTCACAAGTGGCTCAAGAAATGCCAGAAACCACAATGAGCGCAACTAACTTTGTTATTGAAGGTGATCTTACTCTCATGAAAGCACGTAGTGAGGTCACCAACGCAGTAGACAGTGGTGATGGAGAGCGTATGGGGGTAGCTTATGCTGCATTATATGATGCAGGTGAAGCAGATGCTGAAGCTCGAGCGCAAACACTCATACTAGGATTAGGCTTCCAAAATAGCGAATTAACCAAACCTGTAAACAGCTTTTCTGGTGGCTGGCGTATGCGGCTTCAACTTGCACGAGCCTTAATTTGTCCATCTGATTTACTGTTACTAGATGAACCCACCAATCACTTAGATTTAGATGCCTTAGTGTGGCTTGAATCGTGGTTATCAAAATACACAGGAACTATGCTAGTAATTAGTCATGACAGAGACTTTTTAGAGGCAGTAACGCAGGTAACTGTCCACTTAGAGCGTGGGAAGTTAACAAGATACGGCGGAAGTTATGGTTTTTTTGAGAAACAACGTGCAGAAAAATTATCACTAGAACAAAATGCCTATCAAAAACAACAGGAAAAAATCGCTCATCTACAAAAATTTATTGCCCGATTCAAAGCCAAAGCAAGTAAAGCCAAGCAAGCACAAAGTCGAGTTAAAGCATTAGGTAGAATGGAAATGTTAGCGCCTTTGTTAGTTGATGCCGAGTTCACCTTTAAGTTTGACGAACCCAAACATCTACCTAATCCTATGCTAACTCTCCATAACGGTACTCTGGGTTATTCTGAAAGCTCTCCCATACTAAATAATGTTGAGTTTTCAGTACTAGCTGGTCAAAGAATCGGTATATTGGGCGCAAATGGCCAAGGTAAATCGACGTTAGTAAAAACCATTGCAAAATCTATTGCTCCACTCTCGGGCGAATTGACTGAAGGTCGTGGTTTACGTATAGGCTATTTTGCTCAGCAAGAAATGGATCTTTTAGATGCCAACGCCAATCCTTTAGAACACTTTATACGCATGGTTAAAGATGTTGTTTCTCGAGGCGCTCTATCTGGTCAAAGTACCAGAGAACAGGATATTAAAAATTATCTTGGCCAGTTTCAATTTGGTGGGGATAAATTAACCCAACAAGTTGGGACAATGAGTGGTGGTGAAAAGGCACGTTTAGTACTTAGTATGATTGTCTGGCAACAACCAAATTTACTACTGCTCGATGAGCCTACTAACCATTTGGATTTAGTTACCCGCGAAGCATTATCAATAGCATTAAACGAATTTGAAGGAACAGTTTTATTGGTCAGTCATGATCGTGCCTTATTAAGAGAAGTGTGTGATGAGTTTTGGTTGGTGCATAATGCTCGTGTCGCTCCATTTGATGGAGATTTAGAAGATTACCAACGCCATTTGATTGATATTGCAAAACGTATCAAGGCTCCCTCTGAAACGCTAACAAACTCAAAATCAAAGTCACGTAAAGAAAACAAACCAACCCAATCTATTGAGAAATTGAATCAACGTATTTCAATACTTGAACAAGAACGTAAAGAAATACAAGTATCAATAGAAAGTAACACAGATTATGAAAAATTAGCTGCATATAACGATCAATTAATCGAAATCGAAAAAAAACTGAGTCAGCTTGAAGATGAGTGGTTATCATTAAGCTCTTAACTACAAATTAAAAATTTGATTTTTTTCTGGGACGTCAACTTTACCTGCTATTAGTTGTTTAAAAGTTTGCATCACCTTGAAATCTCCATGAACGAGAAAGGTACCTTTAATATTTTTTATTTTTTTATGCCAATTAACCAACTCAGCCTGATCTGCGTGCGCAGAAAATCCGTTGATTGTGTAAATATTTGCTCTTACAGGAAGTTCTTCATTAAAGATTCTTACCGTTTTAGCTCCATCAATAATTCTTCTCGCCAGAGTACCTTGAGAGGCATATCCAACAAAAACTACAGCGCATTCAGAGCGGGATAACCCATGTTGCAAATGGTGACGTACTCGTCCTCCAGTACACATTCCAGAGCCTGCCATAATGACTGCACCAGACTGTATACGATTAATGGCTATGGAATCAGCAGTTTCTCTACTAAAATGTAAGCCTGGTAACTGAAAAGGATCTTTTTTTGAATCAAAAAGTTGTTTAATGGATTCTCTAAATAATGCTGGATGACGTTCAAATATTTGAGTAGCAGAAATTGCCATGGGTGAGTCTAAAAAAACCTGCGTCGAAGAAGAAAGTTGTTGTTGCTCGATTCCTCTATTTAGAAAATAAAGTATCTCTTGTGTTCTCTCAAGAGCAAAAGTGGGGATTATGACGTTTCCACCATGGTTTATGGTGTGTTCAATTGCGTGATAAAGCTCATTCACAGAATCAGAAAAAGAGCGATGTAATCTATCACCATAAGTTGTTTCCATCACCACATAATCTACCTCTGCAGGTGTTTCTGGATCATTTAATAATGGTCGTCCACTGTTTCCAATATCTCCAGAAAACAATATTGTTTTTTTTATGTTATCTTCAACTGCAGAAATGTAAATGCTGGCAGAGCCTAGTATATGCCCTGCATCATAAAAGGTGACTGATATAGTCTCTGTTAACTGAAATGGTTGGTGATAATGTACTGTACGTCCAAAAAAATCCATCGTTCTAAATGCGTCTACTAGTACATATAATGGAGAGATTTCTGTGCTCTTATTATGGTGATTATGATTACTTTTTGGATGTCGAGAACGATGTAACGCTTCCTCTTCCTGTAGGTGAGCTGCATCCACCATTACTAATCGTGCTAACTCTCTAGTTGCTGAGGTAGTAATAATTTCACCTTTAAAACCTCTTTTAACCAGTAGTGGTAAACGACCGCAATGATCAAGATGGGCGTGCGTTAGTAAGACAAAATCAATTTCTTCAGGCTCAAAACCAAAGGGCTCTGCATTTTCCTCTTCAAGTTCACGACCACCCTGAAACATACCGCAATCTATAAGAATTTTGGTTCCATTACATTCTAATAAATGGCAAGATCCTGTAACATCTTGATTCGCTCCATGAAATGAAATTTTCATGATTTCTCCTTAATCTAACTAAGATCCCAGCTCCACTCTCTAATTTCCGGTAAATCTTCACCATGTAAATTAATATATTGCCGGTGTTCGATTAATTTTTCTTCTATTAACTGTTTCAAATAAATTACTTTTTCATTAACAACCTGAAGTCGATCAAGCACATCAAGTATTAGATGATATCGACTGATATCATTAAGAACAGTCATATCAAATGGAGTGGTTATGGTCCCCTCCTCTTTATATCCTCTCACATGGATTCGATGTTGATTATTGCGTCGATAAGTAAGTCTATGTATAAGCCAAGGGTATCCATGATAAGCAAAAACGACGGGTACATGAATGGGAAATATATCTTCAAAGTCATGATTTGTTAGTCCATGCGGATGTTCTTCAGCAGGCAATAAACGCATTAAATCAACTACATTTACAACTCTAATACGAATATCAGGCAAATAGTTACGAAGCAGAGACACTGCCGCTAATGTTTCCAGTGTAGGAACATCGCCACAACATGCCATAACCATATCAGGAAAGTTAAGCTGATCATTACTTGCCCACTGCCAAACCCCAATTCCTTGTAAACAATGCTTAATCGCCTCATCACATGTTAACCACTGAGGTGATGGATGTTTCCCTGCAATAACGACGTTAATTAAATGTTCAGTACGTAAGCAATGATCCATAACAGCCAGCAAACAATTAGCATCAGGTGGAAAATAGGCACGCACAATTGTAGGTTTTTTATTCACTAGTAAGTCAATAAAGCCTGGATCCTGATGAGTAAAGCCGTTATGATCTTGGCGCCATACATGAGAACTTAGTAGATAATTTAGAGAAGCAATTTTTTTTCGCCAAGGTAGTTTGGCAGAAACTGTTAACCATTTTGCATGCTGATTCAACATGGAATCAATAATATGTACAAAGGCTTCGTAGCAATTAAATAGCCCATGCCTTCCAGTTAATAGATATCCTTCTAGAAAACCTTGGCACTGATGTTCACTAAGAACCTCTATGACACGCCCATCGGTAGATAAATATTGATCTGTTGATAAACGCTCTCCCATCCATTGACGCGAAGTCACTTCAAATACCGCTTCCAAACCATTTGAGATGGTCTCATCGGGTCCAAATAGACGAAAGTTTCGTGTCTTTTCATTACATAAAACAACTTCTTTTAACCAACGCGCTAATACCCGGGTGTCCCCTGGTCCCATCTGTCCTCGTTGTTGAATAATCTCTGCACTTAAGGATAGATCTGGTAACACCAAGGGTTTTAATAAAAGTCCTCCATTAGCATGTAAATTTGCGCCCATCCGCCTTAAACCTTTGGGTACCAAGGCCCGTAGATAGTCACAAAGTTGACCTTGCTCATTAAATAAATCTTGCGGTTGATAACTGCGTAACCATTCTTCTAATAATGATAAATGAAGAGGATTGCGTTTAGGATGTTGAATCGGAACTTGATGCGAATGAAACGTATCTTCTATAGCAATACCATCAACCATTTTAGGACCGGTCCATCCTTTAGGACTTTTTAAAACAATCATTGGCCATAATGGTCTCTCCATATGCCCATCTATTCTTGCTCTTTGTTGTATATTTTTTAGCTCACCATGTATCTGATTAAGTACTTCAACCATTTTGTAATGCATTGAAATCGGATCACTCCCTTCAACCCATAGTGGTTTCCATCCATAACCAATCATTAATGCATTTAATTGCTCTTGACCAATACGAGCAAGGAGTGAGGGATTGGCGATTTTATAACCATTTAAATGTAAGATAGGTATTACCACACCATCTGTGACTGGATTTAAAAATTTATTTAAATGCCAAGCGGTAGCTAGGGGTCCTGTTTCAGCTTCTCCGTCTCCTACAACACATGCAACAATTAAATCAGGATTATCTAAAACAGCACCAAAAGCATGACTCAGAGAATAACCAAGTTCCCCACCCTCGTGGATAGAACCGGGACATTCTGGAGAAACGTGGCTTGGCACCCCACCGGGAAAGGAAAACTGGAAAAATAATTTTTTTAAACCGTTTTCATCTTGACTAATATGTGGATAAATCTCGCTATATGTGCCTTCTAGATAGGTGTTCGCAATTAATGCGGGACCTCCGTGACCAGGGCCAGAAATATAAATCATATTCAAATCATAAGCAGTAATAAATCGATTTAAATGAGCGTAGATGAAGTTTTGACCAGGTGTAGTACCCCAATGACCCAATAACATATTTTTTATATCATTTGAGTGCAATGGTCGCTTTAATAAAGGATTATCTTGCAAATAAATTTGTCCAACCGATAAATAATTAGCTGCCCGCCAATAAGCATCAATGGCTAAGATCTCATTTTCGCTATAGATAATTTGATGAGGAGATAACTGTTTTGTCATTTTTGAATGACCATATTGAATAATTTAAAATAGCCGTTAATTATAAAAATTAATAGCGTTAATTTATCTTATACCTAAATGACTCAATAGACATCTATTTTTTGTAGATAAAAAGCATATTTCAATGATACAGTTTTAGTCACTTGATCAATATTTTGTATAATGAAACTTACTACATCTTTATATTTAGCGGTCTTTGTTTTAGCGCTAATACATACATTTCTTGCATCTTATATTAAGACATTAGACAGTCGTTTCCCTAACTATAAACGATTCATTCATCTTATTACTGAAATCGAATTAATTTTCCCCTTATGGTCGTTAGTACTGTGTTTATTGATGTTGTTATTTGAAGGACAAAATAAATTAATACATTATTTACATAGCCTTGATTTCACAGAGCCATTATTTGTTATTGCCATTATGACAATAGCTGGTACCAAGCCAATTTTAACTTTTGTAGAAAACATCATTATTTTTTTTGTACAAAAGCATATAGTTAAACCTGCTATTAGTATTTACTTCTTAACCCTGACTCTACTCCCTCTTCTTGGCTCATTCATCACTGAACCTGCAGCAATGACTATTAGCGCCATCATATTAAAAGAAACCCTGTTCCCTAGAATTCAGTCAGAAAAGTTAAGGTATATGATGCTCTCTATTCTCTTTGTAAATGTTTCAATCGGAGGTGCATTAACTCCTTTTGCAGCCCCACCTATTTTAATGGTAGCCAATACCTGGCATTGGGATATGAGTTTTATGTTATCCACATTTGCCATTAAAATTCTTACGATTGTGGTAATGAACACACTACTAGGATTTTTATTATTTAAAAAAGAGTTCTATACAATGGACAATACACTTACTCTTTCATATAAAAAAGTAAGTTTAGGCGTTGTCGTTACTCACGTTATTTTCATGATACTGGTTATTCTAACAAGCCATGATCTCACTCTTTTTGTAGGGATACTCATTGTCTTTATTGTTTTCACGCATATTTACGCTATTCATCAAGAGCGTTTAATGCTTCGCGAAGCGTCATTTGTTGGCTTGTTTTTAACAGGACTAATTCTTATTGGTAGTCAACAAACGTGGTGGTTAAGTACTGCTTTAACATCTCTTACTACCATACAAGTCTATCTGGGTGCCACGCTTCTGACTGCAATAACAGATAATGCTGCACTAACTTATTTGGGTTCTTTGTTAGCTAATCCAAGCGATGAGTTTAAATTGTCTTTGGTAAAAGGAGCTATCGCTGGTGGGGGGCTTACACTAATCGCGAATGCCCCGAATCCGATTGGAGCCACAATACTCAAAAGATTCTTTAATCAAGAAAAAATCAAACCATTTTTATTATTAAAATATGCCTTGTTACCTACTATCATTACCTTACTTGGTTTAGTCATTTAGATACATTTCTCTTTTTTTAGCTGTTGTAAAAAAGAAATATCAATCGTCCCAATAGGGTTCCACTCTCCATTTTCATATTGATAACTTGGATTAGTCTTTTCACCAAGATGAGAGACAACGAGTAATGCCTCATTAAAATCCTGATGCTGAGTATAATCATTGACAGTGATCAGCGTCGGAATACCTGCTTGTGTTGCAGCTCTTAGGCCATTTTCAGAATCTTCTAATGCTAAACATTCATTAGGCTTTAATGCCATTTGATTTAAGACCCATTGATATATATCAGGAGCAGGTTTTTTAGCTTTAACCACATCGCCCGCAGCAATGACTTCAAACCACTCTACAGAATGCTTACCCAAGCTATTTTCAAGCAACGCAATGACATTATCAGGTGTTGTGGTAGTGGCAATTGCTAAACGTAAACCTTCATTTCTGGCTTCCTCTAGCAACCGTTTCACACCTGGACGAAGAGGTACTAACCCTTCATTTAATAAAGAAACATAATAATCAGTCTTGGTTTTATGAATTTGTTTAATTAAATCGTTCCAATTCTCTTGATTGGGATCTATATCGGTGAATTCATGTATGTAATGATGCATTCGTTCTTTACCACCAGTTACATTTAATAACTTTCCATAGAGCATTTCATCCCAATACCAGTCTAGATTATGTTCTTTGAAAGCTTGATTAAAAGCCACGCGGTGAGCATCACGCTCAGTTTCTGCTAGCGTACCATCCACATCAAATAGAAATGCTCGCCAAACCATTTCTCCTCCCAATAAAATAATAATAATTATTGTTGTCTATGATTATTACTTCTATCATAGATAAATATACTTAGCTGAATATAAGTTTTATCTATTGTAGTATCAGCGAATACGAGACCAAATTACACTTCTTCCGAATAAAGGCATACCGATATAACCACGTACTAACAATTGATTGTGTTGAAGCGTTAATGTTGCATGATAGACATTACCTGTTTCAGGGTCGAGAATATATCCCTCTTGGCCGTTATGAAGACTAAATCCCCATAAAATAGTCATACCCAGTACTGGTCTATTATGGTTTATACCCTTACATTTATCGCAAACTGGATTACTATCATGCTCTTGTTCGGGATAAATTAAGATTACTTTTCCAACTAACTGTCCTTGTTGCTCGGTAATTTCAACAAGTGAATTAGGTTGGTGTTGTTCGTTAAAGGTCTGCCATACACCAGTTAAATTAGAGCCAGCATAGGCCAAGTTAACTACACTTATTAATACAATAAGGCTGAGTTTTCGGAGCATATTAATTAACTCCCCCCATCCCTTGGATGGGGGGAATTAATACTCTATTAATGTTTTATTGAGGGGGCAATAGATTCTGCTAACGCAGATTTGGTAGTAACTCCATCATCTGTCGCCACTTCAACCACAGGCAAATGCTCCAGAGCAATAGCAAGTACCTGATCTATCCATTTAACACAATGAATGTCTAATTTGGCTTTTACGTTATCAGGAATTTCTGTTAAGTCTTTTTCATTTTCATCAGGTATTAATACGGTTTTAATACCGCCACGATGCGCAGCCAACAGCTTTTCTTTTAGCCCACCAATTGGCAGCACTTCACCACGAAGAGTAATTTCACCTGTCATCGCCACATCAGCCCTTACAGGGATTCCTGTAAGTACGGAAACCATGGCTGTAGTAATGGCAATTCCAGCAGAAGGACCATCTTTAGGCGTTGCTCCTTCAGGTAAGTGAATGTGAATGTCTGCCTTTTCATAGAAATCCTCAGCAATGGCCAAAGATTTGGCTCGACTTCTCACTACACTTAATGCAGCTTGAATCGACTCTTGCATCACTTCACCCAACTTACCAGTTGTGGTCATTTTTCCTTTTCCTGGTAATTTCACTGCTTCAATAGTGAGTAGCTCACCACCCACCTCAGTCCAAGCAAGCCCAGTTACAAGGCCAACTTGATTATTTTTTTCAGCTAAGCCAAAGCTGTAACGATGAACACCTAAATATTTTTGAATATTTTTAGGTGTGATATTAACTTCTGAAGTTTTCTTATTAAGTAGTAAGAATTTCACCACCTTACGACATATCTTTGCGATTTCTCGTTCAAGAGATCGTACTCCTGCCTCACGAGTATAGTATTGAACAATTTCACGTAGTGCCGAATCGGACATATGAAGCTCTTCTTCACGTAACCCGTTTGCCTTGAGTTGTTTTGGTAATAGGTATTTACGTGCAATATTGACCTTTTCATCCTCGGTATAACCAGATAAGCGAATAACTTCCATTCGATCTAGCAGAGGAGCAGGAATATTGAGTGTGTTAGCAGTTGCCACAAACATTACGTCTGACAGGTCATATTCAACCTCAACATAATGATCGGTAAAAGCATTATTTTGTTCAGGATCTAACACTTCCAGTAAAGCTGACGATGGGTCGCCACGAAAATCTTGTCCTAATTTATCTACTTCATCGAGTAAAAACAGAGGATTTTTCACCCCAACTTTAGTCATATTTTGGAGGATTTTTCCAGGCATGGCCCCAATGTATGTACGTCTGTGTCCTCTGATTTCAGCCTCATCCCTCATTCCACCTAATGCCATACGTACAAACTTTCTATTTGTTGCACGTGCAATGGACTGACCAAGAGATGTTTTACCAACACCAGGTGGGCCTACTAAACATAATATGGGGGCTTTTACCTTATCGACTCGTGTTTGAACTGCCAGATACTCGACGATACGCTCCTTAACCTTATCAAGACCGTAATGATCAACATCAAGCACTTTTTCGCAAGCACCTAAATCATTACTAACTTTGGTTTTTTTCTTCCAAGGCAAACCAATTAACGCATCAATGTAGTTTCTAACAACGGTTGCTTCTGCCGACATAGGGGACATGAGACGTAATTTTTTAAGCTCGGCCTCTGCCTTAGTTCTTGCCTCTTTAGGCATATGGGCAGCCTTGATTTTTTTATCAAGTTCCTCTAAATCAGCGCCTTCTTCGCTGTCACCTAATTCTTTTTGAATCGCTTTAACCTGTTCGTTTAAATAATACTCACGTTGGCTTTTTTCCATTTGACGTTTAACACGTCCACGAATACGTTTTTCAACCTGTAAAATATCAATTTCACTTTCTAGAACAGTGAGTAAGTGTTCTAAGCGCTCTTGAATATCAAACATTTCAAGGATTTGCTGTTTCTGCTCAAGTTTTAACGGCAAATGAGCCGCAATTGTATCTGCTAAACGTCCTGCTTCATCAATACTCGAGAAAGAAGTCATGACTTCAGGTGGGATTTTTTTATTCAGTTTTACATACTGGTCAAATTGAGCCAACAAGGTACGGCGCATCGCCTCAACCTCAGGGTCATCTGTAACCTGCTTTTCAACAACAACTGCCCCACCTACAAAATGTGTCTTGATATCAATGACATCCGTAACATTCGCACGATTAACGCCCTCAACAAGTACTTTGACCGTGCCATCTGGTAATTTCAACATCTGTAAAATACTGGCCAAGCTTCCTACATGAAACAACTCTTCAGGTTTAGGCTCGTCATTAGCTGCCGATTTTTGGGCAACCAACAAAATACTTTTACCCTGCTCCATTGCGGTTTCCAGGGCCTTAATTGATTTTTGTCGCCCAACAAAAAGCGGGATTACCATATGGGGGAAAACCACCACGTCACGTAATGGAAGTAATGGAAATTCAGTACGGCTGATGGGGGTTTCAGATAAAGAGGTCATGATGGACTCCCGAATGTAAATTGTAACTATAAGGCAGATGGGGACTGCCTATCCCTTTTTCAATAGAGAAAGTTAAACCCCAGCTACCTTTTGTTGGTCTGCATAAATCAATAAGGGAGACCCTTCTGATTGTACAGTTGCTTCGTCAATTACAACTTTACTGACATTTTCCATTGATGGAAGATCAAACATCGTATCAAGTAAGGCATGTTCAATAATCGAACGTAATCCTCTGGCACCAGTTCGTCTTTGTAGTGCTTTTTTAGCAATGGCATGTAATGCTTCTTCCCTAAACTCTAAATCCACATTCTCCATGGCAAACAGTTTTTGATACTGTTTAGTGAGTGCGTTTTTAGGTTCGGTAAGAATTCTAACCAAGGCATTTTCATGTAATTCTTCAAGCGTAGCAACCACAGGTAAACGACCAACAAACTCAGGTATTAACCCAAACTTAATTAAATCCTCTGGTTCAACTTCATGCAGTAACTCACTGTTTTCTCTAGCATCTTTACTTGATACCTCAGCTGAGAATCCAATACCACCCTTTTCTGAACGTTCACGAATTATCCGCTCTAATCCACCAAAAGCACCGCCACAAATGAATAAGATATTTGTCGTATCCACTTGTACAAACTCTTGATTTGGATGCTTTCTACCACCCTGCGGAGGAACCGATGCAATAGTCCCTTCGATTAATTTAAGTAAAGCTTGCTGCACACCCTCACCAGATACATCTCTTGTAATTGAAGGATTATCAGATTTACGTGAAATTTTATCTATCTCATCAATGTAAACGATCCCTTTTTGAGCTTTTTCAACATCGTAATCACATTTTTGAAGTAGTTTTTGGATGATGTTCTCAACATCCTCACCCACATACCCCGCCTCAGTTAACGTGGTCGCATCAGCGATTACAAAAGGAACATTAAGTAATCTTGCCAAGGTTTGCGCAAGTAATGTTTTACCAGAGCCTGTAGGCCCAATTAATAAAATATTACTTTTAGCTAATTCCACCTCTTTCTCTTTACTTTCATTACGTAGCCGCTTGTAATGATTGTAAACAGCTACAGCCAATGTCTTTTTAGCCATTTTCTGATCAATCACATACTGATCAAGAATATCGGCTATTTCTTGAGGCGTAGGCAATTCTGTTTTAGTACTTTTTACCTCAGCACCCTGTATTTCTTCTCTAATGATGTCGTTACATAACTCAATACACTCATCACATATAAACACAGAGGGGCCAGCTATTAACTTTCTTACTTCATGTTGGCTTTTGCCACAAAATGAGCAATATAGGATTTTTTCGCCGCCAGCTTTATCGGTCATAAACCCATTCCTTATAAAATCTCTTCAAAAACAGTGTAGCGCGATATCAAATAAATATCACGAACCAATTTGACTACGTTTCTCAATAATTTGATCAACCAATCCATACTTCAATGCTTCATCAGCACTCATAAAGTTATCTCTATCCGTATCTTTCTCAATAATTTCAAGAGGTTGGCCTGTATGTAAGCTCATCATTTCATTAAGACGACGTCTTAAATATAGAATTTCTTTTGCTTGTATCTCTATATCAGATGCTTGACCTTGCGCACCACCCGAGGGCTGGTGAATCATTACACGCGCATTGGGGAGAGTAAAACGTTTACCCTTTTGACCAGCTGCCAACAAAAAGGCACCCATACTCGCTGCAATCCCCATACAAGTTGTACTAACATCAGCCTTTATGAACTGCATTGTGTCATAAATTGCGAGCCCGGCTGATACAGACCCCCCTGGAGAGTTAATATATAAGTTAATATCTTTATCAGGATTTTCTGATTCTAAAAACAGTAATTGAGCGACAACCAAATTAGCTGTGTCATCAGTGACTGGACCGACCAGAAAAATCACTCTCTCTTTAAGTAATCTAGAGTAAATATCATAAGCTCTTTCTCCACGGCCACTTTGTTCTACGACCATGGGGACTAATCCCAAAGCTTGAGGGTTTACCTTAAAATAATCAGACATCTTATTGATTCCTAATTTAATTATTGTTTTCCAACAAGATCTTCAAAACTTGTTGGCGCATCAACAGTATTGACTTGAGCACATACCCATTCAACTACATTATCCTCTAGAACAACCGTTTCAGCCTCTTGTAATCTATCTTTTTGTTGATAATACCAACGAACAATTTCATCAGGTTGTTCGTAAGCACTGGCCATTTCTTCAATTAACGCTCTCACTTGTTCAGGCTTTGAGGAAATTGATTGGGAATTAATGATTTCCCCCAAAATCAACCCTAAGGACACCCGTCTTTTAGCTTGATCTACGAATAACGAGTCTGGTAAATCTAAAGATTGTTTCTTCCCAGTCCTGCTTTCTAGATCTGCTAAAGTATTTTGTCTCAATCGCTGCACTTCCTGAGACAATGAAAATTGTGGTACGTCAATTAGGGTTTTATCTAGCAATGCCTGCATTACTTGATCTTTAACTTGAGATTTGATTCTATTTTTAACCTCACGTTCAAGATTTTTTTTCATTTCAGCGCGTAATTTCGATACATCACCGTCTTGAATACCAACAGAACGGGCAAACTCTTCATCAACAGGAGGTAATACTGGCTCTTTTACCTCATGAACTTTAACATCAAAACGTACGGTTTTACCTGCTAAGTTGGTAGCTTGATAATCTTCAGGGAAAGTTAAGTCAAAACTTTTTGATTCACCCTGTTTCATGCCGATAACATTGGCTTCAAAATCAGGAAGAAATTGATTTTGCCCTAATACCAATTGATAGTTATCTGCTTCTCCACCTTGAAATGGCTCGTCACCAATAAACCCTTTGAAATCAATGACAACCTGATCATCATTTTGCGCTTGGCGATCAACGATCGTGTAACTCACTCTTTGTTTTCTTAAAATATCAAGAGTGCGATCAATATCAGCGTCGGTTACTTCGGTAACGGGACGGTTAATGGTTACTTCCTTTAAATTTCCAATGGTAATATCAGGAAACACCTCAAACCTTGCTACCAAACCAATTGTAGACTCTTCTTTATGGTCGGGATTTGCATCAAAACTTGGATATCCAGCCACTTTAAAGTTATTTTCTTTAATGGCCATAAAAAACTGATTTTGAGCTAAATCACCCAATGCTTCTTGGTGCAATTGACCGCCATATTGTTTTTCTAAAATGGATAAAGGAACTTTTCCAGGACGGAAACCTTGCATCTTTGCTGTTTTAGAAAGATGCTTAAGACGCTTGGCTACCTCCTCTTGCAACTGGTTGAGAGGTATAGTTAAATTGAGCGATCTTTCCAGACCATTAGCTTGTGTTGTTTCCATCGAGAGACCTTTTTCACGTTATCTAAAATTACTTAACCATTAATTATACAAAATTTGAAATATTTCGGGTATGCTTATGTAGATTTTGCATTTGGGTGTAGCAATGACTGATAAAAATAATGACTATATTTTAACCACACAACACCTGACAAAAAGCTTTAAAGGGTTTGTTGCTGTCAACGATGTAAGCCTAAAAATATTGCGCGGCAACATTCACGCATTAATTGGCCCCAATGGTGCAGGTAAAACCACTTGTTTCAATCTGTTAACAAAATTTCTTGATCCAACTGAAGGATCAATTTTCTTTAATTCAGAGGATATAACAAAGCAAAAGCCAGCAGAAATTGCGCGTCGCGGCATTGTTAGATCCTTTCAAATCTCCGCTGTTTTTCCTCATTTAACACTTTTAGAAAACGTACGAATTGCCCTTCAAAGTAAAAGAAAAACCAGTTTTCAGTTTTGGCGTTCTGAAGAATCTTTAAATGATTTAAATCAAAAGGCACTTGAATTACTCCACGCTGTTGAACTTGAATCATTTCACAAACAATTAGCTGTTGAATTGCCTTATGGTAGAAAAAGAGCGTTAGAGATTGCTACCACTCTAGCACTTGAACCAGAACTCATGTTACTTGATGAACCCACACAAGGTATGGGACATGAAGACGTTGATCATGTGATGAAGCTAATTAAATCCGTTTCTTCTGGAAGAACCATACTAATGGTTGAACACAACATGAAAGTTGTATCTGGTATCTCTGACAGTATTACTGTTTTATCACGTGGTAGCGTTTTAGCTGAAGGTGACTATCAGACTATATCCACCAATCCAGAAGTGATGACAGCTTATATGGGAACCCAAGCAACGGAATCAGTCCATGAGTGAACCAGTTTATTTAGATGTAAAAAACTTACATGCCTACTATGGCGAATCACACATCCTACACGGTATCAACTTTGACGTTAAACGTGGGGAATGTTTATCACTTCTAGGCAGAAATGGTGCCGGACGAACAACAACCCTTAGAGCGATTATGGGCTTAACGGGTAAACGCTCTGGCTCTATTACAGTGAATGGCACTGAAACAATAAAACTCGCTACTCATAAAATCGCACAACTTGGTATTGGTTACTGTCCTGAAGAAAGAGGCATCTATTCTTCACTCTCTTGTGAGGAAAATCTTCTCATGCCTCCGATTGTCAGTTCCGGCGGAATGAGCTTAGAAGAAATTTATGACATGTTTCCTAATCTTAAAGAAAGACGTCATAGTCAAGGTACCAGAATGTCAGGTGGTGAACAACAAATGCTAGCCATGGCAAGGATATTAAGAACAGGGGCCAAGTTACTGCTACTAGATGAAATCTCAGAAGGACTAGCCCCTGTAATTGTTGACCGCTTAGCAGAAATTATCACAGCGCTTAAAAGTAAGGGATTCACTATTGTATTAGTGGAACAGAACTTTAAATTTGCAGCGCCTCTTGCTGATCGTATGGTAATTATAGAACATGGGCAAGTATGTATGGAAGTTAAGCAAGAAGAACTTGCATCAAAACAAAATGAGATGTTTGAATTATTAGGTGTTTAACGACAAGGAGGAGTCATTCATGACCAAGTACAAAAAATCAACCCTAAAATCAATCGTTGTCGCATCATTGCTGGCTCTTGGTGTGCAACAATCTGCCCAGGCGCAAATTTCAGATAATGTGGTGAAAATTGGCGTATTAACAGATATGTCCGGCCCTTATTCTGATTTTTCTGGAAAGGGTTCAATTACCGCAACACAAATGGCCATTAGTGATTTTGAAAGTAAATATCATCCTAAATTCAAAATTGACATGGTTACCGCTGATCATCAGGACAAAGCTGATATTACTTCGAATAAAGCCAGAGAATGGTTTGATCGTGAACATGTTGACATGATCACCGATCTTGTTAGCAGTATTGCCGGCCTCTCTGCCATGAAAGTAGCTAAAGAAAAAAATAAAATTGTTATTATCACTGGTGCTGGTTCATCGAAAATCACCAATGAAGGTTGTAATGACGTGACTGTTCATTATGTATACGATACTTACGCCACAGGTCAGGGAACAGCCAAAGCAGTTGTAAAACAAGGTGGAAAAACCTGGTTCTTTTTAACTGCTGATTATGTCTTTGGTCATTCACTTGAAAATGATGCAACTAAAGCCATCAAAGCTGCGGGCGGACAAGTATTAGGTTCCGTATCTCATCCCTTCCCTAGCCGTGATTTATCCTCTTATTTATTAAAAGCACAAGCGTCAGGAGCACAGATTGTAGGTCTTGCAAACGCGGGTGACGACACCATCAACTCTATCAAACAAGCGGCAGAATTTGGTATCACCCCAAAACAACATTTAGCAGCTCTACTCATTTTTATTAGTGATGTTAATAGTGTTGGCTTAAAACAAACACAAGGAATGTACTTGACCACTGGATTTTATTGGGACCGTACACCTGAATCACGAGCCTTTTCAAAACGTTACTTTGAGAAAATGCATAAAATGCCAAGTATGAACCAAGCAGGGGTTTACTCTGCTGTGATGCATTATTTAGAGGCAGTTCAGGCTACTGGGTCAGATGACACAAAAACAGTGATGACTCAGATGAAGAAAACTCCTATCAATGACTTCTATGCACAAAATGGTCATATTCGTGAAGACGGACGTATGGTTTATGACATGTACCTAGCACAAGTTAAAAAACCATCCGAATCAAAATACCCATGGGATTACTATAATATTTTGGCAACAATCCCTGCTGCTGAAGCATTTCAGCCCTTAAGCCAATCAACTTGCCCATTGGTTAAAAAATGATTGAGATATTCGGCGTGCCCCTTATGGCACTGTACAGTCAATTAATGCTAGGGCTAGTTAACGGGTCGTTTTACGCTCTACTCAGTCTTGGTTTAGCCGTCATATTCGGCATGTTGAATATTATTAATTTTGCTCATGGGGCGTTGTACATGATAGGAGCATTTTGTGCATGGATGCTCCTATCACAATTCAACATTGGTTATTTTGAAGCATTAATCATTACACCGATTATCTTAGGACTAATCGGTGTGATTATTGAACGACTATTACTCAAATGGTTATACCAAGTTGATCATTTATATGGTTTGTTACTCACATTTGGTCTTGCCTTGATTTTTGAAGGCTACTTTAGAAGCAAATTTGGCGTGAGTGGTGAAACCTATGACATACCAGAAATTCTAGATGGACCGGTAAATTTAGGTTTCATGGTTATTCCCAAATATCGCTTGTGGGTAATTTTCTTATCTCTAATTGTTTGTGTACTTACCTGGTTTATGGTTGAAAAAACCCGTTTAGGTTCCTATTTAAGAGCTGCAACTGAAAACCCTAAACTCACACAAGCCTTCGGCATTAATGTTCCTTTAATGGTTATGCTCACCTATGGATTTGGTGTGGCGTTAGCTGGTTTTGCTGGGGTGATGGCCGCTCCCATATATCAAGTTAGTCCATTAATGGGTTCACACTTAATTATTATTGTTTTTGCGGTAGTAGTTATTGGCGGAATGGGCTCTATTTCAGGAGCAATTATTTCAGGTCTGGGTCTTGGTATTATTGAGGGCTTAACCAAAGTATTTTATCCCCCGCTCTCATCAACAGTTGTATTCATTATTATGGCAATTGTTCTAATCTTTAGACCTGCTGGTTTATTTGGACGTGAAAAATGATGCGCACAATTATTTATCTTGTTTTATTAGCAATTGGATTAATACTCCCTCATTTTATCTATCCAGTACTGTTAATGAAAATACTGTGCTTCGCCATTTTCGCTTGCGCTTTTAATCTATTATTAGGTTTTTCTGGCCTCTTATCCTTTGGCCACGCTGCCTTTTTTGGTGGGGCTGCCTATATTGCCGGATACTTAATTAAAAATTTAGAATTACCGACTGTCATCGGAGTAATAGGTGGGGTCTTCTTTACAGCATTGTTAGGTTGGCTTGTTGGACTATTAGCAATTAGTCGACAAGGTATCTACTTTGCCATGGTTACTTTAGCCCTTGCTCAGATGATCTACTTTATCTGTTTGGAAGCGCCAATCACTGGTGGTGAAGATGGTATGCAAGGTATCCCAAGGGGAAATTTGTTTGGCTTGTCTTTGCAGAACGATTTAACTCTCTATTACGTTATATTAGCAGGCTTTATTTTTGCCTTCCTGCTCATTTATCGCACTATCCACTCTCCCTTTGGTCAAGTATTAAAAGCTATTCGAGAAAACGAACCAAGAGCTATTTCTTTAGGTTATGACGTATCAAAGTATAAATTATTGGCCTTTGTACTCTCTGCTTCGATTTCAGGCTTCGCTGGTATATTAAAAATGTTGGTGTTTAACTTTGCAACACTGACTGATGTTCATTGGCATATGTCAGGTGATGTAGTTCTTATGACAATTTTTGGTGGTATTGGTACCATTTTAGGACCTGTCGTAGGTTCAACTATTATTATTGGTTTAGAAGATCAACTGGCTGATAGTGCGGGGGATATGGTAACCGTGATTATGGGTATCATATTTGTTGTATGTGTACTGATATTCAGAAAAGGGATCGTTGGTGAGAGCATAGCCCTCTACCAACGAATGGTAGGCAGAAAAAACTCAACTCAAAACTAACTATTAGTTAGTTAAACTTCTTAGGGGAGCAGGAATTCTCCCCCCTCGTTGAATAAAATCATAATTGCCAAAGGTATTGACGGGAATTATTGGGCAATGACCAAGTAACCCACCAAATTCAACTCGATCCCCTACTCCTTTTCCTGGAACAGGTATTAATCTCACTGCTGTTGTTTTGTTATTAATCATTCCAATTGCAGCTTCATCTGCAATAATTCCTGATAAGGTTTCAGCTGAGGTATCACCTGGTATTGCAATCATATCAAGACCCACAGAACAGACACAGGTCATGGCTTCTAATTTTTCTAAAGTTAAACTACCCCTTTCAACTGCAGCAATCATCCCCGCATCTTCACTCACCGGAATAAATGCACCACTCAATCCACCGACATGTTGCGCCGCCATTAAACCACCCTTTTTAACAGCGTCATTTAATAAGGCTAAAGCAGCAGTGGTTCCTGGTGCACCACAACTCTCAAGCCCCATTTCTTCTAAAATATAAGCCACACTATCACCAACTGCCGGTGTTGGGGCCAGGGATAAATCAATAATCCCAAGCTTCACACCGAGACGTCTTGATGCTTCACGAGCAACTAACTGTCCTACCCGTGTAATCTTGAAAGCGCTACGTTTGATACTTTCAGCTACTTCATCAAAGGGTAAACCACGTACTGATTCAAGTGCTTGTTTAACCACTCCAGGACCGCTAACGCCCACATTAATTGCAGCCTCTCCCTCACCTATGCCATGGAAAGCGCCTGCCATAAATGGGTTATCTTCAACCGCATTGGCAAAGATAACAAGCTTAGCGCAGCCAATCGCATCTCTATCACGGGTTAAATAGGCAGTATCTTTGATTATTTTACCCATCAACCTCACTGCATCCATATTAATACCAGCTTTACTTGTGCCAATATTTACAGATGAACAAACATGCTCGGTCACAGCCATTGCTTCAGGAATGGAGTTAATTAAAACCAAATCGCCTGGAGTAGCTTTCTTTTCAACAAGAGCTGAAAACCCACCAATAAAGTTGATGCCCAGGTTTTTAGCAGCACGATCAAGCGTTTCGGCAATAGGAACATAGGTATCTGTTTTACTGCTTTCAGCAACCACAGCGATGGGGGTAATTGATATACGGGTATTTATAATAGGGATCCCATACTCACTTTGAATATCTTCTGCGACACGTACTAAATGTTCTGCTTGTTTAGTAATGGTATCGTAGATATTGTTACAAAGAACATTTAACTCTGGATGGGAACAAGCTCTCAAGCTAATACCCATGGTTATTGTTCTCACATCAAGATTGTTTTTTTCAATCATTTGATGTGTTTCAAATATATCACTTGGTAATAACATAGTAGTCTCTAATAGGTTTAAATTCTGTGCATAGCTATAAAAATATCTGCGTGTTGTATTTTTACAGTCACGCCTATTTCATCACCTAATTGATTAAACTCATTTTGTAGTTCTTTTAAGGTAAGTGTTTGATCGGTCATTTCTGCAATCATAACCATATTAAAAAAACCTTTTAGAATATTTTGATTGATATCTAAAATATTTACTTTAAAGTCTGCTAGTTTTGTACTTACTCGAGATACAATACCGACACGATCTTCACCAATAATTGTTAATACAATTTTCATATATTGTCCCTAAAAAAATAAACGCTGTGCAAATATCCACAGCGTTTTAATGTCTTATAAGTATTATACGGCCTTTGTTGCACAAACAAGAAATATAGGAAAAGTTTTTTCTTGTCCATCGACTTCTTTAATTATTGTTGTAGCAGTTCTATCAGTAATATTAACAAATCCAGCTTGTTCGCAATATGTTTTCAACATATTTCGATCAAAGCCATAATGAAAGACGCCTGTATTATCTGAATGAAATGAACCATCTTCACTATCCAAATCTGCAAAACAAATTTGTCCTTGTGGCCCTAAAGCCCGATGCCATTCTTTTAACAACTCTAAAGTATCTGGAATATGATGAGCAGTCATACTACTAATAATTAAATCAAAGCAACCTTCTATAGGTGTACCCTGCTCAAAATCTACAAACTGGGTTGAAATATTAGTTAGTTGATTAGTTTTTATCTTCTCATCTAATCTTTCTAACATGCCCGTTGAGCTATCAACACCTACTATCGATTTCACATGTGGCAAAATAGCCAAGGTTACAAGACCTGTACCGCAGCCAAAATCTAATGCGGATTGGGATTTGTTTACTCTTCCACTATCAATCATTGCCTGTGCGATAGCATTGGCCATATGCACTTTTGCATTATCATTGTCCCAATTGATGGATTCTTTATTAAAATCTTTACGTGGATCTTTTTGCATAAAAACCTATCTTAATGTAAAAACTTGAATAGAATATTATCTCTTAATTAAACCTATAACTTCATTATACTAAGATTCAAACAACACCATGAACAATGATAGTTTCTTAAATATTATCTTAGACTTCCCTATCAATGAATCTGTAACACAAAGACTCTATTTTAGAGATCCTCTAAATATAATTGCCTGTAAGGGAAATGAAGATATTGATAATTGTCTAACGCAACTAGAGGGTGAACAGGAAAAAGGAAACTATGTTGTTGGCTTTTTAAGTTATGACTCTGGATTGACCACATACCTACTCTATTTTGGTATTTATAAAGCTCCTTTAGTGGTAAATAAATACCAAAAAAAACATAAACACGCTAAAACAAGCCAATGGAAACTATCACAAAGCCTTAATGAGTTTATTGAATCGATTAATACCATAAAAAACCATATAAGAAATGGCGACTGCTATCAAGTTAACTATACTTTGAGAGCAAAAAGTCAATTAATTGAAGGAGATATTGAAGGGTTATACCATCAATTAATCGACTGTCAAGGAGCTAAGTATAGTGCTTTTATAGAACACTCTGATTTCTCAATATTATCATTTTCTCCAGAACTATTTTTCACTTGGTCAAATCAATATATAGAAACAAAGCCGATGAAAGGAACACATCCGCTTATCAGTCAATATTCATTACAAGAACAAATTCAATCATTACAACAATCAAAAAAAGACCAATCTGAAAATGTCATGATTGTAGATTTATTACGTAATGATTTATCGAAAATTTGCGAAACAGGCTCAGTCAAAACCAACAAGTTATTTGAAGTAGAGACCTATCAAGACATCTTACAAATGACAAGTACTATCCAAGGTACACTTCAAGAGAACATAAGATTCAGAGATATTGTTTACGCCTTATTTCCTTGCGGTTCAATTACAGGCGCCCCCAAAGCAAAGGTTATGGAGATTATTAGCAATCTTGAAAGTGTACCAAGGGGGCCTTATTGTGGTGCAATTGGTTATTTAGCTCCAAACCAACAGGGTTTATTTAATGTAGCAATTAGGACTATTTATCATAATAAATACGATAATTCACTCACTTATGGTGTTGGCAGTGGTATCACCTGGGATTCAGAAGCAACAAATGAATACAAAGAAATAAATAATAAAATACATTTCTTACACCAAGAACCTCCCTACTCATTATTTGAAACCGTCAATCTAATTCATGGTAAATGTGTATTTTGGGATTATCACTTTGAGAGATTAAAGAAGTCAGCAAATGAACTTAACTTTTTCCCACCAAATCAAACACACTATCTGAGTATTAATGAGTTATATGAACAAACAAAATTAGGAAGTTATCGTGCGCGATTTATCTATCATAAAAATGGTATTGCACGTTGGGAGATTTATGAGTTACCTGTTACGCCAATTACACCTAAAGTGCAATTAGCATCCTCTCCTATTTCTTCAAATGATTTTAGAATTAGACATAAAACTACTGATAGATCAGTTTACGATGAACTATTTACACAAAATAAAGACGTTTTTTTTGATTTAATTCTTTGGAACGAACGTGGTGAAATAACAGAATTCACCAAGGGTAATATTGTTCTAGAAATTGATGGTCAGTTATTAACTCCAAGTAGTGAAAGTGGTTTATTACCAGGCATACTAAGACAAGTACTTTTAGAGAACTCTCTTATAAAAGAAAAGATCCTTTTTAAGGAAGACTTGCTGGTTGCCAAAAAAATATGGTTTATCAACTCACTACGTGGATGGATAGATCTTGACTTAGCTTAACAAAAGTTTGGTTTATAAAGTACAGATTTGTACCTAATCACATCTATACGGAGAATAAGAATTCTACTCTTTTTTATTTATTTCCCGACGTTCACTATATCTATCAGTTAAATAGATAGAAATATCACGCGTTAATAACGTAAATTTAAACAATTCCTCAATAACATCAACTACACGGTCGTAGTAAGCCGAAGGTTTCATCCTACCCAATTCATCAAACTCTTGAAATGCTTTCGTCACAGAAGATTGGTTAGGTATGGTAATAATACGCATCCAACGTCCTAATATTCTCATTTGGTTTACAGCATTAAATGACTGAGAACCTCCCGATACTTGCATCAAAGCTAGAGTTTTACCTTGTGTTGGTCTTATTGATCCTTGTGCCAAAGGAATCCAATCAATTTAGGCTTTCATAATCCCTGTCATTGCACCATGTCGTTCTGGTGAACACCAAACCATACCTTCTGACCAATTAGCTAATTCCCTTAACTCAATAACTTTCTCATGGGTGTCAGGTGCACCATCTGGTAGGGGTAAACCTTTGGGATCAAATATCTTAACTTCTCCACCTAACTTCACTAACAACCTCGCAGCTTCATGGATTAAAAATTTACTATAAGAGCGATCTCTTAGAGAACCAAATAGCAATAGAAATTTAGGTTTATGTGATGAAGATCCAATTTTAGAAAAATCTGTAATATTGATTTCTCTAAATGAGTCCTTATAAATATTAGGTAAAGTATTATCAAGTTGATCCATATCAGCCCTCATTTTTAACGACTAATTCACCATCTTCCTTAATAAATGTATCTTTCTGAGGCTTAGGTAATATCTTTAATACAATCTCAGAGGGTCTGCATAACCTTGTTCCTTTTGCGGTGATTACAAAAGGTCTGTTAATCAAAATAGGGTTGGCCAACATAGCATCGAGTAATTGATTATCATTTAATGTTAAATCATCAAGAGCAAGTTCAAAATATGGTGTACCTTTGATTCTAATAGCCTCACGCACGGATAAATTAGCATCACATTAACCATAATACTTACACTACACCTTTATATGTTACGAAATAAAAACATAATGTATTTGAATATTATCCACACAATACTTCGAAAAACTACCAAAAAGATTTATTTATTGATCCTATTGATTAAATCTTTAATAATAATTTTTATCCTAATAAAAAAAGTTTTGCTTCATACGAAATATAACAATAAATATAATTTGACTTATTAATTTACGAAGAGCAAAATCAAAAATGAACACATATAAAAGGAAGAATAAAATGAAAAAAATTAATTATTTTTTTTAATTTTAGCCGCTTTCTTCTATCTATATCCTACTTATGCTTTAGCTGCCTTAACTGGAAGCTGTGGCATGATAGCTACACCACCCATTTCTCCAGGAGCAACTAGTGCGACATATAATGTTTTAGCACTTATAAACTTCACTAACAATACTATTACTTATAGCTCAATGGATCTTACTTTCTCTAGTGGAAGCATAACTTCATCTAATACGTATGGTTCAAAATCCATTACTGTTACTTCAAACTCTAATATTACGGGTGCATATACTCTCAGCTTCACTGCAGGTTCAGGACACACACTTTCCTTTAATTTACTACCAGTTAATTCTGGAAACACCATTTTAGTGCAAGGTATCAGTGATCCTTTTAGTGGTGTTTGTCAAATGCAATAAGAGATAACCACATGAATAAACTTCTTATCTTAATTGCTATTTTTATCTTATCGAATTGCGGTGGTGGTAGTAGCAACAACACAAATACACCTACAACCAGTTCATTAACCCAAAATGGTAGCAGTTCAACAACTACAGCTGTGGTTACAACGGGACAATGATTGATTTGTTATCGTTTGATACTATGTATACTTTTTGAATGATATGAAAGTAACAATCTTATCAAGCATAAACATTACTTGATAATGAATAAATTAACTCAATATACTTGAAAATTCATTTGGAAAAAATCAAGATTCATCGAGTAACAATAATGCTAATGCAGAAGTAAGTGCTTTCAGTCCATTTGTTAAGTCAAATGGATTGGTGTCTTCAATTGCATTATGGCTAATTCCATGAATACTTGGGACAAAAATCATTGCAGCGGGACAGTAATCTGATAAATACATAGCATCATGAAATGCACCTGAAACCATTTCTTTTACACCAGATGCATTATTGATTTGGCAAGTAGAATTACATGCTTCATTAAGCACTTTTATTAAGGATGTAGGAAAATAAGTAACTTGACGTTTGAAAAGTGAGTCTAAAGTGCATTTAAAATCATACTTTTCGCTGGTGTTTTTTAATATAGAGTTTATGATCTGTTCTGCTTGATCAAGAAGATCATCTTCTTTGCTACGTATATCTATTGTAAAGGTAACTTTATCAGGTATCGTATTAATTGAATTTGGACTTACATGCCAACTACCACTCGTAATTAATAACCCTAACTCTACAAATTTATCGCATTTCCTTAAAATTTCATCAAAGCATTTATGAGCAAAAATCAATGCATCCTTTCTAAGATGCATAGGGGTAGTACCAGCATGGGCAGCAACTCCTTCTATGGTTATTTTAAACCATCTAACAGCTTGGATTGCTGTCACAACTCCCAAAGATTTTTTTTCATGCTCTAGTATAGGTCCTTGTTCAATATGTAATTCTAAATACGCCTTAATAATCGGAGTTTCTTGTCTAATTGGTACCAACTTTTCATGTTTTCGCAAATGAAGTAACGCATCTTTTAAGGAAACTCCATCTTTATCAATGGAAGTCAAATATTTTGCAATATTACTTCTATCTACAAAAGCACTAGACCCCATCGTCCCAGGAGAAAATCGACAACCTTCTTCGTTATTCCATATAACTATTTCTAAAGGAGTATTTTTTGTGAAACCATTTTTTTCTAGTATTTTTCCCGCCAACATTGCAGCGACTACACCATACGCTCCATCAAGTTTTCCGCCTACAGGTTGTGTATCAATGTGACTCCCACAAAGAACTGGTGCTACATTATCATCTCCTATACGAATAAAAAGATTTCCTATTTCATCAGAAAATACTTTCCATTGATTGTTATTAGCTATTTCAATTAAAAAAGATCTTGCTTGTATGTCTTCATTTGAAAGCGCTAGACGAGAGACACCACCATCATTACGACCTCCAAAAGTAGCCAGTTGATTAATCAAGGTTATTAACTCTTTTTCTTGTATCTGACTCTGAAGTTCTCGATGAAATTGTAAGTCTTTAAAAATTGTCATAATTTATAAGTTTAAGAAAAATATGCAGCTTTTACTTCATCATTGTTGAGTAATTCCTGTGCAGTGCCCGATGCAACTACACAACCTTGCGTAATACAATATCCATGATGTGAAATTGCTAAAGTTTGTTTAGCATTTTGTTCAACCAATAAAATTGAAACGCCAGATTGATTAATATCTTTTATAATTTTGAAATTTTCTTGGACATATAATGGTGACAAACCGAGTGACGGTTCATCAATAATCAATAATTCAGGATCTGCCATGAGACCACGGCCAATCGATACCATAGCTTGTTCACCACCAGACATGGTTCCTGCAAATTGGTCCGTTCTTTCTTTTAATCTTGGGAACAATGAAAATACACGATCAAGACGTTGATTGATTTTTATAGTATTTCTTTCCAAAAAACTACCTAATAATAAATTTTCCCTTACAGTTAACTTTGGGAAAACCTTCCTACCCTCTGGTATGCAACTAATACCATTTGCAACAATTTTATGTGTAGGATAATTAGTAATATCAGAGTTCTTCCAAAAAATCGAACCTTGACGTGGTGGTGTCAAACCAGTAATAGCTCGTATTAGTGTACTTTTTCCAGCCCCATTTGCCCCTAAAATACAGGTTATCTCTCCCGCTTTAACATTTAAAGATACGTTATGAAGTACATTAACGGTATCGTATCCAACAGAAATAGAGTTAATTGTTAAGATACTCATGCTACTTCCTCACCAAGGTAAGCTTTTTGTACCTCGTAATTTTTTATGATGTTATCGTAAGTATCATCGGCTATTAGTTTACCGTAACTTAATACCAAACAACGTTCTGTAATTTTTTTAATAACACTCATCTCATGCTCAATTAAAACTATTGTAATATCGCCAAGATTTTTTTTTGCAATTAGTACGTCCTCCATTAACTCATGTGTTTCATCATGTGTCATTCCAGCAGAAGGTTCATCTAAAAGTAATACTTTAGGTTCTGCAATAAGTGCCCTACAAATCTCTATACGTCTCCGATCGATCATAGATAGCTGATTAACAGGTTTATTTAATTGTTCAATTAAATGAGGACAAAATAATTCCATTAATGTCCTTATTTTTAATACGGTCTCATTAAATTCTTTTAAAAATAAGTGACGTTTAAAAACAACCGAAAATAAACCGTTATTAAGATGTGCATGTCGACCAATTGCAATATTATCAAAAACGGTTAAATCAAGAGACAATCTAGATCGTTGAAATGTACGGGTAATACCCAATCTAAAAATATCCTGCGGAGTTAATTGGCATAAATCTTTATCTGCAAAATTAATATGACCATCGCTAACCTTATACACACCGGTAATCGAGTTAAATAATGTAGTTTTTCCGGATCCATTAGGTCCTAATAGTCCAATTACTTGATTATGATTAAACGTAAGAGTTATATCATTAAGAGCAATTAATCCTCCAAATTTTACAGTAACATTATTTACTTCAATATCTAGATTAGACACATTTAACCTCATCGCTACTTACTAAAATTACGAATACCTCTTGGGAATAAACCATTAGGTCTAAACAACAGAATAGAAATTATCAGTAACGCATATATTAAAAAACGATATTCCTGAATAAACTGTAGCTTTTCTGGAATCATGATCATAATTAAGGTTGCTGGTAGTATGCTTTTAATATTACCAATACCTCCTAAAATAATAATTGAAATCATTAATAATGAATCACTAAATGTAAAATTATTAGGGGCAATAAAACCTGTAACACTTGAGTTAACACTTCCTGCAACACCTATAAAGAAGTTACCTATTAGAAAAGCACTAATTTTCCATTTTCGAATAGAAATACCAAAGGTTGAAGCTGCAGTTTCATCTGTTCTAACAACATCCAATGTAAGTCCAAACCACGACTTTTCAATTCGATTGGTGACAAAATACAAAACAATAAATATTAATGTACAAAGTAAAATATAGGGTAGATAAAAAGAAAACGAAGTATCTCTAACGGTAATTGGATTATTAAAGTCAAATCCAAATAACGAGATACTCGGAACTTGCAAACCTTGAGGACCACCTAGTGTGTCATTTACTTCCAAAAAGCTTTTAAACAAAATTCCAGCAGCAATAGTAATTAATGCAGCATAATGGCCTCTTGTTTTAAGCACTGGTATGATAAGTACACTACCAAATATCATGGAAATACATCCTGCTAGTGGTATCACCAATAAACTTGGTATGTGTAATTGTGTCAATAAGACTGTACTGTAACCACCAATACCAAAAAAAGCAGCTGCTGCAAAATTGATTATTCCTGTAAAACCAAATTGAACAGTAAGTCCTAAACATACTATAGAGTATAACAATACATTACACATCATTAATAACACAAAAGGTGTTTGATAAAAATACATTGAAATAATCAGTGCTACTATTAGATATACAGCTAAAAGTCTTTTATCATCTAAATGTTTTTGATAACTGGCTAATATATTTCTTAATGGTGATTTGATAAGTAATACTGAAATAACACATAGAACTAACAGTAACTTAATAAGTGTAGATTGAGAATCTGCGTTTAAAAACAAAACAAGAGGAATACTAATGCCAAAACTCGTAATAAGAACACTGAAAATAGAAATCATCGTAGCTATCACCTTAGGTTAAACTCTTTCATTAAATTTTTCTGGCAATAAACCTGTTGGTTTAAAGCTCATTAAAATAATAACCATGGTGAATGCAAATACATCTTTATAGGCACTTGGTATTGTCGGGAAAAGAGTTGGTATTAGTGATCCACCAACCACTTCTAAAAAAGCAAAAAGAAAACCACCGATAATAGCCCCATAAATATTTCCTAGACCACCTATTATTGCTGATGTAAAACCAATTACTCCCAACAACAAACCCATACTAAAATTTATCTCATTGTAATATAAAGCATCCATCACACCAGCAATTGCAGCCAAAGACGATCCTATAATAAACGTAATTAAAACGTATCTATTAAAAGGAATTCCCATTAATTTTGCAGTTTCACTATCTTGTGAAATGGCTCGTATTGCAAGACCTAATTTAGTCTTGTTTATTAAAACTGCAAGACTAATTATTACAAATAATCCAAAAAAAAGTATATAAATATTATCTACTGAGATTGAAAAAGATCCCAATGATAACTGTCCAGTTGGTAATAAATTTGGAAATCTTTTGGGGTTGGCACCATCAGGATAAAATAAACGTAGTGATTCACGAATTACTGTTCCAAACATCAGAGTTGATAACAATATGTTGATAGATGGTGCATTACGCATAGGTAAAATAAGATACCTCGCTATAAACATACCAACAATTGATGTAATTACTATGGAAAACATTAGAATTAAAAATATTGTCATCCAGACTGAATTACTATGTACAAAGTAAATAGATGCCAAACCCGAAAAGGCACCAAGTGTTAATACATCACCATGTGAAAATTGTATAACATTCAAAGTACCGAAAAAGAGAGTAAAACCAACTGCCACCATCGCATAAATGATGCCTAACATTAGTCCGTTTATTAAGTATTGAAAGATTATATCCATCATATTTTTCTCAGAGGAAGACTCAGTCTTCCTCTTTCTTATAAAAATTATTTTAAAATACGCTTTTTGCTTGCATATTGGCTATCTTCCCATAGTACCCATTTACCATCTTGAGCGACATAAGCACTAACTAGGGGAACAATATTTTGGCGATGATCATCAAAAGTAACTTTTCCTATAATTGTGTCAACGTCCTTCGTCTTATTCAACTCTAAATTAACTTTATTTCTATTTGGTCCTACTTTTTCTACAGCATTAATAATTAAATTTGCTGCAGTAAACGCAAAAGGTCCATACGCTTCTGGCGGTTCACTAAAATTTTCATTTTTATATTGTTGCAAGAAAAACTTACCTCCGGGTAGTTTTTCTGCAGGAGCGCCTTCCAGAAATGATAACGAACCTTCTGCAACTTCTTTACCAACACCATCTATATACGCTTCTGATTTAATGCCTGATGTTCCCTCAAAAATTGCTTTAATACCCATCTTTTGCATTTGATTTCTAATACGAACACCTAATGGAGTCAGTCCTCCAAAAAATATAACTTGTGGTTTTAATTCTTTTATTTTTGTTAATTCAGAGGTAAAGTCTTGCTGATCAACTGGAACACCAAAACTAGCTAAAATTGTTCCACCATTACTCTTTATATCCTTAGAAAAATATTCCTCATGACCTTTTCCATAATCTGTTGTATCGTGAATAATGACAAATTGCTTATAACCAAGATTAGTCATAAATTTCGCAGCCACCTCATTTTGTGTAATCATTGTTCCATTAACACGATGAATTTCAGAAAAATTATTTTTATAAGTAACATCAGGTAATACTGCTCCCCACACAATTACGGGAAATGCAAAACGTTGATAAGTATTTACTGTAGCAATGGCAACCGATGAACAAAAATGTGTAACTCCAGCAACAATGGAGTTATCACTCGACATTTTTGTAGCAACTTGTACACCAGTGCTAGGTTTACACTCATCGTCAAGTGTGACCAATTCATAGTGATATTTTGCGTTTGGATCTCTATTTTTTAAATCTATCGCAAGCTGAGTAGAATTACGACCACCAACACCAATTGCAGAATTACCTCCTGTCAAAGGTCCAATAAAACCAATTTTTACCGTCTCCTTTGCATCAGCCAAAGATGCGGACAATGTAATAGAAATTGCTAATACTACTGAAAACGATTTCATGTTAATCATTTGTCTATCTCCTGTTTTTCATACTTAACCAAGCAATTATCATGCCATAATATGCAACATGGACATTTGAGATAAATTTGAAAAAATTTAATTAGTAAAATAACACTGAATTTTATTTCAAGAAATTACAGGACTTTTCGTATTGATGCATTGATCTATATTAATCCAATACATTTAGTCAACTCTAACCCAAGGTAATAAAATAATAATTAAAATAGAATGGTATAAATATTTAGCATTTTTAGGGGATTAATTTATAGAGATATAATCTTTAAAATGCAGTAAAAAAAGATTTTTGTTTTATAAAAGCTATTGGTTTGAATTAAACATATTCTTAAGAAATTAAAAAGGTAGGGTTTCAAAGCAGTAAATATTTCTATATCAAACCCTTTATAAAACCACTTAAATCTCTCAATAAGATTCTATAAATTAATTGTATCCAAAAAAATTAGTATTGACATAAAGTGTATTTAAGTCTAACAAAGAATCTTTTAACTAAAAAAGACTACCTTTAATATTTTTATTATTTAACACAAGATTAATAGCAGAATTACGATTTTCAGCACCAATCTTTTCGAAAATATGCTCAACATGTTTATCTATAGTTCTTGGACTATTACCCAGTATTAAACCTATTTCTCGGTTTGTCTTACCTTTTGTTAGCCACAATAAAACCTCTGCTTCTCTAAAAGTAAGCATAAAATCATTTTGCAATGAACCAAGAACTAACGCTTCATTTTCCTCCCTCAATGAAATAACAATTTCATTATTATTTTTTTTAATATCCCTAATTTGAAGATATAGTTTTCCGCCATTTTTTTCACTAAGAATAATTGGAATATCAATTTGATTTAATAAAGTTTTGTTAGTTTCAAAAAAAATAAAGAGAGATAATACCCAATCTCTTTCGGAAGTACTCAAATAAGTTTCCAGTAATTTTTTAGCATGATTTGTAATCCAATTTATATTTTTGGAGGAGAAGTTAATAGAAATAGACGCCATATTAACTTCGTCTAATAAATCCTTAACAAGATTATTTGCTTTTGAAGTTTTTATATGAGATGAAATTCTTACCAGCACTTCTTTTGGATTTAATGGTTTAGTTACATAGTCTATAACCCCATTATTAAATGCTTTAACTATACTCTCAGTCTCTGTGAGTCCTGTCATAAAAACAATAGGGATATTGTTTGTATAAGGATCTGATTTTAATTTTTTCGCTAAATCAAAACCATTTATACCTGGCATAACAGCATCTAGAAGTATTAGATCAACTTCTTGTTGATAAACAATTTTATAGGCAGCATCACCATTAGTAGCTATTAATACAAAATAGCCCTCCTCATCAAGTGAGTCATGTAAAACTGCTAAATTTTCTGGTGTGTCATCAACAACTAAAATGGTATACATATAAAATTTTATCTACTTAAACCTTTATCTATGAAAAGACGTAATTCATCTAATTTAAATTGACTAGCTAATGTTCTAGAATGATTAACAAAATCTTGATATTTTTTATTGGTATAGATCACTTCGTCTAATACAATTAGAATCCCTTTCCAATAACCAGCATCTATACTATTTTTTATTTTATTTAAATACTCGTCAGGAGGATAGCTATAGTCAATTTCAAACAATGAAGGACTAGTTGGTTCAACTGTGTGTGTAATCCATTTTAAAGATAACTTATCACCAATGAATCTCAATAGCTCATCAATAGAAACAGGTTTAGTAAAAAAAGATTCTGAGGTAATACCTACATTATTTTCAGTATTAATCTCAAATGCGTTAGCAGAAATTATTGCAAAAATAAAATTTTTATCACTAAATTTTCGTTTGATTTTATAAATGGTTTCCCATCCATCAATTCCGGGCATTGCTAAATCCATAAAAATAATATCTGGGTTTATACTATTTAATAAGTTCAAACAATGATCACCACTCTCTGCTTCAATTACATCAAAACCCAAAGGACCTAGAAAGCTTTTAAGTAAGGTTCTATCAATTTCTTCATTGTCTACAACCATCACTCTTCTTCTTGGTCCCTCATAACCAATATAAATTTGTTTATTAAAATCTTTAAGAGGATTTTGTGTGATAACTTGGGGAAGATATAACTTTATTGTAAATGTAGTACCAACTTTTTCTTGACTTGTCACAGTAATTTCACCACCCATAATACCAATTAACATTTTAGTAATGGTTAGACCTAATCCTGTACCACCTTCAATTTCTGTAGAGATACCTGTACCTCGTGCAAAAGGTTCAAAGATTTTTTCTAAATCTGTATTATTGATACCTGGACCTGTATCTTCAATTATAAATGTAGCGATATCTCCTTGATATTTTGTTTTAAAAACCACTTTTCCTTGCATAGTAAACTTAATAGCATTACCTAATATATTAATAAGTATTTGTCTTACTCGAGCGCTGTCTGCACGAACAATTACTGGTAGATAAGTTAACGCTTCAAATTCAAACTTTAGATTTTTCTTATATGCTTGTAACTCAAACATACTTACTATTTGTTGAATTAAATCTCTAAATTGTACTTGTGTGATTTTTAACTTCATTTTCCCACTTTCTATACGAGCAATATCTAACGTCCCTTCAATTAAAGACAATAAATGCTCTCCGCTTTTTCGTATAGTAGCTACTGCATTTTTTCTATTTTCTGGAATACTTTTATCTGAGTCTAATATTTGCGCATAACCTAAAATACTGTTTAATGGTGTTCTTAATTCATGACTAACAGACATTATATATCGGCTCTTAGCAGCATTAGCAAAGTCTGCGGCAAGATTAGCTTCATGTAGTAATTTATCTGTTTTCTGATGAGATACTATTTCTTTCATTAATAATTCAGTCTGAGATTTTGCCTCCTCATACGCTACCTTTCTACTTCGGCTCACTAACACTAACCACCAAGAAACTATACCCATTACTAGTGTTAGACTAATAAAGATTTTTATATAAGAATTCTTAATGAATTTCTCTGGATCATCAAAATTTAAAACTGTATTTGAATATAAGTCTTGATAATAAAATAAAATCAAAAAAAGCATTAGTAGAAGTACAAAAGAAAAAAATAAAATCAAATAATGACCTAAACCTGACCTAATTAAAACAACAATCTTTTTTGGTAGATATCTATCAATTAATAGATTAATTTGACTACTTATGTTCGCATATGGTTTACATTGGTCTTGACATCTAACATCTAAGGTACAACATAAAGAACAGATACTACCTTGATAGGCTGGACAGAGGGCCATATCCAGTTTTTCAAATTTATTTCCACATACTACACAATCAGAATTCTCTGCAGTATTGTGTGAATGATCTTGGTTATTTCTTGCAATATAGAATTTACCTTTGGTATAAAAAGCAATTATTGGAGATAACAACAATGGAAAAACTAAGGATACTAATATTGCATATGGTCTGTATTCATTTCCAAAAAAACCTATATATATAAGGATAGAACAACAAGAAGTAATGATTACACTAAAAACCCCAACCGGGTTTATGTCAAAAAGATAAGCACGTCTAAATTCTATCCCTTCAGGTGATAAGCCTAACGGTTTATTTATTATAATGTCTGCGAATACTGTAATTATCCAAGGTACAGCAATATTAGAAAATACACCTAAAACAGTATCCATTACTTGAATTAGGTTTAACTCCATTAATAGTAATGCTATAACAATGTTAAAAATTACCCAAACCACTCTACCAGGATGACTATGAGTTATTCTTGAAAAAAAATTAGACCAGGCAAGTGATCCGGCATAGGCATTTGTAACATTAATTTTTAATTGAGATATTAATATTAAAGTTGTTGCTAAAATAAGTACAATTGTATGGTTATTGAAGATCTGTCTATAGACAATAAAGTAAAGAGTATTTGGGTTTAAAGTATGTTCTAAATCCGTACCAAAACGATATGCAATATATGCGAGTATTGCTCCACCAAAAATTTTAAACATACTGAGAATAACCCAGCCTGAACCACCTACAATTACTCCAATCAACCATCGACCCTTATTATTTCGAACTTGAGGTGGCATAAATCTTAAATAATCTGCTTGCTCTCCCATTTGCGCTAGTAAAGGCATAATTACTGTAAGCGCAGAAAAAAACTTCTGTAGTTGAAATTTATCTGATTCACCATATAACCCACCAAATCTCATAATATCTTCAATTAATGCTGTATTTGTTGAAAATAAGTAAACATAGGGTAGTATTAATAAAATAAGCCATATCAATTGTGTAACAGTTTGGAATTTACTTATGGATGTAATACCTTGTGTAACAATTGGAATAACAACTAACGCCGAAATTAAATATGCCCATGTTAAGTTGATATTAAAAGCCACATTCAATGCGTATGCCATGATAGTTGCTTCAAGAGCAAAAAATATAAAAGTGAAAGCGGCGTAAATCAGTGAAGTGATTGTCGACCCTAGATACCCAAAACCTGATCCTCGAGTTAAAAGATCCATATCTAGATTATATTTAGCTGCATAATATCCAATAGGTATACTTACGCTAAAGATTATTAAACAAGCAGTAAGAATTGCGAAAAAAGTATTAATACCACCATAGTGAATTAACAGAGTTGCACCAAGTGCTTCAAGTACCATAAATGAGGAGGTGCTAAAAGCTGTGTTTGCTACACTGGCAATACTCCACTTACGAAAAGACTTGGGTGTATAACGCAAAGCAAAATCTTCCATTGTTTCATCTGCAACCCAAGCGTTATAGTCCCTACGAACATTAAATACTCCTAATTTGGAGTACTCATTCATAACATTCCCTTATCGATAATAAATTTTATAACTTGATCTAAACCTTGCTTTGTCTTTAGGTTAGTAAAAACAAAAGGCTTATCTCCACGCATTCTCTTGGCATCACAATCCATAACATCAAGAGACGCACCTACATACGGTGCTAAATCAATTTTATTTATAATTAAAAGGTCAGATTTTGTAATCCCTGGTCCTCCTTTTCTTGGAATCTTGTCACCAGCAGACACGTCAATTACATAAATAGTTAAATCTGATAATTCTGGGCTAAATGTTGCGGCTAAATTATCTCCACCACTTTCTACAAAGACCACATCAAGATCAGGAAATCTTTTAGTTAGTCGATCAATAGCTTCCAAATTAATACTTGCATCTTCACGTATAGCAGTATGTGGACAACCACCAGTTTCTACTCCCATAATTCGATTAGGTGGTAATGCCTGATTTTTAACTAAAAATTGTGCATCCTCTTCTGTATAGATATCATTGGTAACTGCAGCGATATTATATTTATCACGAAAAGCAATACATAACTCTAATGTTAATGCTGTTTTTCCTGACCCAACAGGGCCACCAATGCCTACTCTTAACAATTGTTTAGTTTGATTCATGAGCGAAATAGCCTCGTATATTGTGTTTCATGACATGAGCTAGCAATAGCTAATCCAGGTAATGTGGTTATAGGTATATCTTCATTATTAATAGATATCATTTTTTCAAGATTTAAATCTAAGATCTCAATCATTTTGACTAAAATTCGCTGCCCTGCAGTTTGTCCAAGAGGAATTACTTTTACTCCAACCATAACAATATTTTCCAACCAGGACCAAAGAAAACCCTTTTGAGCTGTTACATTATTTAAACCGCAATAGTAACTTAACAATACCCATACCAGTGGATATCCAAGTTCTTTATTATCAAAAGGAAAAAGTTTTAAATCTAAGGATGTGATTTCAGGAATTAACTTTAAGAGAGAATACCCCATTTGAATAGACTCTAGTCTTAATTCACTGGTTTCTCTAGAGCTTAAATATAACGAATTAATTTCTAAAAAATGATTAAAATCATTTGTTTTTATTGAAGTAAAAGCTTGATTAAAAAAAACCAAGTCACTTCTAAATTGGCCTAATAATAAAAAGTCACTTAGCCATTTAATAAAACTACTTTCATCTTTTACTACACCTTGTTCAACCCACCACTCAAGAGTTTGCGAGTAACTAAAGGCGCCAACCGGTAGTGTGGGGCTAACAATGTGTAATAATTTAAATAAATTCAAATCATGAGTATCATTAGAGCATTTCATGTATCCTAGCTCCACGTCCTACTCCTTCAGCACTATGCCCATGAGAATGACCTACATGTTTTCCGTAAGCCCCTGACTCAGGTTCAAAAGCAACAAAATCTTCTTCAACCAGCAAACCAAGCCCTCTAATCATTTCTGCTAAAACATGATCTTTTTGAAACATTAAACGATCAATTTGTATATCCACTGGAATATGTCGATTACCTAAATGATATGCTGCACGCATCAATAAGTAAGTATTATCTGTACGCACAATATTCAAATGTTCTGGTGCTGATATAACCTCAACAACCCGACCATCGTTAGCTAACAATCTATCTCCACCCCTTAAAACAGTCCCTCTATCAAGAAATAATCCAACTTCCTCACCATTTTCTAGTTTAGTTAAAAGACGGTTTTTACAACGTAATTCAAATGGGAGAACTAACCGAATTGTAGGATTAATTTCAGTATCAATTTTTTTTTCAATCACTAACATGATGAAACTCACTAAAAAAGAAAATAACGTTGTGCCATTGGTAATTCAGAAAGAGGTTCACATATAAGGGGTTGTCCATCCGCACAAACTAAATATGTTTCAGGATCTACAGTTATAATTGGTGTAGCATTATTGTGTATCATGTTTTGCTTTTTTACTTGTCTAATATTTTTTACAGGTACTAGTCTCTTTTCCAGTCCCAGCTTTTCAAAAACATTAAGTTCTAGTGAAATTTGTGATACAAAAGTTATACTGTTTGAGTAAATCACCTTTCCGTACGCACCAAACATTGGACGATAATGTACAGGTTGAGGAGTAGGAATTGACGCATTCGGATCACCCATCACAGAGTATGTGATGACTCCCCCTTTTAAAACTTGAAAAGGTTTTACACCAAAAAAACCAGGTTTCCATAAAACCAAATCTGCCAACTTACCTTCTTCAAGTGATCCAACCTCATGACTTATTCCATGAGAAATAGCTGGATTAATAGTATATTTTGCTATATATCTTTTAACTCTAAAATTATCGTTTAACCTAGAGTCTTCAGGTAATACACCGCGTTGTAATTTCATTTTATGGGCAGTTTGCCATGTTCTCATGATAACTTCCCCTACTCTTCCCATTGCCTGAGAGTCAGAAGACATCATTGAAAATACACCCATATCGTGAAGAATATCTTCGGCAGCAATAGTTTCTCGTCTGATACGTGATTCAGCAAATGCAACATCTTCAGCAATTGCTGAATCTAAATGATGACATACCATCAACATATCAAGATGTTCATCAATAGTATTAATAGTATATGGTCGTGTAGGGTTGGTGGAGGATGGAAGCACGTTACTCATTGCCGCTGCTTTTATGATATCAGGCGCATGCCCACCTCCTGCACCTTCTGTATGGAAAGTGTGTATCGTTCTATTTTTAAAAGCAGCAATTGTTGTTTCAACAAAACCAGACTCATTTAATGTATCGGTATGTATCGCAACTTGCACATCATATTTTTCTGCTAAATTTAAACAGTTATCAATAGCCGCAGGGGTACTACCCCAATCTTCGTGAAGTTTTAAACCTATAGCACCAGCTTGAATTTGTTCTTCTAAAGGTAGCGGCGTTGAAACATTACCCTTACCCATGAATCCTAAATTTATAGGAAAGGAATCTGATACTTTTAGCATATTATAGATATGCCATGGTCCAGGCGTACAAGTAGTAGCAAAAGTTCCTGTGGCAGGTCCAGTTCCACCACCAAACATGGTAGTTATCCCAGAACAAAGGGCTTCTTCTATCTGTTGAGGACAAATAAAGTGTATATGTGTATCTATACCGCCAGCAGTTACTATCATTCCCTCGCCAGCAATTATCTCTGTAGCACCGCCAATAGGTATTGTGACCCCAGGTTGAATATCTGGATTACCAGCTTTTCCTATCTTCCAAATACGACCATCTTTAATTCCAATATCTGCTTTAATAATTCCTAATATTGGATCAATAATTACTGAATTAGTGATAACAGTTTCCGCAACTTTATCAGCAGTTAATTGTGACTGCCCCATTCCGTCACGTATTACCTTACCCCCACCAAATTTAACTTCTTCACCATAGATTGTGTAATCTTTTTCGATTTCTACAATAAGATTAGTATCCGCCAAACGTATACGATCACCTATAGTTGGACCAAACATTTCCGCATAAGCTTTTCTATCTATTTCTTGAGACATTTATATCTCCAAAATTAAACCAATAGCAGAAATAAGTAATAAGTAAGCTATATTCTCTTTAGTCTTAGAATGGCTTTTTAAATAATTACCTATATAACTTCCTAGTAAGAATAAAATTGAACTGGATAATAAAAAACCGAAAATATAGGTTACAGGATTAGCTAAAGAAGCAATTTCGCTTCCATGAGCAACTCCATGCGTTATTGAAAAAAACATTGTTAAAAATAATTGGACATACCATTTTGTAGTTGAGTCTTTAAGTATAAATAAACTAGTAATACCAATAGATAAAGCGATTAAAAAGTCAGTACTTGCCAGTATTTTTAAATTAATACCAATAACGCCACCTACAATTAACCCAAGTATATAAATTATAAAAAGTAAAAATTTATTTTTATTAAATCTTAATGTAGCCCAAGCCCCCATAGAAAGCATACCTAAAATATGATCAATACCAGTAAACGGATGTACTAAGCCACCAACTAAGCCATGTAAATGTCCAGGATGAGCGAAAGCCAAACTAGGGGATATTAAAATCAAAAATAGTAAACTAATTTTTTGAATAGTAGATCTTTTCATTCTAACTCTCCTTGGATCTTACCTTGAAATCCTTGAATAATTTTTAATCCGTCAATAGAAACTAATTCAATAGTTCTTTCTTGTCCAGGTTCAAAACGTACAGCAGTGCCTGCAGAAATATTTAATCTCATACCTTTTGTTTTCTCTCTATCAAATAACAAAAAATCATTGGTTTCATAAAAATGATAATGTGAGCCAACTTGTATCGGCCTGTCACCAGAATTAACAACAGAAATGACAATACTAGATCGTCCTTTATTAATTACAATGCTTTCACTACGTAACAAATATTCTCCTGGAATCATATTCATACCTATCTAATTGGTTGATGAACTGTTACTAGCTTTGTCCCATCAGGAAAAGTAGCTTCAACCTGTACATCAGGAATTAATTCAGGAATGCCATCCATAACCTGCTCCCGTGTCAATAGCGTTGTCCCATAACTCATTAAATCTGAAACCGTCCTACCTTCTCGTGCACCTTCCATAATTGCAGCAGACAAATATGCTATTGATTCTGGATAATTAAGTTTAAGTCCTTTCGCAAGGCGTCTCTCTGCCAACAGTGATGCAGTAAAAAGTAATAATTTATCTTTTTCTCTTGGTGTTAACTCCATAATTGGTTATGTCCTCCAAATCCTAGGCAAAATCCCTTTTTTGCCTATCGTTAAGGGTCTAATTAGTTGCCAAAGTTTAATAAAATAATTCTTCGCGCTTTCCGAGGAATCACCCAAATATCTAGCAATAAGCATGCCATTAACTAGTGTCAAACCATGTTTTGAGTCATTTTCTTGTGGAATAACACTACGACATAAAGTCAATAAATCCTTACTAAGTTCTGAATGATAAATAATGAAGGTTGCAAAAATGGACTTGTTTGCCATTCCAATAGAAGATTTCATAAAAGGATCAGTAGCATTAAATAACCCCCTTTCATTTAACAACCACTGCCCCTCAAGTCTAATACGATATCTTGACTGTACTTCACCATAATCAAATACCTCATTAGAGAGACGTCTTCCAAAGCAATATATCTCCCAAGCTATAAAAGTTGAGTCTTTTTTAAGTTCAACTAAAGTTTCAATTTTTGCTTTAGTACTTTTAAAAAAAATAGTTTCTGGTGGTAACCACTCTAAAACCGCACCTGAATCAACACGAATAGTTAACGTCTGTGTAGCATACAATCCTGAGCTTTTGTACCACTTGGTTGCGCCAGGCTGAGTAATTAAAACATGCGACTTGCTTTGAAGATCTATATCTATCTCTAAACCATCGCCACTTACTAATCCGCCTGGAGGATGTAAAATCAAAGTATGACAAATTTCTTCATCCTCAGGATAGAGTACTTTTTGTATTCTTAACGGGCCAGAATGACGATGAAATAACAGTTTTGTTCTGTTGTTGTCTCTAGCATATTGCAAACACAAAAAAGCACTCCATCCAAGAGATTTTTTTACTGAATCATTTTTTGAAATGAAATATTTATTAGAAATTTGATTCAGAGCCATTCTCCACGTATCTAATTAGGAATACCAGGTATTGGGCACTCTTTAGTACCAACAGTATCTCTTGTCAGATTTTCGACAGATTTTTTCACCTTAATGGGATCCTTAACCCAATCTTTATAAAAATCATATGGACACTCAGAAACACCATCTACACTGTCTCCTGAATTGATTGTACCCGTATAACCTCTATGTAATAGTTTAAATAAATGGTTTTCAGATTGTCCATTTTTTCTAAAATCACGTATTAAACTTTTAGATAGCGCAGCATATTGAATACCATTTTCTTCTTCACCACACTCTCCTAATGTCCTACCATCAAAGCCGATAATTGCAGAGTGTCCAAAATATGAATAAACCCCATCAAAACCTGATGCATTTGCAACAGCAACATAAGTATTATTCGCAAAAGCCATAGATTTAGAAATCAATACCTGTTGTTCTTTTGCAGGATACATATATCCCTGACATCGAATAATTAACTCAGCTCCTTTCATTGCGCAATCCCGCCAAATTTCAGGATAGTTACCATCATCACAAATAATAAGACTAATTTTCAATCCTTTTGGACCTTCAGTAACATAGGTTTTATCCCCAGGATACCATCCTTCAATAGGTGTCCAAGGCATAATCTTTCTATATCTTTGAACAATTTCACCATGGTTATTCATTAAAATTAATGTGTTATACGGTGCTTTATGTGGATGATGTTCATGTTGCTCTCCGGTCAAAGAAAACACACCCCAAACATTTGCCATCTTACAGGCTTCAGCAAATATTGCTGTTTCTTCTCCAGGTATAGTCGATGCAGTTTCGTACATTTCTTTACTATCGTACATAATTCCATGGGTACTATATTCGGGAAAAATTACCAAATCTAATCCTGGTAAACCAATTTTCATTCCTTCAACCATTCTTGCAATATTTCTTGCATTGTCTAATACCTCACTTTTAGTGTGTAAACGAGGCATTTTATAATTTACAACTGCTACACCAACAGTATCATTACTACTAGATATATCACCATGTATCATATTATTCCTCTATTAGTTAATTATTTAATTAATGGCTTATCATCCAAGGTCTTTTGTTAATAAAAGACTTAGGATTTTTACTTTGTTTTCCTGACCCACAACAAGAACAGTTTGAGCCGTGGGATCTAAGTTTAGGTTCATGAGAAGCTTTTTCATTTATCTCATACGCTGTTCGTTTATCTGTAGTCATAAAAGAAAATTGTGGGGCTTGAATAATATTTCTTACAGATTTCTCTCCGCATATCGGACAAAATTGATCAGCATCTCGATCATTTATTTTTAAAATCAAATCAAATGATCCACATTTGGGGCAATCAAAATCATAGGTAGGCATAACTATTCCTTATCATATGAAATTGGCATACTTGCTCCTCCATCTATAAATTTCGTAGGACCATATGCGTTAGGTTTAATGTCAAAGTCAAAAATTTCTGTTGGTAACCAGAGTGTCGCGCAGGAATTAGGAATATCAACAACACCACTAATATGACCTTGAACAGGTGCTGTACCTAAAATAGAATAGGCTTGAGAAGGACTATATCCAAATTTTGTAAGATAATTTATTGCATTTAAACAAGCTTGTTGATAAGCAACATTTACATCAAGATAATGCTGTTTACCAGTATTGTCCACAGAAATTCCTTCAAATATTAGGTAATCTTTGTATGTTGGAGTAATAGGGCTTGGTCTAAAAATTGGATTTTTTATACCATATTTTTCCATTCCACCTTTAATAAGTTCAACCTTCATATGAACCCATCCTGCCATTTCTATAGCACCACAAAAGGTAATTTCCCCATCACCTTGACTAAAATGTAAATCACCAACAGATAAACCAGCACCATTAACATAGACAGGGAAGTAAATTTTTGAGCCTCTTGATAAATCTTTAATATCACAGTTACCACCATGTTCTCTCGGAGGAACCGTTCTAGCACCAGTCATAGCAGCATTTAATTTTGCTTCGCCAGTTAATTTACCCATGTGTGCGGTAGTTGGGAAAGGTGGATTTGCCAAAGGAGGAACTCGATTAGGATTAGTATCTATAAGAGACTGTTCACGGCTATTCCATTGCTCAAGTAGGTCATGACTTGGTAGACAACCAATTAATCCAGGATGAATTAGTCCAGCGTAATTTACGCCAGGCACATGTCTACTTTTAGTAAACATTCCTTGTATATCCCAAATGGATTTTTGAGCATGAGGAAAAAAATCCGTAAGAAAGCCACCACCATTCTTTCTTGAAAAAAAGCCGTTAAATCCCCATAAGCTATCTTGTTTAGCACCAATGTCTAATAAATCAACAACAAGTAAGTCACCAGGTTCAGCACCTTCAACACCAACGGGTCCTGATAAAAAATGAACTATAGACAAATCAATATCTCTTACATCGTCAGCGCTATCATTGTTTTTTATAAAACCACCTGTCCAATCATAAGTTTCTAAAATAAAGTCATTCCCAGGTTTAACCCAGCAGGCCATAGGAATATCGGGATGCCAACGGTTATGTACCATTTCATTGTTATAAGGGGACTCTTTAAGATCAACTTTAATTAATGTATCTGCCATGACAATCTCCTAAGTTAAACGGATAAATATGAACTAATAATTTTTTCATCAACATTTACTGCACTATTTTGATAAACCAACTTGCCTTTTTCTAAAACACAAAAACGATCAGCAATTTCCATAGTAAAACTTAGCACTTGCTCAGAAACAATGATTGTTAAGTCTTTTAAACTACGAATCTCTTTTAGTGTTTTAGCAATATCTTTAATTATTGAAGGTTGAATACCTTCAGTAGGTTCATCAAGAAGCAATACTTTGGGATTAGTTACTAATGCTCGAGCGATAGCCAATTGTTGTTGCTGTCCGCCAGATAAATTGCCTCCTTTACGAGAACGCATGTCATATAACACAGGAAATAAAGAGTAGATTTCATCAGGGACTTTACCATTTGCTTTTTGAGGTAGACCAGTTTGGATATTTTCTAGTACGGTCATATTTGAAAATATCATCCTACCCTGGGGTACATAAGCAATTCCATTTTGCACTCGATTGTAGGTTTCCATTTTGGCTAAAGAAACGTCATCAACAATAATATCTCCAGACATAGTTGGAATAATCCCCATTAACGTCTTAAATAAGGTAGTTTTTCCCATACCATTTCTACCCATAATGGCAACAATTTCTTTTTGCTTAATATCAAGTGTTATGTCACTAATTACCTTACTTTGACCATAACCAGAATTTAATTCTTGTATTGAAAACATTTTTTTTGACATAAAATTTTCCTCAATGGCCAAGATATACTTCAATGACTTTTGGATTTGATTGGACAGATTCCATACTTCCTTCTGCTAATAGCTTTCCTTGGTGTAATACACTAACTCGATGCGCGATCTGTTTTACAAATTCCATGTCATGTTCAATTACTATCAAAGAACGACCTTTAGCAATTTTATTCAGTAATTCGGCAGTTTTTTCTCTCTCAACCACACTCATCCCTGCTACAGGTTCATCAAGCATTAAAAGCTCTGGGTCTTGGATCAGTAACATACCAATTTCCAACCATTGCTTTTGACCATGACTTAATAATCCAGATTGAATTTGAAGTAATTCTGTTAAAAAAATCATGTCAGCAATTTCATAAATTTTATTTAAGATCACCTCATCTCTTTTGAATCGGAGTGCGCCGAATACATTTCTACCTTTGGGATAAGAGATCTCTAAATTTTCAAAGACTGTTAAATTTTCATAAATTGACGGGGTTTGAAATTTCCGACCAACTCCTAGCTGTACCAATTTATATTCAGGTAATTTTGTTAATTCCGAATCTTTAAATTTAATTGATCCAGATGTGGCTTTTGTTTTTCCACAGATCAAATCTAATACAGTAGTCTTCCCCGCACCATTTGGGCCAATGATGACTCTTAACTCTTTTTCCTCAATATATAAATTAAGGTCATCAACAGCTTTAAACCCATCAAATGAAACAGTTAAACCTTCTATTGCCAGTAAAATTTGTGCCATGATTAACCCGCCCGTTTAACAGAAGAATTAGATAAGGATTTATCTTTAATGAATTTCTTTACAAACCAGTTTTTCAATCTTGGTACATAGGAAATATAAAGACCGGACAATCCATCTGGGAAAAACATCACGACACCAATAAACATTGCCCCCATGAAAAATAACCATAATGTAGGAAATGATTCTGAAAAAGCAGTTTTTCCGTAATTAACTAGAAGAGCACCGTAAATAGCGCCAATCAGAGACATACGTCCACCAATAGCTGCAAATATAACCATTTCAATTGAAGGGACAATACCTATAATTGATGGTGACATGAAACCAACTTGTAGAGTAAACATTGCCCCACCTATTGATGAAACAACTGCCGATAAGGCAAATGCAAACACTTTAAAATTCGCTACATCGTAACCAGAAAACCTTACTCGATCTTCTTTATCACGTATTGCAAGTAGCAACCTTCCTAATTTTGTTGATGCAATATACTTACAAATAACAACTGTAAGTATTAAAAGTCCACCGTTTATGTAATAAAGTATATATTTTGCAGAATCAGTATTAATATTCCATCCATGCAAAGTTTTTAAGTCAGTAATACCGTTAATTCCGCCGGTAAAACCCTGCTGTCCTACTACTAAAATTGTGATGATGGCAGCAATAGCTTGAGTAATTATTGAAAAATACACTCCACTAACCCTTCTCTTAAACATGGAAATACCAATGATGTAAGCTACTATTATTGGAATCCCAATAATTGCTATTAGTGTAAAAGTGAAACTATGAAAAGGAATCCAAAAGGTTGGAAGTTCCGTCAATTGATTCCAGTCCATAAAGTCAGGGATACCTGGGGTTGTTTGATGAACAGTACTAACTGGATCAGAGGCTTCTAGCTTTAAAAACATTGCCATACAATATCCGCCAATACCAAAAAATATACCTTGTCCTAGACTTAATATGCCACCATAACCCCATAACATAACCAACCCAACAGCAGTAAATGCGAAAGTAAGGTATTTACCAACAAGATTTAATCGAAATATATCCATTGAAATTGGAAATACGACTAAGATAATTAAGGATATAATTAACAAATCTATACTTGATTTGTTTTTAAATATATTTATTAAGTATTTATTCATTTCAGATTCCTCAATTAACGTCTAACTTTGTTTTTCATCAACCCTTCCGGCTTAATCATTAAAATGACAATGATTGTCAATAAGGTAACAACCTTACCCATAGCGCTTGTTAAAAAGAAAGTCAAAATTGACTGTGCTTGAGCAATTGAAAAAGCAGATGTAATAGTTCCAATTAAGCTCGCTGCACCACCAAAAACCACAACCAAGAAAGTATCAACAATATATAAAGATCCACTAGTCGGACTTGTTGAAGCGATGGTCGTAAAACAAGCTCCTGCTATACCTGCAATTCCACATCCAGTTGCAAAGGTAATGCGATCAACTAATTTAGTATTTATACCAACGGCACCTGCCATAATTCTATTTTGTGTAGTAGCTCTTACTTTTAGTCCCCACTGTGATTTAAACAACAGTAGAGCGACAAAGCCGCAAACAAGTAGAGCCATTACGAGAACAAAAATGCCATTTAATGGAATATCTATAGACTCTGTCGGTTTCCAAGACCCCATTAACCAGTCAGGTAAATCTGCACTAACTTCTCTGCCGCCAAAAACAGATCTAAAAATTTGCTGCATTATTAAACTTAATCCCCATGTAGCAAGCAATGTATCAAGTGGCCTTTTATATAAATGCCTAATTAATAAAAACTCTGTTAAATAACCTACTGCAAATGCGAAGACAAAGGCGATACCAATGGCAAACACAAAATAAAATGGTTTTAAACTAGGGAAATATGTATTTGTTAGTGACGAAGTGATATAAATTGTGTAGGCTCCAATAGTCATAAACTCACCATGAGCCATATTAATTACACCCATTTGACCAAAAATAATTGCGAGACCTAAAGCCATTAATAGCAACACACTAAACATACTTAAGCCAGAAAATCCTTGCATTACTAAAATGGACATTAAGTCATTCAAAGAGTAACCACCCATCACAATCTCCTTATTTATTTGAATCTAACAAGAGGATGTATAAGGTTTCTTATACATCCTTTGCTAGCCCTACTCGCTCACTAGTAACCTTTAGGGAAAGGGTTTGGAGTAATGTAGTCAGACGTATAAACAATATCTGCCTGACCATCTTTTCTCCACTGACCAATTCTTAACTTAGATTTCAAATGATGATTTGGCATCAAATAAACCATGCCTTCTGGTGCATCTAAGGAGATTTTTCCAGACTCTTCTGCCTTAACTACTTTGTCTGTATCAAAACTTCCAGCCATTTCAACAGCTTTTTTCCATAACCATGGTCCTTCATAGGCAGCCTGTGTCACGTCACCAATTGGAGCATTTTCACCCCAGCGTTTATGGAATTCAGATACAAATTTTTTATTTTCAGGTGTATCAAGAGTTTCAAAATATTTAAAAGCAGAGTAAAAACCTGCAACGTTCTCACCACCAATTCCATATACTTCATCTTCTGATGTGGATAAAGTAAGTAGTTTTTGCTTATCACCAGTAACACCTGAAGCTTTTAATTGTTTATAAAAAGAAACATTAGATCCACCTACAACAGCAGCATAGATAACATCAGGTTTTTTTAATTTAATCTTATTGATAGTTGATCCAAATTGAGTGCTACCTAAAGCAGCATACTCTTCACCAACAACTTTTCCGTGTAGAACAGTTTCAATATATTTTCTTGCTAATTTCATAGTGGTTCTTGGCCAAATATAGTCAGAACCAACCAAATAAAAGGTTTTAGCTCCTTTAGATTTTGATAGCCAGTCAAGACTAGCAAATACTTGTTGAGTTGCTTCCTGTCCTGTGTACACTACGTTTTTTGATTGTTCTAAACCTTCGTAAAAAGTTGGATAATAAAGAAGACCGTTGTCTCTCTCTAATACTGGTAATACTGCTTTCCTTGAAGCAGATGTCCAACAACCCATAATTGCAGCAACATGATCCGATTCCAACAATTTTTTTGCTTTTTCTGCAAAAGTTGGCCAATCCGATGCACCATCTTCATATATGTATTTAATTTTTCTTCCAAGCACTCCTCCTGAGGCATTGATTTGTTCAATAGCTAAAATTTCAGCTTCACGAGCACCTGTTTCTGAAATAGCCATTGTTCCAGAAGAGGAATGTAAAATACCAATTGTTACTTCTTTATCTGTAACTGCAATTTGAGATGCCGCTGTTGCATTAAAGGTAGACAACCCTAATGATGCCAAACAGATTCCTAAAAGAGATTTAGAGAATCTGTTAATAGAACTAGACTTTCTCGTGAATTTGTACATTTATTTCCCCTTTGAATAAAAAATGAATACGTCGTGATTCAATCTTATTTTTCTAAAGGGTTTTATTAAATACGCTTTTTTACTTACTTATACGTATGTAGAACTCACCATTTTTAAGCGATTAAAAATACAAATTAAGTTTTTTGTAACTAATCGTAAGATTACGTATGTGTTTTTTTCTACTTTTTTTTTATTCTTTTCTTCATCATCAACTAGTAATGGAGAATATAATGCTTAACAAAAAAAATAGATTTAAACACGTTTGTGCAATTGGAACTTTGTCTCTTGCTTCAATTGTTTCTCTCAATGCGAACGCCGGTGCAACTATTAACTTTGGTGATAATCAATCAGTGGATATTGGTTTAGGGATAAGAACTTCCTTTGACAGCAACAATATTCCGAACCAACCAAATAGCAAATCGTTTAATGTAGATAATTTACGTCTCTATACAAATTTTAAATTTTCTGATGTTATAAAAGCCACATTTAACACAGAATATAATAGTTCATTAAATTCTGTATCACTCTTAGATGCATACGTTCAATTTGAGCCTAATCAATCTTATAACATTTGGTTAGGTAGATTGTTACCAGCTGCAGATAGAGCAGATATGGAAGGACCTTTCTATATTACAACTTGGCTGTATCCAGGTGTTTCTTCTGTTTATAAAGAACAATATCTTGATGGCAGAGACCAAGGTGCGACATTCTGGGGCGTTGTTGCTAACGATCGTTTAACCTACGCGATAGGCGCATATCAAGGAATGGGGAAAAATTCTTCAACTGGTAATCAATATCAAGGTGGTGGTGGCAGTAGCGATCTTATGTACACTGCAAGGTTAAATTACAATTTCTGGGATACGAAAGTTGATCCGGCGTATTTTGCTAGCAGTACGTATTGGGGAACTCACGATGTACTGGCTGTTGGATTAGCGGGCATGGCTCAGAACAGCGGCACGTTAACTAGTACAGGTACAGCAGGATACTCAGCATATAACATTGATATGTTAATGGAGAAAAAAATGTTAAACGGTGGAGCGTTAACAATTTCTGGTGCTGCATATAAAGTTGATACCTCTAATACACTTTCTAATTGGAGCGGATGTGATACAACCCAGGTAGGGGGTGCAGCTGGGGGTTGTTGGGGAGGACCAACTTACCAAGGTAGATCGTATGTGGCCTCAATTGCTTTTTTATTCCCTAAAAAACTTGGTTATGGAAAGATACAACCATATTTTCAACATCAAGATTTTAAGCCAGATGCCTTTGATACAGGAATCAGTTTAGGTCAAACAGTAAGAACTATCCAAAACGAATTAGGTGTTAATTACGTAATTAAAGGTTATGACGCAAAGTTAACTGCAGCTTACACAAGTACAGTACAAGCAGGTAGTTCCGCATCAAGTGGATTTATATTAGGAACACAATTCCAATTTTAACTACGAAGCACTTGCTGATGCATAACTTAATTGTTCTCCCACAAAAGAGTTATGTGTCAGCAATCACCTTGCCATCCACTTCCCCCTACGGTAAAAGTCAGCAATGGTTAATAGCTTTTTGCGATAGAGTTAAACCGCAAAGAAGATACCCACTAAAATAAGACACTGTGAATAGCCAAAGGGATTAGCAACAATCCCATGAAGTCCTTCTTTTATAAATATAGCTGGAATACCAAGAACTGTTTCCGAACAGAAACAGGTAGCAAATACTGCCGCAGTAACTACTGGTAAAGGCATGCTGTGACCAGCAGCATAATCTGAAGTGTTATGAACTCGTAAAGCCAACCATACCCCGATGGTTACAGAAATGATTCAGTAATCAATCATAAAACCTAATAGCATAGGGATGTATTAAGTTGTTAGAGTTATAAATTAACCGGATTATTATATCCTGACTGATTTATCATTGTATTTAATTTAAACAAATTACTATTAATTTCAAAAAAATCAATTCAACTAATTGGCTATGAGATTATTATTGATTTAAATTGAAAGATAACATAAAGGCAATTATACCCGAGAGTGGAAGAGTAATAATCCATGATAGGAGGATAGAATAAAACATTTTTTTATCAAAAAACTCACTATTACTATATCCAATACCAGTAATTGAGCCAACAGAGACATGAGTTGTGGAAACAGGTAAACCAAAATTACTGGCAATTAATACTAAAAAAGTAGTAGTAAGATTGGCTTTAATACCACTTGAGTAATCAAGTGTAGTTATTCTTTTACTCATTGTCATGGCAACAGGTTTGGCAAACAAGAAACCACCCGCAGCCATCAAACTTATTACAGTCAAAAGACAAGTTATTGACGAAAAAAAAGGTAATACTAACAGTAAAGAGGCAATTTTTGGCGTATCGTTAATTCCTCGTGATAATGATATTAGAAATGCAGATAATAGATGAAGAAGGTTTTGTTTTTTGTTTTGAACTACTGAATAGTCAATTTTTTTTAAAAGGTCAACCGAGTCATTTTGGTCTCTTTTAGAAAGAATGCCGGTTACAAGAGCCTTCTTGTTGAATAAATATGAAATAATTAACGACACTAAAGGGCTAAAGAGCAACGGAAAAACAAAGGTTTTGATGATCTTGTCCCAATAAAAAGTAGTACTTGGGATAGCAATTGCGCTTCCAACCAACGCACCTAAAAGAGCATGTGTCGTTGAAACAGGGAAACCAAATTTAGTCGCAATCAGTAATGTAATTGAAGCACCAACTGCAATAGCTAATACAAAGTTATAATGAAACTTATTATTGAGAACTATAAATCCATATCCTGTAAATTCTGACAGAATATGTTTAGACACTAAAATCGATAACAACCCACCTAATACCGTAGCAGTAGTACTGAGAATAAGGGCTTTTCGATAAGATATAAGACCGGAACCCCAAACAGTTGCGAATCCTTTGAAGTTATCATTAGCGCCGTTAAATAATGAAACCAAACAAGCAAAAACAAATACGACCACAATGACCAACATATAAAAAACCCATTTATCAGATTTCTATTTGTCGGCTTTATTACGTTTTTATTACAAACATTGTTACTTAATTATTGGTCAAAGAAAGAATATTGTGTCGTCTTTAACAACAGCTTTGAGATGAGTTTATCCTAATCTCAGTGCTGTAAGGAATAGTACTACCGCACCCTTCAAAAACACCATAATGATGATCAAAATCACCGATAAATGTAAAATCATTCTTAAAGCGTGATTCATTCAGCATTCTAAAAGTGTTTCCACATACTGGAAAAACCTTATGTGAACCAATTTGATGATGCTTATCAAGAGTAAAGCTATGAGGAAGATTTTCGATTGTCCCATGATAAATAACAGCTTGCCCATGATCTTCACAGGAATCCTCTAGTCCTATAATTTTAAATAAACGATAAGTAGCAGAGTAAAACTGTATTTCACCAATAGATTGTTTTAACAGTGAGTCTGTCACTTCTATTGGATGGTCACTGACAAGCCTGGGATCCAAGAAACCACTTTGCTGTGCAAATCGTCGAAAATCGTTCCAATATAAAGCCCCACCCAAACACTCTCCATAAAGAATAGGGTCATTTACTAAATGTTGAGGTAAACGACGATCGGCATAAACATCAGAAAAGTAAAATTCCCCACCATTCTTTAGTAATTTGTAAATACTCGATAAAACAGATTTTTTATCTAAAGTAAGATTAATCACGCAATTAGAAATAATGATATCAAAGCTATTTTCCTTTAAACCAATTTCGTCAAGATTTTCTAGAAACCCTTTGACGAAGCTGACATTGTTATAGCCAAACTTATTCGCGTGATAACTTATATAAGACTCAGCAATATGTAATTGCTCTTCTGTCATATCAACCCCAACAACCTCACCCTCGGGACCCACAAGCTGGGATAATAAATAAACATCACGACCAGTTCCACAGCCTAAGTCTAAGACACGACAACCTTTTAGTTTCTCAGGTGCCACTAAGCCGCAACCATAATAACGACTAAGAACATCGTCATGGATATTCCCAATTAAGGGCTTTATATAGTCAGGTATTTGTGTAGGATCACAACATGCAGAGGTTCTTAAATCTAAAGATGACTGAAGTTTTTTTCCATAATAATCCTTAACAATTTCATGCATAAAGTTGATCCTTAATAGATTAGTTTTGAAAATAAGTTATTAGTCGTAAACTATATATATTTATTACAAATTAGTGACATAAATTAGGGTTATTTACAAATTTCACATCTGCAAACCCTGCATGTGCCTGAGAGTGGGTATTATCCGCATCTGAAGCAAAACCAATTGACGAAATATTAAAGTCAGAAGTTCCAAAAGATTTTTGTAAATCTGCCAAAAGATTTCTTTTTTCTAATATCCACTGATGACTTTTCAAGTCACCACTTTCCACAACTATCATGCTATCTTGGCTTACATAAGGGCTAAATAATTGATAATTAATAGGATTCTTATTATCCCATACATAATCTATAGCAACGTCAGGTGTTTGATAACCAACCAGTCCCAATAAAGTAGATTTTGTTAGGGAGAATATAGAAGACTGGGTATTTGTAAAAGTAACATAAATGCGAGCTGCATAATCATCTCCAGATTTACTACCCATTATTGCTTTTTCTACTGATTTATCAATTCGCCAATACCAGCAGAGATAAGGAGTCTTTTTTAAATCAAAACTTAGGGTTCTGGAATATACAGCCATACTGGAGTCGGCAATAGCTTCAAGTGCAACTTTATTATCCCAACTTCTAACATTAAATATTGTTGGAGGAATACTGTCATTAAATCGAATTATCTTCCACGGATTTTCCTGTGAACTTACACTAGATAAAAAATTAAGTTCTACAATATTGTTATTACTAGTTGCGTAAGAAATATCTAAATTTAATAAAAAAAAGAGAAAAAAACATAAGATTGACTTACGGGTCATAGAATCATTCTTTTATATAAAAGCTACTGGGTATTCGTACAAGGTCTGAAATATCATCAATATCATGAAGCGTTTTTAACTGTTTTAACGAATAACCAAGCTCTAATATATTATCCATGGTTTGATTAGCAACTTTTTCTGTACTCCACATAATGTTTTTAAATATGTGAGGATCAAATTTTTTTAATCCTAATAATGTGAAACCCCCATCATAAGCAGGACATATAACAGTATCAAAATTATCTAAAGTATTAAATGCATCTAATAAGATATGTTTATCAATTTCAATACAATCTGTGCCAATAATTAACAATTTGGTGTTATTGTCATAAAACTGTTGTGCAGCATGAATAAGGCGATCTCCTAGTGATCCATCACATTGCTGAGTTATTCTAACTTTAGGGTTGTTAATTAATTCACTCCAATCAAAAAAAAGATTATTGGATGTGACAATCAGTTCAACTGAGTCAATAAAATCACATGAATTTAGAGTATTCAAATTATGTAAAATTAAATTTTTAGCTAAGTAGGCAGTATTATCTAGACCCAAATGTGGAATTAACCGTGTTTTTGCAAATCCCCGTATGGGTGCCTTAGCAAACATAATGAGCTTATTTTTCATTTATAGAGACTTTTTAAATATACTGGGTTAACACCAATCCAATAAAGAAAACGTAAATACCACATAAGTAATATGGTTTTAATTATTCCGTAATCTTCCCAGCGTCTTCCTGATGTAAGTACTTTAGAGGTAAAACAAATAGGTTTTGAAATGGATTTTAAACATCTAGAAATTTCAATATCCTCCATGAGAGGTTGCTCTGGAAATCCGCCAATCCGTCTAAAGAGTTTGTAGGATATAAATATAGTCTGATCTCCTGTTGCAATTCCTGATAATCTCGAGCGCAAATTGATAAAAAAAGAGATAATTTTAAAAAAAGAGTAACTACCTATTATTTCGACATCAAATCTACCCCAACTATCTTCCTTTACGTTTAATTTTAATAAATCCATTACAGCGTGTTCTGTTAAACGAGTATCAGCGTGAAGAAAAATTAGTAACTTATAGCATTCTAAAGTTACACCAGCATTCATTTGAATCGAACGCCCTTTTGAGGAAGAAATTAGAGGAATCTTTGAATCTATAATTTTCTTAGTACATCCATCGGTACTACCGCCGTCAACTACAATAACATCTAAATTAAATTTTTTAATCCATAACAAATGGTTAATTAAGTCATTAATTTGTGTTGACTCATTAAGGATTGGAATAATAATCAATATTTCACTTTTCATTTTAGTTAAAGGAATTTAATTTCCAATTGTAATCAAGAAAATCAATTTTTATTTGAGTAGTGTTATACGAGTTATTACTCTTATTAGGTATACCTAATTCCTTGGCATATAAATAAAAGAATTCATTTAGAGAATATGCATTTCTCCATCCACTTTCAAAATCAGATCTATACCATTTAAATATTGAAGATACGTTTAAGGTGTCTTTATTTAAATAATTTCTTGATTTATCTGATAAAAATCGTTTGGCTTGGTCTTCTAACTGACCATCCAGTTTGTAACCTATATAAGCCTCATTTCTCAACATAGGACAGCCGATAGAGGCGCAATTAACTGCAAAATGAACTCGTGGATCGTTATAACGATGTGAGCCACGTATTAATCCATGTTCCAAATCATCTAATGAAATGGTTTGACCAAATAAATTCACAATTTCCTTTTTCCAGGGAGAGGAAAACAAACTACCAAGATCTTTGATAGATGTTAGATTTGGATATTTAGATAAAATTAACTTTACCGTATTTGCGTTATAAACATTAATCAAAAAGGAAAGCTGATCATTTTTATTCCATGAGTCAAACTCTGCTTTAGTAACTTTCGCAGTTTGATCAAGATATTGATCTAATTGTGTAACATTGTTTTTAAATAATTGATAATTTACCTTTGAAGAAAAACCATCATTACTTATAACAACTGATTGATGTAACAATGAATCCCAAATTTCATGATTAAATGTATTTGTATAGGCAAGTTTAACTGTTGAGAGTAATAAGATTGATAATAAAAATTTAATTATATTTTTCATATTAACTAATACTCCATCTATGGAATAATCTAAGAAACTCTAAGAGTTTTTTAGGAGAATGATTTCTTTTCCATTCACCTGCAACATATTTGTTGGCTTCATTCCAAGTTGGATAAGGATGAATTGTTGCAAGAATTTTATTCAAGCCTAATTTGTATTTCATAGCTAGAACAAATTCAGAAAGCTGCTCCCCTGCATGAGCGCTAACAATAGTAACCCCAAGAACTCTATCTTTTCCTGGGACAGTTAAGACCTTAATAAAACCACCAGTATCAAATTCAGTAATAGCACGATCTAACTCTTTCATCTCAAAGCGTGTCACTTCATAAGCTATACCCTTACTTTTGGCTTCATTTTCATTCAAGCCAACTCTTGCAATTTCCGGATCAAGGAATGTAACCCAAGGAATAACCGAATAATCAACCTTAAACTTTTTAAATTTTCCGAATAAAGCATTAACAGCAGCATACCAAGCTTGATGAGCGGCAGTATGCGTGAATTGATAGGTGCCAACAACATCACCTGCTACAAATATATTTGGATAAAGGGTCTCTAAATAGTCATTTGTATGAATTTTGTTATTTGTATTTATACCAATATTCTCTAATCCAAAACCAGACAATCTAGCAGTTCTGCCTAATGCAACTATCACTTCATCGTAATCTATATTTTTTTCTATCGAACCATGTTTAACCACTAATGTTTTTTGATTGGATGATGATTTTTCAAAACGTAATGCTTCGTGCTCTAAAAGTAATTCCACACCAGAATTGATTAGAGAATCTTGAGCGATACTTGAGATATCTTCATCCTCACGCATTAAAACACGTTGAGCCTTTTCAATCAGTGTTACCTTTACCCCAAGTCTTGCAATAGCTTGAGAGAGCTCACAACCAATTGGTCCACCTCCTAGTATTAATACGTGATTGGGTGGTGTTTTTAGTTGATGAAAATGATCCCACAATGTATCTGAAGTCAAGTAACCACTAGATTCAATACCTGCAATGGTTGGAACTATGGGTCTTGCACCGGTAGCCAGTACTATATTTTTCCCTGTTACTCTACTGGTGTTATTTAAATTGTCTTTTATCTCAACTGTCCAAGGATCAATTAATTTTGCATATCCTTGTTTTACAATTACCCCTAATCCCTCGTATCTTTCCTTACTGTCATGGGGAGCAACAGTTGTTATTGCATCGTTAACCTTTTGAAATGTCTTAATCCATGTTTCTTTAACAAAAGTTTGAGTAAGATCTTGAGGAAGATTCTTCTTGGTTTGATAAGTAATCTTTGCGTTTTTTATTAATGCTTTGCTTGGAACACAACCATAGTTAAGACAATCCCCTCCCATTTTATTAGCTTCGATTAAGGTCACTTTAGCTTTTACTGCTGCGGCAATATAAGAAGTAACTAACCCAGCAGCGCCTGCACCAATTACGATTAGATTATTGTCAAATTTAACTGGCTTATTCCACTTAGAGTAAAGTTTTGATAACTTATATTTATTAAGTACTAGTTTACTAATCCAAGGAAGAATTCCAATAAATACAAAAGATAAAATTAAAGTAGGAGAAGTTATATCAGATAAGGCGTGGATTTTGTTAATTTCAGTACCTGCGTTGACATATACTAATGTGCCTGGAAGCATACCTAGTTGACTGACCAAGAAAAAGGTACTTAAAGACATTTTTGTTACACCCATAATGAGATTAATAACAAAAAATGGGAAAATTGGAATTAATCTCAATGAAAAAAGATACATAACTCCATCAGTACTTATACCTTTGTCTATTTCAGTCATAAAACTTGAAAATTTATTTTTCACCCAATCTCTAATAAATATTCTTGAAATAAACATCGCCATGGTTGCTCCAATGGTTGAAGCAAAAGAAACCATTATGGTTCCTTTTATAAAACCAAATAAAGCACCTGCTGCAAGCGTTAATATAGTGGCACCAGGCAAAGACAAAGCAACCGCTATGATATAAATAATGAAAAAATAAATACCAGAGGTTAATTGGTGTGTATTAGTATAGTTTTGTAATTTTTCTTTGTTTTCCAATAAATAACGCAGACTCAAATACTGTGTAACATTAAAATGATAAAGTATAGAAAGTAGGATTATTAAGAATAAAAAAATAAGAATTTTTTTCATATAGATATATTTTCCTCAAATGAACCACCACAACTGCTTCCACTTCCAGCAGTGCATCCATAGCAATGCTCGGCAACAGAAATATTCTGGTTATTTAAGTTAAATAAATTGATGTTTTTGATATGCATTTTTTCATTTGAGGATTTACACGGAATATTTAACTGTTGGTTAAAATCACAATCATAAACGTAACCCTGCCAATCGATACTAATTAACGATTTACACATTAAATGATCTAAATTTATGCTATTAAAATTATCCTTTAGTAAAGTCAGATACTGATTAAATAATTTTTTGGATAATAACGTGGAGCCAAATCGCTGAATGGGCATGTTTGTGATCGTGTAAAGACTGTTGAAATAAATTCCAAATTCATCCATTAAGACACGTTTATAATCACTTTCTAATTTCTTTTGGGGGGGAGGTAAAACAGGACCTTGTGGATTATAGACAAGATGTAATTTAAGTTCAGAATTATCTGATCCATAACCCAATTGATTTAATAATTTAATAGCAGCAATACTCTTTTCAAAAACGCCCTCACCTCTTTGTTGGTTAACGTTTTTGAGGCTATAACATGGCATAGAGGCGACAATTTCCACCTTTTGATCTGCCAAAAAAGCAGCGAGATCACTTTGATCATCCTCAAACAATATAGTTAAGTTACATCTATCAATGACTTTTTTGTTATTTTTCCTAGCAGTTTTTACCAATTCTCGGAACTTTGGATGCAATTCTGGTGCCCCACCTGTTAAATCCAAGGTCTCTACTAAAGGATTACTAAGATGCTCTATAAGATATGACAGTGTTTCTTCGGTCATCATTTCTTTTCGATTTGGACCTGCATTAACATGACAATGAACGCAGGACTGATTACATTTGTAACCTAAATTAACCTGTAATGTGGTCAGCTGACTTCTCTTAATTGACGGAAAATCTGTATTTTGTAAATATGGTAATGTCTCTAGCATAATTAACTCCTTTCTCAGTAGTCGAATGAGAGTCTAAAAAATTACATTTTTAGAAAAAATTTCAAGGAGTGATAGTTAAGATTTAAGATTTTTAAGACAACACTTACCCGATGGATTGTTTATCTCACAGGCACATAGTCCTTTTTTTGTTTGATTTGATACAAATTCTTTAAGATTGGGCTGTAGTTGGAAATCTAATTTCGAGATGTTAAAACAAAAACACAGTGTGTTTTTCATGCTTTCGCTTTGAATTTTTAATTCATCAAAACCAATTGTCGTATTATCTTCACAAAAATAGATAACGGAGCATTTAGATGAAGAGCAGAAATAAAAGTTTTTATCAGAAAAATCAAATAACCAAGGTTTTTTTAATTGATAAAGAATAGTTTTGTGATTTACTAAATGGCTGTCATTGTCACAGCTAGGACATTTAATTTTTTTTGTACTATTGTTTTTTGTCTGATCCTTAGTACAACAACTCATTATGTATTGACCTTAATATGATTAAAGTAAAAAATCAACATTTTATTAAGTCTTATTTAAAACTTATGTAATAAATTATGACTTCTTACGTCTAATATTATACTTACCTTTTATTAACACATTTATGAAAACATTTAGTATCGGAATTATTGGTGGAAGCGGATTGTATGATTTGGATAATTTATCCAATTTTCAGGAACATATTATTAATACACCTTTTGGTGTTCCTTCAGATCCTATAATTACTGGAACAATTGATGGTATTCCTGTGGCCTTTTTATCAAGACATGGCAAGGGGCATCGATTAATACCTTCCAAAATTCCTTTTAGAGCAAATGTTTATGCACTAAAAACACTTGGAGTCAAATACTTACTTTCTGTTTCTGCAGTCGGTTCACTACGTGAGAGTATCAAACCATTGGATATCGTTCTACCTAGCCAATATTTAGATTTCACAAAAAATAGAGTTAGCACCTTTTTTGACGAAGGCGTTGTTGCTCATATTTCGATGGCTGAACCCGTTTGCACTACATTATCTTCCATAGTAAAAAAGTCCATTGAGAACGTAATTAAAGAACAAACACTTCAAGTACATGATAATAAAACATATATTTGTATTGAAGGTCCACAGTTTTCTACAGTTGCAGAATCCAATTATTACCGACTAATCAATGCAGATGTCATTGGTATGACTAATATGCCAGAAGCAAAATTAGCTTTGGAAGCACAAATGGCTTATTGCTCAATAGCGTTTGTGACGGATTTTGATTGCTGGCACCCAAAAGAAGAAAATGTAAGCGTATCGCTCGCCATTGAAAACCTACATAAAAACATACACTTGGCGAAAATTATTATCCAAGAATCTATTCATAATATACATACAACTCTACCTGCTACCAAAGCACATCACTCACTTAAAAATGCTATTGTCACAGAGCTGAGTACCTTGAATACAGAGTATAAAGAAATTATTGATGTATTATTGGCCTAATAGTTTGAGATGATTTTTAAAACTAAAATCAAGGGATATTAAAAAAAATGACAAATTATATTTATTCCCATGAACTTATTATCAGACTATCTGCTTTTATTGGTATTTTTGTATTGATGTATGCCTGGCAGACAGTCAAACCACGCAGAAAACTACTGGTTTCTTTAGTGTCTAGACAATCTAATAATCTTGGCATAGTTGTTATTAATACAATTCTATTACGTGTTCTATTCCCACTTAGCACAGTTGGCCTTGCATTTTATGCTTATTATCATGGATGGGGACTACTTAATAACATCAGTCTTCCCACTACTTTAAAAATTCTAATATCGATTATATTTTTGGATTTGGTTATATATATTCAACATGTGATGTTTCACAAAGTATCATTTTTATGGAGATTACATTGTGTTCATCATGCTGATTTAGAGATAGACGTAACCACTGGTATACGTTTCCATCCTATAGAAATTATCCTCTCAATGCTGATCAAATGGTTTTCTATAATTTCCTTTGGTATACCTGCCCTTGCCATCATTGGCTTTGAAGTTATTCTAAATGCCACGGCACTGTTTAATCATAGCAATATTGATCTACCCTCTCCTGTAGACAGAATAATAAGATTATTTTTAGTGACCCCAGACATGCACCGAATTCACCATTCAACAATCAAATCAGAGATGAACAGTAACTTCGGTTTCAATCTACCATGGTGGGATAGATTATTTGGTACATATAAAAAGAATCCAAAACTTGGTCACTTAGGTATGACAATTGGCTTGGAAGCTCTTCGTGATCCAAATCAGGTGAATCGTCTCTTGGGTATGTTAGCTTTACCTTTAAATATTTTTAAAAAAATTGACTCATCATTAAGAAATAATTGAGTTTGTCTGTAAACACACCGTAAAGTTACTTATTTTTTAGTTCCAAACGTTCGCTGTATCTATCAGTTAAAAATGAAGAAATATCCCGAGTTAACAAGGTGAACTTGTATAACTCCTCCATCACATCAACCACACGATCGTAATAAGAGGATGGTTTCATTCGACCTAGTTCATCAAATTCCTGAAATGCCTTAGCCACTGAAGATTGATTAGGAATGGTTAGCATACGCATCCACCTTCCTAAAATCCGCATTTGGTTAACCGCGTTAAATGACTGCGATCCTCCGGATACTTGCATTAACGCCAGAGTTTTACCCTGTGTTGGACGGATTGCACCTTGAGTTAGAGGTATCCAATCTATTTGTGACTTCAGGATACCAGTCATGGCCCCATGTCTCTCAGGTGAACACCACACCATACCCTCTGACCAATTAGCAAGCTCTCTGAGTTCTACTACCTTTTCATTAGCTTCAGGTTCACTATCAGGTAAGGGTAAACCCCGAGGATCAAAGATTTTTACCTCTCCACCTAGCGCCTCTAATATCTTTGCAGCCTCTAATGTTAATAGCTTACTGTATGAACGCTCCCGTAAAGATCCGTACAACATCAAGAATTTAGGAGGATGTGTAGAAAAGTCTATATGAGCAAAATCAGTAAGACTGGTCTTTTTAAAACATTCAAATTGGATATTAGGTAAAATATTATCAGATTGAAACATGTTATTCCTCTTTTTTTATAACCAGCTCACCGTCTTCCTTATAAAAAGTTTCCCTCTGTGGCTGAGTGAGTATTTCTAAAACTGTCTCTGAGGGTCTGCATAATCGAGTACCCAAAGGAGTAATGACAAACGGTCTATTGATCAGAATAGGATTAGCTATCATGGCGTCTAATAATTGCTCATCCGTTAAAGAAGTATTATCAAGACCAAGATCATAATAAGGAGTTCCTTTAATTCGGATTGCCTCGCGAACCGATAAATTAGCCTCTTTTATCATCGTTAATAGTTCGTTACGAGTTGGAGGATTAATAAGATACTCGATAACTAATGGCTCTACTCCACTATTTCTAATCATTGCTAATGTATTGCGTGAAGTGCCACAAGATGGATTATGATAAATTGTGATCATGGTTTACTCTCATTCTAGTAGATATTAATTGTAGTGAATTTATCCATTAATAGAATATTTAATGTATAAATTACTAAGATTTATCAAAAAAATAAAATACAAAACAATAATAAACTAAAATTGTGACAGATCATCGTTACTTTGTTCTACAGAACATTTCATGGCACAAGGACGGGGTGACGTTCTTCCACAGGAAAGAGAGTCGTTCTAATCTTGTGCAAGACCCTTGCCACGCTCACTTGCCACAACACAAATTGGACCATAGGCATATGCATCATGAGTACGCTCAGGATACGCTTTGAGCATCGACTGTAGTACTGGAATATCTCCGCACATTTCAACCGTTGAACTGAATAAAACCCAACCACCAACCGATTTCGTCTTGCCACTATCTGTGGCAATGCATCCATCATTAAAATCAATTGTGCATGAGATATTAAAGCAGACAAACTTCCAACATTCGAAAAATGATTAACGCTTTGAAGAGCCAAAATGCCATTCAAATCATGTTCTGTTGCAACATCAATTCAAACTTCTTTCTTATTACGCCCTTAAGGAAAGTATCCGTTTTATTGAGGGAATCCCACACATCTAGATTGTAGTGCTCAAATACTCGCTTAACCTACCGAGAACCGTCCTGTTAAACTATCCGGAATTTCCGGATACTTGGCTCACGGTTGACTTCCTTACCGGTATACAAATTTGTATGTGCTCATTGACAGTGCGCACATCCTTGTCTAAAAGATTCAAAAAACCGAACCAATTTAGTTTTGAAGGAAAAAAGTGAAAAAGTTAAAAAGGGGGGATGGTGCCGCGGAAGGGACTCGAACCCCCACACCTCTCGGCGGCAGGACCTAAACCTGCTGCGTCTACCAATTTCGCCACCGCGGCATAAGATGTTATTCTAACAACCTTATCAATTATTCGCCATAATTATCATGCCTTTGTTATTAGAAAATAAGACAATACTTGTTACAGGCGCTGGATCTGGCCTTGGAAAAGAGATGTCCATTGCCTATGCTAAACAAGGTGCAACAGTTCTACTTTTGGGTAAAAGCCTAGATAAACTTAATCAAACATATGACCAAATTGTAGAAAAAGGCTATATCACTCCGGTTATTGTTCCTCTTAATCTTGAGACCTTAACTGAATCTCAAGTAACCGAACTTGCTTTAATTATTGAGAATCAATGTTCAGGTCTTAATGGAATTCTACACTGCGCAAGTCGCTTTGTTCCACTCGGGCCATTATCAAGTCAACATGTAGACCAATGGAAAAATGCTTTCAACTGTAATGTATTTGGTGCATTTGCACTAACGAAAGGTTTAATACACATACTTGAACAAGCTCATGATGCTTCTGTTATTTTTACCATTGAGCATCACGGCTTAACACTTCCTCCATTATGGGGAGGATTTGGTTTAACACAAAATACCGTGTTAAACCTTATGCAATTATTTGCTAGAGAATATCAAAATAACCTATCTATCAGGTTTAACCTAATTGCTCCAGGCCCCATAGCAACCCCTATGCGTATCAGGACACATCCAGGAGAAATCAATCAAGATCAACGTCCTGCAAGCTTATTAATAGAACCTTTTCTTTATTGGATGAGTGATGCCAGTCGTGGCAGAACTGGGGAAATTATAGAGTTAAATAACTATACTGAAGGGGCGTGATCACGTAAGAGTGTCAACGCCTCATCAACTCTATCTACTGTATAGAGGGTGATTCCTTCAATAGATTGTTTAGCACGATTGGCTTTTGGGATAAGTGCATGGGTGAAACCTAATTTTGCCGCTTCCTTTAATCTCTCCTGACCTTTTTGTACTGGACGAATCTCACCTGACAGACCAATCTCTCCAAAAATGACCCATTGCGGTGGTAGAGGTACCCCTCTAAAACTACTTACCGCTGCAGCTACAATCGCCAAATCTGCAGCAGGTTCTGTAATTTTCACCCCTGCAACGGCATTAATAAATACATCCTGATTATGACAATAGATACCTGCGTGACGGGTTAAAACAGCAAGTAACATAGCTAATCTATTTTGCTCCAAGCCTACTGTTAATCGCCTCGGGACAGATTGATGAGACTCAGCAACTAAGGCTTGTATTTCTACCGCCATTGGTCTTGTACCTTCAAGTGTTACAGTAATTGACGATCCAGGCACGGGATGGTCATAGTGTGATAAAAAAAGCGCTGAAGGATTTGTTACTTCTTTAAGTCCTGTCTCTGTCATGGCAAATACACCAAGCTCATTAACGGCACCAAAACGATTTTTTATGGCGCGTATTAATCTAAAGCTGGAACTGCCTTCACCTTCAAAATACAACACCGTATCTACAATATGCTCTAATACTCTTGGCCCTGCTATGGTCCCTTCTTTGGTAACGTGCCCCACCATCACCATCATGACTCCTAATGATTTGGCAACACGGGTTAACTGTGCAGCACACTCACGTACTTGGCTAACAGAACCGGGAGCAGAATTAAGAGCTTCACTGTATACAGTTTGAATAGAGTCAATCACCACTAAATTTGGCTGACCCTCTTCAATTACTCGAATAATTTTCTCTAATTGAATTTCAGAGAGAATTTCTGCCTCTCCTGTTTTCAATCTTAATCTTTCAGCACGCCCCGCTACTTGTTCAGGGGATTCCTCTCCTGTTACATATAAAACCTGTAAACCATTCAAACCAACCTGAGTCAGTGTTTGTAGTAATAACGTGGATTTTCCAATACCAGGGTCACCCCCTAAAAGTATTACTCCACCCCTGACAAATCCCCCCCCAAGTACTCTATTTAACTCTGCCATACCAGATGAAATACGCTCAATACTTTGTTGACTTACATCACTCAAGCGTTGCGGTTTTTGAGTTTCATTAAGAGGTTTAAAACGAGAGGGAGAAGATTCTATGACTGTTTCTACTAAAGAGTTCCACACCTGACAATGAGGGCATTGGCCCTGCCATTTGGGGCTTTGTCCACCACACTCAGTACAGGTATATAGAGTTTTACTTTTCGCCACAAGTATTAATAATCGTTTGACTGAAAATTAGTTGCTGAAGCATAGTTTTCAAAACGAGTGTAATGACCCAAAAAGGTTAAAGGTACTGTCCCAATAGGACCATTACGTTGTTTACCAATTATGATTTCAGCCATGCCTTTATCAGGTGAATCTGGATTATAGACCTCATCGCGGTATATAAATAAAATAACGTCAGCATCTTGCTCAATAGCACCTGATTCACGTAAATCAGACATTACGGGTCTCTTATTTGGCCTTTGTTCCAAACCGCGATTAAGCTGAGACAATGCAACAACCGGAACATTTAATTCTTTTGCTAACGCTTTTAATGAACGTGAAATTTCAGAAATTTCAGTGGCTCTATTTTCACCGCCAGAGGTTGAGGACATTAATTGCAAATAATCCACAACGATTAATCCTAAACCGCCATATTGACGATGTAAGCGACGTGACCGTGCTCGTAAGTCGAGAGGATTTAATGCTGGGGTTTCATCAATGTGAATGGGCACGTCATTAAGTTCTTCAAGCGCGCGTGATACACGTCTAAAATCTTCTTCTTTTAAACGACCAGTACGTAATTGATGAGCATCTAAACGACCATGAAAACTTAAAATCCTCATGGCAAGTTGATTAGACGACATCTCCATACTAAATACGGCAACAGGTAATTTTGATTCAATACCGACATGGCCTGCAATATTCAAAGCAAAAGCTGTTTTTCCCATAGAAGGACGACCAGCAACGATAATTAAATCGCCTTTTTGAAAACCAGACGTTTTCTCATCCAAGTCAACAAAGCCTGTAGGTATTCCTGTTACAGGGTCATGATTTCCCGCTCGGTACAGCTCATCAACTTGTTCAACCACCTGAGCTAAAGGTTCTTTCAACACCACAAAACCTTGGGCGTGTTTAGCTCCTTTTTCTGCGATATTAAATACTTTTGCTTCAGCTTCATCTAATAATGCCCTAGCATCTCGTCCTGACGGATTAAAAGCAGACTCAGTAATATCAGAACCCACTTGAACGAGCGCACGCATAATGGAGCGTTCACGTACAATCTCAGCATAACGACGAATATTAGCAGAACTGGGCACAGATTGAGCTATGGAGCCAATATAAGCTAAACCGCCAAGGCCTTCTAATTCACCACGTAATGACAATTCATCACACAATGTTAATACATCAGCGGGCTTACCTTTATCAACTAAGGAGAGAATAGCACGGTAAATTTTACGATGGTCTTCACGATAGAAATCTGCTTCATTAATTAAATCACCCACTTTATCCCAAGCGTGATTATCAAGAAGCAACCCTCCAAGAACAGACTGTTCCGCCTCAATATTATGAGGCGGAACACGAAGATTGGCAGAACGAAAATCGTCAGCCATATACAGCTTAAGAACTATTCGGCAACCACTGAAACAGAAATATCAGCCATTACATCACTATGGAGGGCCACAGTAATTGTATAATCGCCAACTGTCTTCAATGGGCCGTTTGGTAAACGAATTTCTGATTTAGCAGCTTCAACACCTTTGGCTTTTAACGCATCCACAATATCATGGTTGGTTACAGAACCAAATAATCGTCCATCTACCCCTGCTTTTTGTGTAACGGTTACTGTCATACCAGCTAATTTTTCAGCACGAACTTTAGCTTGATTCAACTCTTCTGCTTGCTGTTTTTCTAACTCAGCACGGCGAGCTTCAAACTCTTTTTTATTAGCATCAGTAGCACGTTTTGCCTTGCCCTGAGGAATTAAAAAGTTTCTAGCATAACCTTCTTTTACTTTTACGATGTCACCTAATTGACCTAGGTTAACAACTTTTTCCATGAGGATCACTTCCATGGTTTTCTCCTTAGTGCAAGTCTGTGTAAGGCAATAATGCCAAGAAACGGGCGCGCTTAACAGCAACACCTAATTGACGTTGGTAACGAGCTTTGGTACCAGTAATTCTTGCTGGAATAATCTTACCATTCTCGTTGATAAAATCCTTTAATAGATCTACGTCTTTATAATCTACCCATTCAATTTTTTCGGCTGTAAAACGACAAAATTTACGACGACGAAACATACTGGCATTTTTTGCCTGATTGTTGCGTGGTTCCTTCTTCATATCTTTTCTAGGCATTTTTATACTCCATTACTCAATTTAAATTGATTCACTTTTATGACTAATTCTTTACTGTTTGCATGCTTTTTAATCAACTGACCCTTTACAACAACCGTTGTAGGAAAAACCAATTGACTCAATGCAAGCGCCTGTTCAGCATAAGCCGTAACGATTACGTTTAGAGAAGCGTTCGAGTATTCAGTTTCTCTATCCCCTATTTTGTGTAATAAAACACCCACAAAACTTGCCACACCTGCTGGGGTATATCTAAGAGATTCTTGAGACTGAAGAACCCCCTCTAACACAACTTCATTACGCATTACTATGCAGAAACGGGCTCCGTACTATCACCATCACGCATTATTAAATCTTCGCGAGGAGCACGTTTTTCTTCGCGCATCATAGGTGACATTTCGGTAACAGGCCCTTTCATTTGAATAGTCAAATGACGAAGAACCGCATCATTGAAACGGAAAGCGTTTTCAATCTCCGCGAGAACTTCACTGGTACATTCAACATTCATTAAAACATAATGAGCTTTGTGAATCTTTTGAATTGGGTAGGCAAGTTGACGACGACCCCAGTCTTCAAAACGATGAACCTGACCACCGCCTTGGGTTACCATGTTTTTGTAACGCTCTACCATGGCGCCAACTTGTTCACTTTGATCGGGATGAACAATAAATACTATTTCATAATGCCGCATAATTACTCCTTATGGTTAAGCCAAAATTGGCAAAGCCAGCTTTGTGGCAATAAAAGCTAGCAAGGTTGAGAAAAGCTCTTTATTTTAACTAAAAATCATATAGTTAGCAAATTTGTCTAGACAACACTCTTTTCGCGTCTTTTAGTCTCATATAAACATACCCCAGCAGCAACAGAGACATTCAATGATTCTACCGAGCCAAACATAGGAATTCTCACTAATTGATCGCACGTTTCACGTGTCAAACGACGTAATCCTTCGCCTTCAGCCCCAAGCACCCATGCCAGTGGTTGACTGAAACTTGCGTTCATAATATCGTCTTTTGCTTGATCATCTGTTCCAATAACCCATACCTGTTGATCTTTTAGATCTCTTAGTGTTCTTGCTAAGTTAGTCACTGGAATATAGGGCACCATATCCATCGCCCCTGATGCAACCTTTGCTACAGTAGGAGATAGAGCAACTGATCTGTCTTTGGGGGCAATAATGGCATGAACCCCCATTGCATCTGCTACACGTAGACACGCACCTAGATTATGGGGGTCTTGTATGCCATCTAACACAAGAAGTAATAAGTTATTCTGGTAAGTATCTACTAAATGATCAATATCATTTATTAAAGGTACAGCACTAGCAATGGCAACAATCCCTTGATGCCTTCTTGTACCCGTTAGACCATGTAAGCGTTGTACATCAACATGCTTAAATTCAATGCTCTTTTCTTCCAAAAGGGCTTTGATGTCTTGCATTCGTTGATCATGCCTTTCTTGGTCAACATAAATTTCTTGTAGCGTATCAGGATAATGCCTTAATCGACTTTTAATAGCATGAAAGCCGTAAATAATAGCTGTTTTCTTCATGAAGTTTTTTTCTTTCTTGCATTTTTTGAACGGTGTGTTTTCAATACAAAATCAATTTTATTATTTTCCATATCAACACGAACTAATTGTACCAATACACGATCACCTAATCGATATCGCATTCCAGTTCGTTCACCTAATAATTGATGTCTATTTGCATCGTAACGATAATAATCAGCACCTAATTCTGAAATATGAACCAAACCTTCTACAAATACATCATCTAGGGCTACAAATAACCCAAAACTTGTTACTGAGCTCACCGTACCATTAAACTCTTCACCTACTCTGTCTTTCATGTAAAAACATTTCAACCAAGACTCCACATCACGTGTTGCTTCGTCGGCTCGTCTTTCTGTAAGTGAACAATGTTCACCAATTGCAGTTAAGTTATCAGACTTAGATTTATCTCCTTTCAATACAGCCCTTATGGCACGATGTACTAATAGATCAGGATAACGCCTAATAGGAGAGGTAAAGTGTGTATAAGCTTCATAAGCCAGTCCAAAATGACCCTCATTATCTGGACTATACATAGCCTGCTGAAGAGATCTTAACAATACCGTTTCTAAAAGATGCTGATCAGGTCGTTGTTGTATTTTTTTTAATAATTCAGCGTAATCTTTAGCTTTTGGCTTATCCCCACCAGCTAAATGTAAGCCAAATTCACCTAAAAAGTCTCTTAACGCTTTTAATCTTTCCACTGTTGGTGGTGGATGAATTCTAAACAAAGTAGATTGTTGATGGTTTAACAAATAATTAGCTGCACAGACATTTGCCGCTAACATGCACTCTTCAATAATACGATGAGCTTCATTCCTTTCCACTGGCTGAATTGTTTCTATCTTACCTCTATCATCAAAAATCATTCTTGTTTCACTACTAGAGAAATCAATCGCTCCTCTATTCTCTCTTAATGATAAAAATAAGCGGTAAACAGACTCTAAATCCTGTAAATGAGGTAACAATGAACGTAATTTATTATCAACACGCTGAGGAGCCAACAAGGCTTGAGCTACTTCTGTGTAAGTTAATCGTGCTTTTGAATGCATAACACCGGGATAAAAACGATAGTCCTTAATAGTGCCTTCATGGGACAACGTCATATCACACACCATACATAATCGATCCACTTCGGGATTAAGCGAACATAACCCGTTACTTAATTTTTCAGGCAACATGGGAATCACTCGTCGAGGAAAATAAACACTATTACCCCTCTCAAAGGCTTCCTTGTCCAGGGCATCACCTTCTCTAACATAGTGAGATACATCAGCGATGGCAACAATCAATCTGTAACCACCATGAGTAAGTTTTTCAGCGTAAACAGCATCATCAAAATCTTTTGCCGTCTCCCCATCAATAGTTACTAATGGTAAATGTCGGATATCTTCACGATCGTGATAGTCAGTATTTCTTAACGAATCTGGAAGAGCATGAGTTTGTTCCTCAACTTCTTTAGAAAACACATAAGGTAATTCATGTTTTCTAAGAGCAATCTCTATTTCCATACCTGGATCTAAATAATTACCAATAATTTCAACAACTTTGGCAATAGGCTCAGAATTACGGCTAGGTTGTGACATGATTTCTATCATCACTACCTGACCAGGTCTGGCACCGTTAGTTTGACCTGGTGCAACCAATAAATCTTGATTTATGCGTCTGTTTTCTGCTACGGCAAAGAGCACACCTTGATTCTCGTGAAGTCTCGCCACTAAACGTGAGTTAACATGCTGCAGGACTTCTACCACTGCACCCTCTGGGCGTCCACGGTTATCAAGGCCTATGGTTCTCACCATTACTCGATCACCATGCAGTACTTTATGCATCTCACGAGCACCTATGAAAATATCCCCGCCACCATCATCACGAATTGCAAAACCATATCCTTCTGGATGACCTTCAATACGAGCTGGGATTAAATCAATTTTTTCTGGCAAACATAAAGCATTTTTGCGATTTCTCATGAGCTGTCCGTCACGCTCCATCGCACGCAAACGTTTTGCAAACAGGTCTCGTTCATGAGACTTGATAGATAACATTCTCTCTATTTTTTCAACAGTTATAGGAACCCCTTCTTTTTCGAGAATTTGCAGAATAAACTCTCTACTAGGTAAAGGGGAGTCATATTGATTTTTCTCACGATCTAAAAAAGGATCTTGTGATCTTAAAATCGATTTATTGTTTGACAAAATTTAGGTGCCTTTTAAAATGATGTACTTATTTTTTTATTATGTTTAGATTATCTCACAATAATATGAAATAATAACGATTAAGCCGAGATGGCGGAATTGGTAGACGCACCAGGTTCAGGTCCTGGCGGTGGCAACACTGTGGAGGTTCGAGTCCTCTTCCCGGCACCACAATTATATTTCGTGGTTTTAGTTGTAGTGAATTTCAACTTTGGTTATTGAACCAAATCTAGCTTACCAATTATGTATTACTGAAATAAATCAATCATCATCACCATAATATCCACCATAACTTGGCGCTGGATATACTGGCTGTACATAAGCTGGTTGTACAGGGTAAGCATAAGTTGGCTGTTGAACATAGCCTGGAGGAGCTGGATAAGAATATCCTGGTGGAGGAGCATATACAGGAGCTGGCGCTACTGGAGCTGCGTAAACTGGTTGTTGTGCCAACATACCGCCAACCAAACCACCTAACACAGCAGCACCCACACCTACCGCACCCTCAAAACCACCCTCTCCACCACCCCAACCCTCGCCACCGCGCCAGCCCTCGCCACCGCGCCAGCCCTCACCACCTCGCCAACCATCTGCAAAAGCACTATAGCTAAACAAAAGTCCGAGAGTTATTAAACATAGTATGAGTTTTTTTGTCATAACTTCACCTATAAATATAAGTTGTAAAGACAAGATCAGTTAAATTATGAATTCAGTAGACAACTAATAACAATTTACTTAAACATATACTCTATTAGTACCGATAATCTAACAATAAGTTTTTTGTTCAAATGTTACATATTGTTAAATTATCGATAGAAATCTAATTCAAAATTTGTTTAGTTAGTGTAAAACGTAATTCTCAGGCCATATTGGTTTTGGAAGAACCGTTTCTCCAAGCATTTCACGTAAACTGATTTCGATACCATTTGAAAGAGACTCCAAAGGTAAATCATTTGGCATTGACCCAAAAGGATCCTCTAATTCATCATTGAGCGCATCTAAAGCAAGAAAAGTGTAAGCAACAAACGTTACTACCAACGGTGTTAGTATACCTATGCTACTAACAAGTGCAAATGGTAGTAAAAAACAATAGATATAAACTGTTCGATGAATAATTACAGAATAAGTAAAAGGTATAGGAGTGTTTGCAATACGCTCGCAACCGCCAAGATCAGCAGTTAATTGGTTAAGGCTTTGATCAATATTAGCCGCTAGCTGTGGGTGTATTATTTTTCTTTCTACTGAATCCGCCAACATTTCACCCAATGTCAATAAAATTAAATTTGGCCGAAAATGGGCTTCTTTTAGTTTGGTATACAGTTCCTTGTTAATTAAAGGCTCTAACTCATTAGTTTCATTAGTACCCCTTAATTGATGGCGTAGGCCATGAACAAAAGCAATTAAATGATACACAAATATTTGATTTTTCTCCTTATTCTTAATCCAGATTAAATGCTGTCTAGCCAAAGATCTGGTTACATTAAGAATAGATCCCCAAATTTTTCTGGCTTCCCAATAACGATCATAACTAGCCGTGTTACGAAAACCTAAAAATATAGCAAGCGCCACACCAATAAGTGTAAATGGAACAAAATTAAGCCCTACTTTCCAACCAAACAAGTCACCTTGTGAAAATGTGACTGCTGTTGAAATTAATGCCATTATTATTAATTGAAAAAGTATTCTAGGTAAGACAGAACCTCGAATTACAAACAACATCCTGAACCAATTTAGACGAGGTCTTACAATCATAATTTAAGGAATTAATTACAAAAATATAATTATATAAGAGTCGTATCGATAATATGTAACAATTAAAACATAATTAATTTGAGTGAGAGATTAACTTTAAAAAGTAAGTTATGCTATTTATATTAATATTATTAAATGTAAGTTTTCACCGTAGGTTACAGATTGATGTTTTTTGATTATCGTGTTTTATATTAAAAAAAAATGGAACAGAATTTTAAGCAAGCCTATGAATTACACCAATCAGGTCATTTTATAGATGCAATTAATGCTTATTTAAGTATTTTAAAAAATAACCCTTTAGACGATAATTTATTATATCTATTAGGTACAGCCTTTAATCAAGTTAATGACTTATCCAGGTCTGTTGAATATCTGAAAAAGTCCTTATCTATAAACCCTAATAATGCTGCTGCTTATAATAATTTAGGTGTTGCTTATTATGCACAAAAGCAATTTTATAACGCACTAAATTCTTACGATAAAGCAATTACAATCAAATCTAATTATTTTGAAGCTTATGATAATCGTGGTAATACTCTTAAAGATCTAAAACGATTAGATGAAGCACTCGCGAGTTATGACAAAGCGATTGAACTTAAACCAAATTATGTTGAAGCAATTTTTCACCGAGCTAATACACTCAAACTACTCAATCGATTAGAAGAAGCGATTATTAGTTATAACAAAGTAATAGCACTACAACCAGATTATATTATCGCGCATTACAACTGTGGCAACATATTTAGAGAGATTGGACGATTCGAAGAAGCTTTAACCTATTATGCAAAGACAATTGAGTATAAGCCAGATTATGCAGACGCTTATAACAACATGGGTGTGGTTCTTTCTAGTCTTAATTGTAACGAAGAGGCTCTCAATAACTTTAATAAAGCGATTGAACTCAAGCCAAAAAATTTAGATCCATATAAAAACAAAGGTAATTTACTGATAAATCTTAATCGGTTGGATGAAGCGTTAGCTCACTACGATGAGATAATAAAATTAAAACCAAATCGTGCAGAGTTACATAACAATCGTGGAGTAGTACTTGCTAGGCTAAAACGATTTAAAGAAGCGATAATAGATTATCAAAAAGCGATTAACTATAAACCAAACTTCTCTTCAGCTTATAACAATTTAGGTACAGTATATCAAGATATTAATCGTGAAAAAGAGGCACTCCATAATTTTGACAAAGCTATAGAATTCAAACGGGACTATATAGACGCATATTTTAATAAAGGTGTTTTGTTTCACAAAAACTTAATTTTTGATAATGCTCTTGAAAACTATAACAATATTATAAATATCAAACCTAATACAATTAAAGCAAACTGGAACAAATCATTATTGCTACTTTTATATGGTTACTATTTACAAGGTTGGGAGTTATACGAATGGCGATTTCAAAAAGATGAATTAAAAGCTAATTATTACACTTTCCCTAAGGAAAAAATTAATTGGAAAGGTAAGGAGAATATTAACGGAAAGACAATATTGATTTATCACGAACAAGGATTTGGTGATACGATTCAATTTTGCCGTTATTTACCACTAGTAAAAGAGCTAGGAGCTAATATAAATTTTTTAGTTCCTTCATCGTTAGCACCAGTCATCGCCACTCTAGATTGTCCTATGACTGTAATTATCAAAGGAAAGCCAATACCAAATTTTGATGCTTATTGCCCTCTTATGAGTTTGCCACATGTTTTCAAGACAACTATTGAGACAATTCCATCAAAAAATCCTTATTTATATTCAATTAAAAGTAAAACCAAATATTGGGAAGATAAAAATAATAATAAACGACTTAAAGTGGGTTTGGTATGGTCAGGTAGTAAATTAAATAATAATGATATAAAAAGAAGTATTCCATTTAATCGACTAACTCCTCTTTTAAAATTACCTATTGAATGGCACTCGCTACAAAAAGAGTATCGTGAATCTGATATTGAATTACTTAAACAATATCCAGAGATTCATCAACATCAGCATGAGCTTAAGGATTTTTCAGATACAGCTGCATTAATAGAAAGTCTTGATCTTATAATTTGTGTGGACACAAGCGTCGCACACTTAGCAGGAGCTATGGGTAAGCCTGTATGGCTAATGATCACTTATTTTCCTGATTTTCGTTGGTTACTAAATAGATATGACTCGCCTTGGTATCCAACTGTAAGATTATTTAGACAACCTAAGCATGATGATTGGGAATCAGTAGTATCCTTAATACGTTTAGAATTAACAAACAAATTAAAAAGTGTCAAAGGTTAAAGGAAAAGCACTAAATTCTAAAAATTTCATTATTTTCAAGATAACTAGTTTATTATAGTTAAAAATAGATTAACCTCTAAAACATTCTTAATAATGAGTTATAAAGTTTATCGAAAAAAGAATAAATGTGTAATAGAACGAGCAATGATGCTAACTAAATTAAGCCTATTAGCAAAAATTGTTATCATCAACTCTTACATATCTTAAATATTAATTGCGATTTAAACATGTATAAAAATCAATTGATAAATACCAAGAAACCTATAAACACAAAAAAATCTGTTGATATTTTTCCTTGGAATGAATATTTTAAAATTGGTATTGAAGAAATAGATAAACAACATGAAAAATTAGTTGGAATTCTTAATGAAGTCGCCACACATGTCTCATTTAATTCAAAACTACCAGAATTACAAGACATTATTGAAAAATTAGTTGATTACACCCAATATCATTTTAAAACAGAGGAATCACTGTGGGAAAAGTATTTAAAAAACGACAGTAGTGCGATCTTACATAAAAAATCACATGATAGATTTATTGAAAAAATTAACGCTATAAAACTTCATGCTGACAATACTCCAACTGAAAACATAATCAACGATTTATTGGGTTATCTCACAAACTGGCTAGTTGAACATATACTAGAACATGATAGAGAGTTGTCATATATAGTATATGGAATACAGTGTGGGCTTACAATTGAAGAAGCCAAAATTAATGCTGATAAGAAAACAAATAGTGAAAAAGAAATATTAATTAAAATTATATTATCAATGTATGACTTTTTTTCTATTAATGCATTAACTTTAATAAAAGAGTTATCACACAAACAATTAATAGAAGAAACATTACTTTTTAAAACAAAACGTGACCAACTAGTATTAGAACTATCAAAAAAGAAAAAAGAATTTAATAATATTGAATTGTTTATAAACTATATAAAAGAAAAATTTATTACATTAACTAAGAGTAAATCCGCATTTATAGTAATTCATAATAAATCAAACAATCAATTTGATTATTATCTTGATTATATTAAACAAAGGGATACTATTAGAAACCACGAAAGTGATGAATTTTTGAAAGAATTCTCATTAATTAAAAATTTTACAATCGAAGATAATGCAATAATAATCAATGAACTTAAAACTTATAAAAAAGAACAAAATATACATTTTCAAAACTCCAAGAACGAAAGAATTATAATTGTTCCAATGGTAGAATCCAAAGATATGGTCACATACTTTGGAGTATTAAATAAGGAAGAAAAGTATACAGATTTAGATCTTGAAACAGCCAAATTATTAGCAAATGAATCCTGGTATATTCTTGAAAATGAACTGCAAAATGCAAAGCAAGATAAATTATTTCTTGAAATTGTTAACCTCATATCTACAATAAACGAATTTCACGATCAATATACAGTGGGGCATGAAAGTAGAGTCTCAAACATTGCTATCGACATTGCGAAAAAATTAAACTTAGATAAAGATACAATAATGGCAATCAAAATATCTGCTTTATTGCACGATATTGGTAAAATCACTGTTCCACAAGAACTTTTGAATAAATCGGGGAAAATTTCAAACGAAGAAAGAGACATTTTAAAATCTCATGTAAATGCAGGTTACAATATTTTAAAAAATATTAGCTTTCCCTGGCCTATTGCAGATATCGTTTATCAACACCATGAACGATTAAATGGTAGTGGCTACCCTGAAGGAAAACATTCAGGAGATATACTCATTGAAGCTAAAATAATTGCTGTGGCTGATGTATATGAATCTATGGCTACTAATAGACCTTATAGACAAAAAGTTGGCCATGAAAAAGCCCTTGAAGAACTAATAAAAGGTAAAGGGATTTTATATGACTCAATAGTTGTAGATACGTTACTATCTTTAGTACAAGATATTAATTAACCAAGATTTAGAATAATGCCTTATTAACAAATTTATCTAAATTTACAATAAAATTAAATCATATTCTGCTCTTGTAAAGTTAAATATCTATTATTCCAATAAAATGTAACAATACCAGTAACTAAAACGCTTATAAAATCAATAAATACCTTATTACGTCATTTTATAAAGAAAAACATATATTAATCATTAACATAAACAGAGATTTTATTATTACTTATCTGATATAATGCAGGAAGTAAGACTACTTATCTTTTTGCAGACTTACTATAGACTTATTTATTTATTTCTTTATATTGTTTTATGATTTGAGTCATTAATTATAATTTTCAATAATACTAACAGATCTTAAAATTGATCATTTACTTTACTTAAGTAACTAAAAATTTATTCAAATCAATTTTAAAAATTTATCTAACTGTACAACAAAGAAAGTTCTAAGATGAAATTAACATTACCTAGTATTCTGGTATTGATAGTTACTGTAACTATACTTTTCTTTGTATATCAAAAAGAAGAACGCAATCAACTTAATGAAGCTTATTATACTTTTCAAAGTATTAGCAATAAAGATTACTTCTCAATTGAAAAAAACATAAGCGATAGTTTACTCGATGTCGAATTATTAGGAAGTACCTTTGACTCTAACCCCACTTTATCTAATATTCAATTTAAAAACTATAGTACACATTTAATTTCTCACACCCCTGAAATTCAAGCCTTAGAATGGGTTCCAAAGGTTTATGATAAAGAGAGACCTTTGTACGAAGCAATCGGTAAAAAAAATTCACCAAATTTTAGATTCACCAGAAAAAATCAAAATAAAATAGAGACTGATATTCAAAGACCCATTTATTATCCTGTCTTGTATGTAGAACCATATGTTGGAAACGAAAATGCATTAGGTTTTAGCTTGGATTCTAATCCCAAAAGAAGCAAAGCATTAAATAAATCAGAATATAGTCACAGTATTATTGCAACTGCAGGTATTAAATTAGTTCAAGAGCAGAAAACTCAGACTGGTATATTAATCTTTTATCCTGTTTATAAGAAAAATGCGCTAACTCAAGGGAAAACTGATTTATTAGGCTTTTCATTAGTAGTGTTACGTATTGGTGATCTAATTAGTAGAGCAATTTATAAAATTAATCCTAAATATGTGTCTTTATGTTTATATGACAATACAGACACAAACAAAAAAGAACTCTTATATCAGTCAAATGAAAACATTAATTCATCAATATTAAACAAAACAAATATTAAAGATCAGAATCTATTTAAAATTGAAAAAAGCCTAAATATTGGAGAAAGAAACTGGCTTTTAGTATTTAAAGCAAATAAAGAAGATATTTTAAGAAAAAACAATACCAAATTTTATATCATTTTATTTATAGCTTCTCTTCTGAGTACTTTACTCATATTTTATATTGAAAGAAAAAATAGAATTAATATTGCACTTAAAAACTCTGAGAAAGAATTAAGATTTGCACTTGATTCCGGTCAAATGGGTACATGGAAAATAGATTTACTGACTAACTTGCGGGTCTATGACGACACTACATATCAAATATTAGATATTAATAAAGATCAATTCAAAGGAACTGAAAAAGAGTTATTGGCTATCATTCATCCGGATGACAAAAGTAAATATTTAACAATGATTGAACAATCAAAAAAGCATGGTACTAAATACTATATTGATTTCAGAGTAATTTGGAGAGATAAATCCGTACACCATATATCTTCACATGGAATGCTAATTAAAAACTCAAAAGGTATTCCAACTGCAATACATGGCATATTATGGAATGATGACGTCAGAAAAATTAATGAGGAACATATCAAAAATATGGCTTTAACAGATATGTTAACTGGACTTCCAAACAGGAGAATGTTGAACGAAAGAATTAAACAGACGTTTGCAATGAATAATCGTTTAAATTGTTATAGTGCTTTAATGTTTATTGATTTAGATAAATTTAAAGATGTTAATGATACTCTAGGTCATGATGCAGGTGACGACTTACTAATTCAAATTAAAAATAGATTTAAAAATACTGTTAGAGAAGTTGACACGATAGCGAGAATTGGTGGAGATGAGTTTGTCATTCTAATTGAAAATACTGGAAATACGGTTATAGACTCTATTAATAGTACAAAAATTGTTGCTGAACACATTAAAAAATCCTTCACCAAACCATTCAAGCTAAAAGGAAAAGATATATTTTCAACTTGTAGTATTGGAATTAGTATTTTTTCAAAGCAAAAAAACAATACTGAAGAAATTATTAAAGAAGCCGATTTTGCTATGTATGAATCAAAAAGTATCGGAAGAAACGAGATACGCTTTTATGATAAACAAATGCAAGAAACAATCACAAAAAGGTCTAAACTGGAATTAGATTTACAAAATTCAATCGTAAATAGTAAATTTAACTTTACATTTACACCAGTAATAAACACTCTAAATAACTCAATTTATTTGCTTGAAACTAAATTATTTTGGCAGCGAAATATTAATGAATTAATAACTATTGACGATTTTTATGATGTAGCAAAACAAAATGGTATTATTATTGATATCCAGAAGTGGTTACTGGAACAAGTAATTAGAAAAATTTCAAACACTCCTCATGAAGAGCCTGTAATTTATTCAGTTGAATTATCATCTAAAAGCTTATTGCATCCAGAATTTAGAAATTTCTTAGAAGATTTAATTAATATTTATTCTTTAAACACATCAAAACTTGCCATTTCAATATGTAATGAAGAATTTCATGAAAATCAGGATTTATTATTACCTGTCATTATGCATATCAGTAAATTAGGAGTAAAAATAATTCTAGATAATTTTGAACAAAGCTCCATAACGATAATGACGATTAACTCTGTTCCCTTATTTGCAATAAAAATTTCTGAAAAACATATAAAACAACAAGATTACACCAATGAGAAAAGTATACATTCTCTAATACTATTTATACAATTAGCAAAAATGGTGAGCACAAACTTAATTATTGGAGGTATCAATTCAGAGAAATTGATGGGTTTTTTCAAATCACATGAATGCTATTTACTTGAAGGAAGTTATTTTAATAATAAAAACTGATTTCTGTTTCTAAGTAATCAAATTGACTATCTCTTTTATTATAAGAAAACCCTAAAATAATTTACCTTCACTCAATTTTTATCTTATAGTTTTATGTATTAATTTAAATCTGTATAAGGTGATTTATAAACTGATTGATTGTATTTCCGTAATACTTAACGTTGCTATCTCTTTTAACTTGTCGTGTTTTGGGGTGTTTAGATCAATTAAAGTGTCTACTTGAGCGTAAGTATTACTTATGAAAGTTTGCTGATTTTGATTGTTTAACCTATAAACACCATAATGTACTTTACTTAACTCATCAAAAGTTAATTGACTCATTAATTTTTTACTAGCCCATATTGCTCCAAATCTAGCAAAATCACAAATTCTTGAAGCCTGATTTATAGTATCACCTAATACCGTGAATTCGATAGAAGTTGAAGTCTGAAATGTACCCAACCATTCTTGTCCTTCATGAATAGACGTATTTAAATAAAGGTCTCTAAGCCAACCCTTTTTTATCTTCCATCGTTCATTAATTTTCCTCATCTCATTCTTAATCATCATTGCACACTGAACTGCATTGAACGTATATGAGGAGTCGGGTTTGGGAAAGAAATAATAAACTAAACCATCTCCTACATGCTTCCCATGGGTACCGTAAAACTGTCTAAATATAGGGTCTAATGATGTCCAAATTTCATTAATTAATTCAAAATATTCATTTGCGGGTAATTCTGCACAAATTCTTGTAGATGACTGCAAGTCTGTCACTAATACAGCAAAAGAAGTTAATGTAGGGATTTTATTTTTCAATAACTCTTTGATAACGAGATCACGGCGGCTAAGGTAATTAATTATAGAATCTGAATACTCAGCAATAGGTACAAATACTAATAAAATACCTTCACGAAAAGTAGTAATTGCAATATTATAAATATTAGAAGTACTCTCATTAGTTTCAATGAAAATTTCTTTCAGTAAAACCCCTCTCACCGAATCAAAATCACTATCTTTATCGTAAGCATTTGAAATTATATTTAGAATAGTACTTGTTTTACTTACAATAGTTGACTCTATTTGAGACTTGTTGTATTTTGTTTTTGCCAAAAAAACAAATAATTCAATTAAGCTTAAATATGTATCTTCTTTTAAAAAAAAATTTGCCTGGCTAATTACATCGAAAATATTTCTTAATTTTGTATTATCATCTAATTTTAACTTATTGTTCCATATAAGTTTTTTAACAGAGTCGTTTAACCAAACAACCTCAAAGTTATAATTAATCATTAAACTTGGACAATTTATACTGTCTAACGACATGGTGACATTATTAACAGTATCTATATGGATTTTTTCCTCATTTTTATAAACTAATAATCCTTTTGTTTTGAAATAATTTATAAGTTCAGATATTCCGAGTCCATTTTTTTTTAAATGTTTTATTTCATTTATACGTTCTATAACTTCATCTTGGAAAAAACCTATTCTTTTTGTTGAACTATTATTGTTTTCTAATGGCGACATAACTTGAGGCTTAGGAATAAAGCCAAGTGAAATGTAGTTATTGAGAGTAGCCCTTGAAATACCTGTTAATTCAAGTAACTGTTTACTTGTAATCATAAATTAATTTTTTCAAAAATAACTTACTTGAATTTACAACTATTACATTTAGACTGTAAAGATATACAAGTAAATAAAATTTAGACAGTATAATGCGTTGTAAAATTACAACAAAAATCAGCATTTATCTGAAGTCATCTATTATTAATTAAAATTTATTATTTTTGTTTAAAAAATCAATAAAATCAATTAGTTAAAATTCATTACTTCAAAATTTATATTAATTTCAGTTAGAACTATTGGTATAAGAAAGAAAACTTATGAACTAATCAATTACAGATCTAATCTTAGAACAGTAAGTTTATTTTAAATTTATAACTTTTAGTTGATAATGTCATAATTAATATCATTTTTTTTATTTGGTGCAATGCAAAAAAAGTTTTTCTTATTTATTTCACTTTTAGAGATAGTAATGTTGACCGGTTGTAATAGTACAACTCCGTTTGCTTACGCCTTTAAAAAGAATGATAATCCCGATGATTTTGTCCAATGGGTACCTAGAGTTTACAAAGATCAAACCTACGAGAGTAAATTAACAGTAACCCCATCAGAAGACGATAAAATCGTTCAAACAAACCCTAAGTTTCCAAAAATGAAAGACTTATGGTGGAAAGAGTTTAATTCAACAGAATTAAATGATTTAGTCGAAACTGCTATTTCTAAAAATTTTGATCTACAAATTGCGATTACGAGAATTGATCAGGCTGAAAAAAATGCCAATATTGCAAAATCATATTTAATGCCTACAATTGGAATTTTTGCTGGAGAAACCACAAGCGGTCCTGCTCTAGGTGCAGGTACAGCAACATCTCTTTCAAATTATAACAATCTAAATGTTTATGAGTTTGGGTTTAGAGCTACATACGAAGTAGATTTATGGAATAAACTTCATTACCAAAGAAATTCAGCCTTAGAACTGTTAAAAGCCAGTAAAGAAAATAGGGATGTGGTAGCCCTTACTTTAATATCAGATGTTGTAACCACCTATTTTGAGGTTCTCTCATTAAGAGAAAGAATTTTAATTGCAAACAATAACTTAAAAATTGCCAATAGTGTTCAACAAGCTATCCAAACAAGATTAAAATCAGGTGAAGCAACAGAACTTGAACTTCAGCAACAAGAGGTTACTATAGTTTTAGTAGAAAACGCCATCGCTACACTAGAACTACAAAAACAAACAGCTGAAGATCACTTGGCAATTCTTTTAGGTACATCTGTTGATAATATCAATATAAAAAAAGACACACTTCAGGGAATTATTCCTCCTAAAATAAAATTAGGTATACCTTCAGATTTATTATGTCGCCGTCCTGATATCAGACTTATTGAGTATCAATTAAAGTCAAGTAATGAAAATGTTAAGGCTGCTAGAGCTAACTTATTACCGACATTCAGCCTAACAGATGAATATGGTCAAGCATCACAAAATCTTACACAAATCATGAGTCCATACAGTTTGTTGTATTCATTTTCAATAAACGCTTTTGCTACAGTTTTTGACGGGGGAAAACTGGTAAATCAACTTGATTTAGAAAAAGCGAAAAACAGAGAACTCATTGCTCAATATTCGAACACAATAATTAATGCACTTCGTGATGTACAAGATGCTTTAGCTGCGATCAAAATCACCTCAATTGAGAGAGCGGAGCTAGAAAAAGCTTTAAATAAAACAAAGAATCTTTTAAAACTCAGCACACTAGTTTACCAATCAGGTGCAATGGATTATGTTTCATTACAAGTAGTACAACGAGATGTGTTTAATTCGCAGGATGCCGAAGCCAAATCAAGATTTGATCAATTAAGATCTACAGTTAATTTATTCAAGGCATTAGGTGGTGGATTAACATCTAAAAACGACACCTGTACATTAAAAAACAAAAATGTTGTTGGAAGTAGTCAATGAAAAAAAACAATACAAAAAACAATCCAACAACTTTAATACTAGATACTATGTCACCTCTTAAAGAAGACAGAGTCTGGATTATTTTATCTAGTTTAATTATTTCAATATTAGCATTAGCAACTCCTCTGATCATGTTACAAGTATATGATCGTATCTTAGCTAATGGTTCTTTAGAAACACTCAAAATTTTAATGTCGGGGACAATCATTGCAGTAGTCTTTGAGTCTTTAATTAAAATTATTCGTTCACATATTTCATCTTGGATTGCAGCTAGATTTGAACATAGAGCTATGACTGCAATCACATCAAGATTATTAGCAATGCCTCTCCATGATTTTGAAATGGTAGGGATAGGTGTACATAATGAATATTACAAAGCAGTTCAATCTTTAAAATCCTATTACTCGGGCCAAACGTTTCAAAACTTAATAGATGTACCCTTTACATTTTTATATATTTTAGTAATGGCTTTGATAAATGTTTATATGGGGCTATTAGTGTTATTTGGCTATCTTATATTTTTCATTGTAGTTTGGAAAACAAATTTTAAATATGATCAAACAGTAAAAGACAAAAACCAAATTGATTTACGAAGAACCAATTTTTTAGCAGAAACTCTTGGAAACATTCATACATTAAAATCTATGGGTATGGAAATTTTAATGTTAAGACGCTATGAAAAATTACAAGAAACAAGTGCCAAAAGTATGCAAAACCTATCTTTTGCTATGGATATTGCTTTAAATCTTGGAACAGTTTTTTCCCCTCTACTTAATATGCTCGTTATTACATTAGGCGCATATTTTGTCATAACAACCAAGATGACTACTGGCGATTTAGCCGCGTGCTTATTACTTAGTGGTCGATCGATTTCACCTATACAACGATTGGGAGGTATATGGACAAAACATAAGCAAGAAAAAATAATGCGAGATGAGTTAAACCAAGTATTAAGTAAAAAGCCATTACCTAATTCATTAGATCTAGTTAAACCAGAGGTATTACATGGTCAACTAGAACTTAAAAATATTTCTTATATATTTCCAAAATCAGATAAACCCATCTTTGAAAATATCTCGTTAAAAATATCATACGGGGAAACAATCTGTATACATGGTGTTACTGGAAGTGGAAGAACAACCTTAATGCAGATAATTGCAGGATTAATCAAACCTACATCGGGAACAGTAACATACGAGAACATACCACTTGAGAATATTGGTGCTACAAACCTTCAAAATATTATTAGTTACTTACCACAGAGATCACAACTATTTGAAGGAACATTAATAGAAAACATAAGTCTTTATGACGATAAAAAAATTGGTATCGCACTAGAAAAAGCAAATACTTTAAAATTAGGTGAGTTTGTTTCAAAACTTCCAAAAGGATGGGATTCCAAAGTTGGAGATACTGCTGTTGAAGGGATGCCTCCTGGCTTTCGTCAGAGAATATCTCTAGTAAAAGGTTTAACCAATGATCCTGAAATAATCTTATTTGATGATGCAACTTCATCTATTGATGCTGAAGGAGAAAAACTAGTAATAGAATATTTACAATCTGCTAAAAAAACAAAATCAATTATCATAGTCACACAACGTCCGTCTATTCAAAACTTAGCTGATATTCACTATACCTTGATAAATGGAAAATTGATTCCAGGCAAGGTTAATCAAAATGATAGTAATGTATCTAATATAGTTAACTCTCATTTGTTTTCAAATGAAACCATACACCAACCAATCACGATAGAAGATTGGAAAAGAATAGATTTATCAATTCAATCAACTTTTAGAAAATCAAACTCACTTTCAAGTTCGTTACCCGAATTATTAAAGGCACTTGGTTGGAGAAGGTCTGCAAGAGAATTAGTAGAATCTCTGCCCTACTTTCAAGATAGTTTCACAATCCCTATGTTCGAAAATTCAATGGCGCAACTAGGGTTTTTACCACACAAAATCAATTGCAATATAAGTGAAATAGATGGCAGACAAACTCCCTGTTTATTCATTACTAATAGTAATGAAGCCTATGTGATCTATGAGATTAACGATAACAAAATCAAAATAAAACGTAATATAAATTCAGGCTTTGAAATTCTTACAAATTATGACGAATCAGGTATTGCTTACTTTTTCACAAAAAATAAATTAGTTGACAGTAATAATAAATTCTCAACATGGATTAAAACATCAACATTAAGATTTAGATCATTAATTCTTTATTCAGGAATTTCTTCAATATTATCTGGATTAGTACTAGTCGTTAGTTCATTATTTATGATGAGCATTTATAATAATATTATTCCTGCAGGTTCAATAGGTATTTTATTCAATTTGGCTTTCGGAGTATTACTCGCTCTTTTAAGCTCAACCATATTGATTGTTCACAGGGCTAAAATACTATCTTACATTGCAGCTAGAATAGAATATTTATTTGGCACAGCAATAATCAGGCATATTTTTAGCTTATCACCAATACTAAGCGAAAGAGCCTCGGTTGGCTCGCAATTAGCTCGTATCAGTGGTTTTGAAGCAATAAGAGATCTTTTTACCGGTCCACTAGCAAGTACCATGTTAGAAATACCTGCGACAATAGTCGTAGCTATTGCTCTTGGAATAATTAATCACTATGCATTGATTGTTCTGGTAGTGACTGTATTAACTTATTTTATATTATATTGGACATTAGAGCCCTACAGCTCAAAACTTGTTTTTGAAAGTGGTATAAATTCTACTAAAAGAAACCAATTCACAATTGAAATGATTACTAAAATGAGATCGATAAAAGAATCTGGAGGCGATTTCATTTGGTTTAAACGTTTTAAGGAAATTTCTGCTGAAGCAACAATATCTGCTTATAAAACAGAAAAGCTTTCTGCCACACTAGTAGGTTTATCTTATCTTATTATGATGGTATCAGGTCTTTCTATCATCACTATTACAGTTCCATATACTTTAGATAAGACCCTTGGTCCAGGCGTATTAGTTGCTTCTATGTTTTTTATGTGGCGCGTATTAAATCCTTTACAAATTCTATTTGTAAATATGCCAAGAATAGACCGAATTAAAACTGCTGGGAAACAACTTGAATCACTGATGAATATACAAGCAGAACGATTTGAGACAACCACATCGCCAATATCACGTGATTTAAAAGGACAAGTACAATTCTCACGCGTTTCCTTTAGATATTCTTTAAATGTTGATCCCGCACTTATTGGAGCAGATTTCACAGTAAAACCTGGAGAAGTTGTTGCAATTTCAGGGCCCAACGGGGGTGGAAAATCCACAATTTTAAAACTATTGTTAGGAATGTATCCACCTCAAGCTGGAGCTATACTTATCGATGGTGTAGATATCAGACAACTTGATCCTCTGGAACTCAGAAGATTTTTTGGATACGCTCCTCAAGATACTCAATTTTTTAGAGCCACAATAAGTCAAAATCTACGTCTAGCAAAACCTGATGCGACTGATTATGAAATCAAACAAGTTTTAGAGTGGGCTGGAGCATTAGAACAAGTAGAAAAACTGCCTAATGGTCTTAATTACAGAATTGGAGACAATACCTCTGAACAGTTACCAGCAAGTTTAAGACAAAAACTAATATTAGCAAGAGCATATATAACCGATGCACCCATCATGCTCTTTGATGAACCCGGTGCTGGATTGGATGAAATTGGTAATAATAAATTTATAGAAACTATTAGTTATTTCAAAGGAAGAAAAACCGTAATATTTATCACACATAGACCAAGCCACATGCGTCTAGCAGATACGTTAATCGTAATGCAACAAGGATATATCCGTGCTGCAGGCTCACCAGAAGCTCTATTAAAAGTACAACCGGCTGCCTAATCATGAAAAAAAGAAATAATATTAAAAAGATTATATTTGGCAATGATTCTGAAAACTATCTAGCTAAAAGCATCTTACTGGAAGAAGCTATTTCTCCATTCTATTTAAGAGGAACAATCTTATTTATTTCATTCTTAATTTTAGTTACGATTATTTGGGCATCATTTGCAAGACTTGATGTAGTAGCCAAAGCTATTGGAAAAATTGTACCAAGCGACTCGGTACAAGTGATACAACATCAAGATGGCGGAAGAATAAACAAAATATTTGTGGATGAAGGAAGCATTGTAAAGAAAGGAGACATGTTAATTTTACTGGACGATACTGCGGCCAAATCAGATTTAGAATCATTAAAAGCAAAAAGTGAAAAATTAAAAAGCGAGGTTAAGTACTTAAGTGAGCTAGCCAATATAAGATCAACACTTGCAAAACAAAATCTTGTTCCCAAAACAAGCTCACTAGATGCAGAAAAATCTTTAGCACAAACAGAAGGTGATTATGAAAGCACAGTATTTGAAATTAATAAACTAGAAGATCGGTTGTCACGTACTGAAATAAGATCTCCTTCAAATGGAATTGTACAGGATCTAAAATATAGAACCATTGGGGGAGTAATACCGCCAGGCGCTACTGTGATGAATGTAGTACCCTCAAACGACACATTGCGTGCTGAACTCCATGTTTCAACCAATGATATTGGACATATTAATGTTGGACAAAATGTAAGGCTCAAACTTGATACGTATGATTTTATGCGTTATGGAGTAATTAATGGAAAAATTTCAGTTGTCTCTGCATATAGTAGTATCGATGACAAAACAAACCTTCCCTACTTTTTATGTTATGCAACAGTACCAATAAAATACCTTGGAGATAAAACAAGACAATTACCTATACAGCCTGGTATGACATTGCAGGCTGATATAGTTACTTACAATCAAACCGTATTGGAATATGTGCTTCGTCCTATATATATTGCCTTTAAAGAAGGCATGAAGGAGAGATAATATGAAACTCTCTAAAAGACAAGTGCAAATATTAAACCTGATCAAGGAAGGAAAATCCAATTTTGAAATTGGTAATACTTTAACAATTTCTGAGGGTACTGTTAAACAACATCTATTTCAACTATATAAAAAACTAAATGTAAAAAACAGGACTCAAGCTTTAATAAAGTATCAAAATAGCTTAACAAGCTCTGATAGTGTAACTAAAAATCCGAAAACCAAAGTCTTAAATAACAAATTTACATGGAGGCTAATTTCGTCATTATCGCTTGTACCAGAATTAGAAAAAATAGACAAAAATACTTCATCAATAATAAAAATAAATAACCAAATAAACCAACTCAAAAGTGAAGCTGAAACAATATGTTCAATATTTGATGGAAATCTAATAACAATACCAGGAGTAGGTATTGTGATGCTATTTGGTTTTCCGCAAGATCACTCTGATGACTGTCATAGATCAGTAATTGCAGCTCAATATCTTACTAGATGGTCGAAAAACAATATTACTATTCCAATAAAATTCGGAATAGTTACATTACCAGAAGTTTATCTTGAAGATAAAAATATAGTATTTAAAACAGAATCTATTGAGAATTCTATAAAATTAGCAAAATTATCAAAACTTTATCAAATTTCTGTAAATGAAATTACCTATCAATTTACCAAGTCACTTTTTTATTATTCAGAACAAAAAATCACTAACGATAAAGATAGAACTATATATAGAGATCTAACAAACGACGTAACTAAATACAAAAATCATAATTACTATAATTACGTATCTATACTTTTTGAAAAAATAAAAACAACCCAATATTTACAAATCAAAATATTTTGTCTTGATCATACGGAAATTGTATTAATTCAAGATTTGATTCAAAATATCTCAAATAATGAAAATTTAATTGCTCTTCGTATATCACTTCCACATTTTAAAAATGAAGAATTATTTTATAAATCATTATTAGGTCAGATACTTCTTAATAATAAAATCATAGAAAATAGTTCAGTAATTTCAATAATTAAAAAAGCAGAATTATCAGAAAAAGAAAAGGTTATATTCCTTTTAAAAGCAATAAATAAAACAAATAAATTAATCCTTAATTTAGTAGGCTTCAACTCAGAATATGAAGCCAATAAAATATTAGAAAATATTGATATTAAAGATGACAAGAGTTTGGGTTTTTGTTTGATTATGTCTGAAATTAATATAAATATAAAAGGCAAAATAAAAATAAAATATTTTGAATTTCAAAACAACGAATGGGATAATACCAAATCCTATTCTTTTAAAATTAATCAGTATAATAAGAATATTCAACACTACCATTCAGAACTATCTAGGATAATTTCATCCTTAACAGCCAAGTCACTTGAAATACTTTATCGACTTGCACATAAAAGAATTGTTTATCTGAGTAACATAAGTGATTCGATTGATGAGCTAAAAAACACAAATTTAGTAGATACTGATGAAAACAGAATAATTCTTAAAAATAAAAAAGTGGCGGAAATTTTAAAAGAAATAATTTTCAATCCAGAATCAAATTAAAAATATGGATACTTTCAATATTGAACAATTTGAACATGACTGTATTTACAATAAAAGTACTGCTGTTAGTATTTTAATAGATTTATTATCGAATTTTGATAAAACACATGGCAACTGGCCAATAGTAAATACTTCTATTAAGTTAAATTTACCAAATAAAGATTTAATACAAAATTACATTATTTCAAGAATTTTAGGAAGTTTAAACTATTTATTCATATCAGAAACAGATTTCATAACAAATAATCAAAAAATTCAACTGCTATCACTACAAAGATGGCTTGCAATATTATATGGTGCAAGTGATTTAAAAAATGCAGATCATTTAATAAATTTAATCACAAAAAAAAATACCAACTCAATATCTATAAAAAAAGAACAATTTTATTCAATACTTTTATTATGTTTTCCAGATTCTAGTCATGATTTTTCTTTAGATGAGCTATGGCTTATTAATAAAGAATTAACCCTATCCTGGTGTTTCTCTATACTCAGTAATAGAATAATTATCACTAAGGAGGGTTTTTTAAAAAGAGAAAAAATTCTTGAGTATTTGGATTCAAAACATGAAGAAAATTTTAATATTGATTTAATACCTCAATCTATTTTACATGATGTTTATATGCATTGTAGTTACGCTTTTACTCCAAAAAAACATGGGGTAAAAAAAATAATTAATAAAATTATTCTTAACCTATTACATAAAAACAACATTACTGATATTCAAAATTTCACTAATTCAAATAAAAGAAAAATTTTCGTAATTGTTGAATGGTTCACAAGCTCACATTCTATTTATAGAACACATTCAAAATCCATCGAAGGCTTAAAAGATAAATTTGAGGTTATTGGAATCGGTTATTCAGAAATGGTTGATAAAACAACCATTAAATCTTTTAATAAATATATATCAATACCTAAAACGACAGTACTAAACCAAATAAAGTTTATAAAAGGTTTGGCTTTACAAGAGAATCCAATTTTTATTTATATGCCAAGTGTTGGCATGTTTCCATTAACAGTCTGGTTATCAAATCTAAGAATTGCTAAATTTCAATTTATAGGTTTAGGACATCCCGCAACAACCTTTTCCTCACATATTGATTATGTTGTAGTTGAGGAAGATTTTATTGGGAAAGAAGAAGTGTTTTCAGAGAAACTTCTCCGTTTACCGAAAAATGCTATGCCTTATAGATATCCCCCAGATTTCAATGAGAAATTTCTATTTAAAAGAAATAAAACTAATTTAAAAAATAAAAATATAACAGTTTGTGCTACGTCCATGAAAATTAATTATGTATTTTTAAATACATGTAATGAAATTAGTAAAAAATCAGTAAAAAAAATTAATTTTAATTTCCTTATAGGTAACGTAAGAGGAATTTCACACAAATATATAAGTAAAGTTTTTAATACATTACTTAATTGCAGTTATATTATCCATGGACAACAAAGTTATTCTGACTATCTGTCAAAAATTGCTGATTCTGACTTATTTATTAATCCCTTTCCGTTTGGAAATACTAATGGACTCATAGATACAGTTTTAGTAGAAAAAATTGGTATTTGCAAAACTGGCGAACAAGTTCATGAACACATTGACGAAGGATTATTTAGACGAATTGGGTTCCCTGATTGGACAATAACAAATACAGTTAGTGAATACATAAACGCAACATTAAAACTACTACATGAATGTGACTCAATTTCAGATTATAAAACCAAAAAACACTCAACAAATTTAAAAAAATATGTATTAAATGGCGACATATCGATCTTAAGTAAGCTATTAATTGAGATAACCAATGATAAATAAAATTTTTTTAATTTTGTTTACTCTATTACTTTCACTATACACACTGAATGCGAACTCTGTTCAAATAAAAATTATTACTATCAGCGGTAGTATTGATGAAACTTTATATCAGAGATTTTTAAAACTTAATTTATCAAATGATTTTAGTGCAATACCCGCTGGTCTTATTGTGTTTCTCGATAGCCCAGGCGGTGATGTTGATATTGCAATGAAAATGGGTAAAATTTTACGTAACTTTAACGCTCAAATTTTTGTTACTAAAAAATGTGCGAGCGCTTGCGTTCTGATATTCGCTAGTGGTGTAGTTAGAGACGCGCCAGAATTAAGCTTAGGAATACACAGATTTTCTATAAATAGTTATGATGTAAAATCAAAAAAAAATATACCAGTATATTTGTCAAAAGCATCTTCTGATTATAGTTTGATAATATATAAAAGAATTAATTCTTACCTAAAAGAAATGAATATAGATACTTCACTTTTAAAAAAAATGGAAGAAACTGATCCTAATAATATAAGTTGGCTTTCTCGCTTGGATGCTAAAAGGTACAATCTAATAGGTTACGACGATAATTACATATATAGTAAAGTAGAGAGTCTTCAATTGTTTGAAAACATTAGTTCATCAAGCTATAAAATAATAATCAACCAAATCTCTAACAACTGTGTGCTAAATAGTAAATTCATACAAAACCAGTTCATAAATTGCTATAAAAAATTGTTAATTAATAAAAATTAAATTAATCAATTAAATTCTAAATCATTTTGTATGAAGATGCTCATATTCACATATTCTACTTTATTAAAAGTTTATATTTTCAATTCTCTTTTCTTCCTAGCCTAACAACATATAAGCTTAGTTATATATTTATATACTTAAAACTCTTAATAATATAACAGTTTTTAAAATTCAATGATAAAGGACTTATATGAATAACATACACCTAATAATTTCAGACTTATCCAAAATAAAATCAACATATTTTTTAATCATGATTTTTTGGCGTAATACTCAAATGAACATCGGATGAGGATGATGTCGTGGATTCATAGTGAATAGTATGGTTTTGTGAATCATAATAAAAATTAGGCTTATTAGAATTAGCATTGCTATCCAAATTAAGAGTGGCTATATCAACCCAATTATGATTTTCATTTACAAACAATTCATAGGAGCCAGAGTTTTTACTATTTCCACCATTACCATTGTCTACAATTTCTATCCAATTTTGAACATGTCCAGTATCTACTGAACCAGATATTATGTTTGCCAAAGATAACTGATCATGATTTGTTGTAGAAAAATTATTAATATCTATATGACTATTTTGAGAAATATTAAACAAATCATTTCCTGAATGAGTATCTACCAAACTCACATTTAAATTCGCACTAGAATTAAAGTTAAATATATCGTTTCCATCGCCAACGGTAATATTTACTTGCCCAACACCACTAGCAGTATTTATGTAGAAGGTATCATTACCACTACCAGTTACGATATTCAAATTACCAGAGTTATCTGTAACATTGAACGTATTACTACCATTTCCAGAAGTAAGATTTATATCTCCAGCGCCACTTGATGTATTGATATTGTATGAGTCATTACCGTCACCTGATGTAATATTCAAATTGCCAGAGTTATCTGTAACATTGTACGTATTACTACCATTTCCAGAAGTAAGATTTATATCTCCTACGCCACTTGATGTATTGATATTGTATGAGTCATTACCGTCACCTGATGTAATATTCAAATTGCCAGAGTTATCTATTACGTTATACGTATCACTACCATTTCCAGAAGTAAGATTTATATCTCCAGCACCACTTGATGTATTGATATTGTATGAGTCATTACCGTCACCCGTTGTAATACTTAAATTA